>NZ_CP178620.1:2225932-2543923 GCF_047305925.1 Bdellovibrio sp. HCB290 | reverse complement strand
CTTCGCCCCCGTGGCAAAAACTCTGTAGGTCACGATGGTCTTTTGGACGAAGCGACTTATACTTGGGCCCGCGATCAGTTCGGCTCTTTGGTTCCTCATATCAAGGCTCACCAGGTAAAAGCATTGCGTGTTGAGTTCTCGGGAACTGAAAAAGTTCAGGAGCTGGGCGCTTTGGTCGGTTTGGATATGGCACCGTACAATTATCGTCAGTTTGTTGACGGTAAACAGCTGGTGGATCTTCCAAAGGTGAATTTGCTTAAAACTTCAGACGATTTTGATAAATCCCTGATCAAGGAAGCGTCCGTTCGTGCTCGCGCGGTCACTTTGGCGCGTCACTTGGTGAACTTGCCACCGAATGATCTAAATCCAAAATCGTACTCTGACCTTGCGACTAAGAAGATTTCCTGGGGCAAGAACTTGAAAGTGACTGTTTGGGAAGAAAAGAAACTGATTTCTGAAAAAATGGGTTTGCACTTGTCCGTAGGGCAGGGGGCGGCGCATGGACCTCGCATGGTTCATTTGAAATACCGTCCGACAAAGAAATCCGGTTTAAAACCGGTTGCTTTTGTGGGCAAAGGTATCACTTTCGATACCGGTGGTTTGGATATCAAGCCTTCATCAGCAATGCGTTTGATGAAAAAAGACATGGGTGGTTCTGCAGCGGTCATCGCATTGGCGTTGTGGGCTTCTGAATCCCAATATGCAGGCCCATTGGATTTCTATTTGGCTTTGGCTGAAAACGCAGTGGATGCAAATGCGTTCCGTCCAAGTGACATCGTTACGGCTCGCAATGGAATGAAAGTTGAGATCGACAATACAGATGCAGAAGGCCGTTTGGTTTTGGCTGACGTGTTGGATGTTGCGTGCAAACAAAAAGGTTCTGACGATCCTGAGTACGTGATCGACGTTGCAACTTTGACCGGCGCAATCAAAGTCGGCTTGGGTGCCGATATCGCAGGACTTTTCTCGAACGACGATGATCTGGCAAATGAGCTGACTAAAGCAGGTCAACGTGCCGGTGATCTAAACTGGCGCATGCCTTTGTTCGACAAATACTGGGGCGACCTGTCTTCGCCATTCGCTGATTGCAAAAACTCCGGCGGCGGCTTCGGTGGAGCCATCACCGCAGCCTTGTTCCTGCAAAAATTCGTGGGCGGCAAAAAGTGGGCGCACTTGGATATCTACGCCTGGTCCGACCGCGCGAGCGGCGCCATCGGCAGCAGCGGCGGCTCCGGCCAAGCCGTCCAATGCCTCATCGAATTCCTAGAATCCCGCGTTTAGGTACGGACACACTTTTGGTAGCAAGAGTGCGTTAAAAAAACCACGGCATGCCTGCCGTGGTTTTTTATTTTTATCGAGCAATAGAATGAGCTATTTGACGAAATCCTCTCGAATCATAATTCCATTCGACATATCGGGAACTGTACTTGCACCTTCAACATCAACTGCGTGATATTCGTTGTCATAGAAAAATATATCGACGTACGCTCTAGGCTTGCGACCTTTTATTTGCCACAAAACGGCCAAATCCTCACTAACCATAAATACATTGTCGTATAGGCAGTGGCCTGTACTTCCATTTTTCCAATGATCTAAAAGAACCAAATAGCCTTGCGGGGTCTTCATGACTGTTCTGATTCTGTGAATGAAAGTAATAGATTGGCCGTTTAAGAATAGCGTATTGTTTTTAATTTTCATCATTCCGCCATCATTTCTAATGAATGAGTCAGCCATTTATTTAACCAGGTATTCACGAATGACTTTGCCTGTGTTCATGTCGACGACCACACAAACACCTTCCCAATCTATTGCCTCGAACTCTCCATTGTTATGAATGATTGAGACATAGCATCTTGGTTTGCTGCCTTGAATTTGCCATTCAATTTCAAGATTCTGATTGATTTTGTAGACGTTATTCCAAAGATTGTATCCTTGTTTCGCATATACCCAATGTTTCAAAAGTACGAGAGCACCATTTTCGGTTTCAATCGTCTCCTTTATCTCATGGATAAAGGTAATTGATCTGTTGCCAACGGCAAAAGTGTTGTTTCGAGTCATTTGACGAATTTCTCCGAAATTGTTTTTCCGGTCGCCATATCTGTCTCGACGCTCATGCCATCGCAGCTTATAGCTCGAAAGTTTTTCTCATCAACAAAAATTCCAACATAACATCTGGGTTTGTAGCCCTGAATTTGCCATTGTATTTCCAAGTTGTCGTTCAGCTTATAAATGTTGTCCTCGAAGCTATAATTTAGATCTGCATCGCACCAGTAATTCAAAATAACCAAATAGCCATCCTTTACTTTATCAACTGACATTATTTTATGAAGAAAAGTAATTGATCGATCGCCAATGCTAAAAGTGTTGTTCTTTTTCATTTTAAGAAATCCTCTTGTATGACTTTTCCATCTGTCATGTCCAACACCGAACTGACTCCATCTAAATCTACCGCACGATAGTCTCCGTCGTAGTGAAAGATTCCGACGTAGCATCTGGATTTAGTGCCCTTAATTTGCCAAGTGAGCTCCAATTTTTTATTCAACATGTAGACGTTGTCCCACAAGTTATATCCTGACTTTGCTCTCACCCAGTACTTCAAGAGTACCAAGTAGCCATCATTTGTTTCTAAAACTTCAGAAATTTCATGAAGAAACGTGAATGAATATGTGTCGACCGTTAGAGTGTTTTTTTGAATGGTCTTAAAAAACATAAAGGGCTCCTTTGCAGGAACCCCTTATTTCATGGAGCAGGCCATAGGTTTTTCAGCTCTACAGGCCTTAAATTGAATCTGAAGGACGAGCTGTACGCAGTGTCGGACAGCTTTCTAAGAATAGAGAATATTAAGAACTACAGGCGCTCGCAGGTAGGTTCAGCGCGGCAGTTCGATGCGAATCCAGAACCAGATATACAGGCATTTGTGGCTTGCGCAGAGGCTTCAACGCGGCTTTCAGCTTTTCCCTGATACACTTTGCCCCAGGTAGAATCTTTGATGATACAAACCCAGCCTCGGCTTTGTTCAGGAGCCCCGTACTCAAGGCGCTCCAGGCGTTGGGAAAGTTGGTACACAGTCGATTCCAATTGATAAACCCGTCGCTGCAGATCCTGCTCTGGAGGACGCATGTTTCGTGATTGCGCAACTGAAGGCATTGCCGTTAACAAAGTCGCCAAAGTAACAAGAACAGCAAAAGTACGTCGTAAAAACATAAGAACCCCCAGTGGTTTAAAAGTGCCTTCGATATCCGAAGGTGAAAACTCCTAAAGCAATAGGGATGCCAGTTCAAACAGGGCCATTGTGACCCTGCTTGAAGGGAAGTGATATTACGGAATCACTTTAGTTTGCGGAGTAGGGTGACAGGACAGACACCAGCCTTACAGCACAGGCGATAAACTTCCTTGCGGGATACGGAAGGTGATAACAATCCGTTGATAAGATTTAAAGTCTCCATCGAGACGACGGAGATCTTGCATTCGGTTCCAGAGATCAGCTGCACTAGGCTCACGGGTACCTCCAACACTTATAGGTTAAAAAGCTCTTCGGCAGAGATCCAAGATTTTGAAAGTCATTATCGTTTATGAAAGCCCATTGAGAACCTATCGACAACTGAATGAGAAAACATCCGCCAAAGGTCTGTGTATGCGTTTTGTGCATATTCGGATTCTTATTATGCGTTGGAGATTATGGCTAAGGATGCCGTATATTGGTCAAATGAAAGGAGGCATTGGAAATGCTTAAGCTACTAGAAGTTATCAAAGCTAAAATGACTTTGAACTTGAATGAAAAAGAAAATTCGACGCTTTTATCTTGTCTTGCAAATCTGCACTAGATCTTGCCAGTGCAAATCTGCACTAAAGACATCTCTGGCGCACTGAAAACTTCGCGCCGATTCAAAACACCAGAAATAAATCCCACTTTTCATGTGTAAAATAAATCCTGGTGTTCTTTAAAGAGCTCTACTTAAAACCAAACAGTTTTTGCGATTTGATCGCAGAGACCACTTTCTGCGGAACGAACTGCTCCCAGCGTGAATCCCCGGATTCAATCATCTTAACCACGTCGCCGGAGTGCAGGTAGTCTGCAGTTTCATCACAACCCGACACATCGACAATTTGCTTACTTTCCACGAAGTAAGCATAGATGTGTCGCAAGTGAGCTTTTGGAAAAAAGCTCTTCGTCGTCAGGCAAAGATCCGGAGTCTTGTGGGGATAAACGTAAACTTTGGTTTTTTGCTCCATCAGTTTACCCAGGCCCTCAAGCAAGCCGCCCTCTAAATTCTTATAATGTGATTCTTCGAACAGTTTTTCCAGATGACTCGCACCCATGATCAACGCCATCAGATTCTGATTGTAGCGGCGGATGAATCTTTTCAACGTATAGAACAAACGGAAATTTGAAATCATCACGTGATAACCCAGGCTGGTCAGAACTTCCACGCGAGCCAAAAAGTCAGACTCGTTCACGTGGCCGTCTGTTGTCAGATTGTGCATCGTCATTTCCATGACGGGCAGGATCTCCAGATCCTTGCCTTCCATGTTTTTCACGTCAGCTTTCATTTGCGCCATGCCTTTTTGGATAACGTCGATGTGAGTGCTGGTGACGGGGCGGAAGGTGCCTCGTTGAATTAACAATGATTTGCCATAAACGGCGTCGGAAACATTCAAAATTTCATTTTTAGGGGAGAACATGATTGCTTCCGCCAAACCTCGGCGAACCAGTTCCAAATTCATCAAGCGGTTGTCAAAGTGAGCAACGGCCGATCCATTGAACTTGATAACGTCGATGACAACCTGGCCCTCTTTAAGGTTTTCCACCAATTGTGGAACGAAGTTGTCTGTATCTGCCAAACCATAGAAAGCACAAAAGAGTAAATTAACACCCAGAACGCCCAGGGATTCCTGTTGTTGCAGGCGATGGCGATCCAGCATGCGCACATGCAGAATGATTTCATTCGACGGACCGCCGGGAGTCGCTTGAAAGCGCACACCCATCCAGCCATGGGATTGTTTGCTGGAGCCTACTGAAGCGGTTGCCACAGTTGAAGCAAACGAGAAGAAACAAGTCTTACCGCCACGGGGGCCACTAAGACGTTCGATCAAAAGATTGTATTCATGCCCCAGCATCTTTTCCAGACGGGGTTCACATACATAGCGACCATTGGCTTCTTTGCCATAGATTTCATCGCTGACGATCATGTCATAGGCAGAGATGGTTTTCGCGATGGTTTGAGAAGCCATACCGGCTTGAAAGAAGTGGCGGGCCACTTCTTGTCCTGCACCGATTTCGGCAAAAGCACCATAGCGAGTCAGGTCGTTGTTGATTTTTAAAGCTTTACTGACCGTTGTTGCGCAGGAAGCATCAGCCATTACTTGTCTCCCTCATGCTTTTCAGCCTTCACCCAACCAGTGATGGCAAGGCTCATGGCTTTTTCAATCGGAATATCAATTGGAGTGATGCGGTTGCGGGGAACCAGCAGAGTGAATCCACCCAAACCATAACTCATCGGAATGTAAACAGAGACTTTATCTGTGGCTTGCGCGTTGATAGCCGGAATATCCGTGAAATGCTCACGGGTCACCAGGCCCATCGCGCGGATGCCGTTGTCGTTGATATCAACCAACACCACGGTTTGCATGCCGCCCCCGGGACCGCCGCCCTTCGAGAACATATTCATCAGATCGCGCAGGGGACTGTAAACCGCCTTGATCAAAGGAACCTGAGTTAGTTTTTGTTCCAATTTATGGAAAAGACCTGCTGCCAATAGATTGTTAAGCAGGAAGCCCAAAAAGAAGATCAACAGAATAGTCAGCAGGAAGCCAAAGCCCGGGATATAGACCGGCATGAACTGGCGCAGGGTATCGCCCAGGATGCTATCCACAATCGAAACACCCGCATAGATGATGTAGATCGTCAGTGCGATGGGTAGGAAGGTTACAAGACCTTGCAAGAAAATTTTCTGAAGATGTTTCATAGCTGGATGGTGTCCTTGTCTCTGAATGTATCGGTTAAAAATTAATATCAGCTTAGCTGAATAGCATCAAGGTCTTACGCTTGTCTCAAAATAGGTCACTATTTTGTGCTCATTATTCCTGGACCAGCAACCGAATAGATATTGTTCAATTTCTAAGGAGAAACCGTGAAACGCATTGTAATAGGTTTCATAGCTTTGACTCTTACATTCGCTGGTACCGCGTTCGCACAAATGTCGACCGTTGTTCCGGGGGAATATATCGTTAAAGTGCGCAATAGCTCTACCGGTGTAAACCAGCAGGGTGTTCGTGCACGACTTGCGCAAAGAGTCACTATGAGAGGCGCCTACAGCAAGCTCGGGATGTATCACGTTTCAGTTCGTTCTTTGGCATCTGCAGCAGAAGAAGTGGCCGATTTGAAAAACGACCCGGATGTTGAATATGTGGAACCCAACTATATATGGTCCACCAACGGCACGCTGGCCAGTGAAACCGCAAGTCAAGGCTTTTCCTTGCAACATCTATTTAATACCAACGCTATTCTAATGGGCTCCGGCTCCTACAGTCAGAGTTATCTTTATCAGGCTTCCCTCATCGATGCCAATACTCAGGTGACGAGTGCATGGTCGCAATCAGTTAGCTTTGCAAGCAATACGGGTAAGGTCATAGTTGCGGTTGTGGATTCTGGTTTGGACTTCACGCACCCGGTTTTCAGACCTTATGAAGCTGACGGTACTGGCGGTTCGGGGGCCGCGTGGGTGAATGTCGCGGAAGCCAACGGTGTACCGGGTTATGATGATGACGGTAACGGATATGTCGACGATATCAATGGTTGGAATTTTACTAATAACTCTCCAAACGTGATGGATGACAATAACCACGGGACACACGTTGCAGGAATCGTGGTCGGTGCTGGACTGAATATCTTCCAGCGTCCACTGCCTGAATCAAAAATCCTGATCATGCCGGTGAAGTCTTTGAAAGCCGACGGTTCAGGAACGACTGCATATGCAATTAAAGCGATCGACTACGCCGTGGATAATGGGGCGCAAGTGATCAACAATTCTTGGGGGGGCGCAAACTACTCCAGAGCATTGTTGGATTCCCTGGCGGCAGCCTATAATAAGGGCATTCTGATCGTGAATGCAGCGGGTAACTATAACAGTAACAATGACAGTGTGCCGATGTATCCGGCGAATTATGATTTGCCGAGTGTAATTTCAGTCGCATCCGTAAACTCATATGATCAAAAATCTAGCTTTTCGAATTACGGCAAGGGTAAGGTTCACATTGCTTCTCCAGGAGAAGATATTCTAAGTACCATTCCTGGTGGCGGATATAAATATATGGATGGAACTTCAATGGCGGCTCCATTGGTGGCCGGTATCGCAGCCCTTGCTTTGCGTGAAGAACCTCAGTTGACGGGCTATCAAATCAAACAAAAACTTATTCAAACTGCTGACGTCGTTTCGGGATTGGCGAACTATGTTTCCTCCAGTGCCCGCGTGGATTCAGGTCAGCTAATTCAGGAAGTGCAGGCAAGTCATGGCGAGCAGGCTGAGCAACCACCATTGGATGCATCCCGCTTCCCGGCTTCGGCTGAAGGTGCGGGCGCAGCAACAGGTTGCGGACTGGTGACGACAGCTATTCACAGTGGCCCAGGTGCGGGCGGTGCAAACCCGACGGCCGGAGTGGTCTTGGGTTTGATGATGATTCCAATGGCGTTCTGGTTCATCCTTCGTCAACGTGCGATGGCAAATGACCCAAGAAACAAACGTCGCCACGATCGTTTCAAAATGCAATCGCAAATCAAAGTGATGGTTGGCGATCGCGAACTGGTTGGATCGATGAACACGATCTCTCAAGGTGGTTTGTCTTTCAACACCGATCAGGCCCTGGAAAAAGGCGGTATCGTCACCATGCGAATCGCAAGCCCGGATGGCAACGAGATCATCGAGGTGCAGGGTCAAGTCGTGTGGAGCGAAGCGAACCAATCCTACGGGGTGCAATTCGCAAATGCGAAACAGGGAACTTTGGCTATGATCCAACAGTGGACTGCGAACCTTGTGAAATCATAGTGTTTGCGAACTAAAAATTAAAACCACTAAAAGGGGCTCTTGAACAAAGAGTCCCTTTTTTATTTTGCGCCCTTCACTGAATCTTGCTGAAATACTCAAGCGGGAGGACGTATGAGTTCATGGGATCTTCAGGGTAAAACAGCAGTCGTGTGTGGGGCATCACAAGGTATTGGTTTTGCCACAGCCAAGCTTTTGGCAGAGCGCGGAGCCCGCGTGATTGCCTTGGCTCGCAATGAAGACAACCTCAAAAGTTTGATAGCCTCTTTATCCAAAGGGCCGCACAAATACTTTGCCGTGGATTTAGCTGACACCGAAAGCTTAAAAAAAATCCTGCCTTCATTGGCGCAGGAGCAAATTCACATTCTGGTCAACAATGCCGGGGGCCCTAAAGGGGGACCTTTGTTGGAAGCTTCCATCGAAGAGTTTGAAGCGCCGTTAAGGGCTCATCTAGTGGCAGCGCATTTGTTGGTGCAAACGGTGGTGCCGTCAATGAAGGCTTCCAAGTACGGTCGTATCGTCAATATTATTTCAACTTCAGTCAAAAATCCGATTCCAGGTTTGGGAGTTTCCAACACCATTCGCGGGGCGATGGCCAATTGGTCAAAAACTCTGGCGGGGGAGCTCGGCCCCTATGGGATCACAGTCAATAATATGTTACCAGGATATATTCGTACCGGGCGAATTGAGTCCTTGATGGGATCTGCTGCGCAAAAAAGTGGAAGTACAGTTGATCAGGTTGAAGAGCAATGGATTAAAACAATCCCTGCCGGTCGGATCGGTGATCCCGCAGAGGCGGCGGAAGGCATTGCTTTTCTGGTCAGTCCTGCGGCTTCCTATATTAATGGAATAAATTTGCCGGTCGATGGAGGGCGCACGCCCTCATTGTGAGTCTTGGGATTTCATCCATTCGCCGCGAAGTTTGCCAAATACTTTGGTGCTTTGGTATTCACCGTTAACCAACGAGTCCTCGCGAAGTTCACCTTCGAATTTATAACCATTCTTAAGGGCGACACGGGCAGAGGCGTCGTTGAAACTGAAACAGCGAATTTCCACACGGTGGAAGCCTTGTTTGAAGCAGGCGCTTTCCAGCATTTTCACCACTTCGCTGATTAGGCCCCGGCCTTCAAACTCCTTGGAAATCCAGTATCCCAGCTCGCAGTTCTTGTTTTCCCAGTGAATATTGTGAACGCCAGCACTTCCGATGTACTTACCTTCAAAATAAATTCCGTAATCAAACAAAGCCAGGTTGTCCCACTCGGCAAATGTGACATCGATCCATTTTTTGGAATCTTCCACCGTATTGGTGAATTGAATCCAGGGCATATTTTTTAGATGCTCTCGATTTGCATCAATGGTTTTAAACATCTCCGGCGCCAGCGCTGAAGAGTGTTTCTCCAGAGAGACTTTGGGGCCGTTTAAAGCTGAGGGAAGTGGTTTTTGTGAAAGCATATTCAAACCCTACTGTGAGTGCCCTGGAATGTCACCCGGTGACATTCCCAGACGCAAAGCAATTCTCAAATCAAAACAGTTCCATCTGAGTCCGGGAAACGCTTGGATTGTTTCTTGCTTAGTAGGGGGTGGATGGAAAATCCGCCTTATTAAAGGAGAGAGTTTATGAAGATTTCTAAATTATTGGCGACAGCTGTTTTGATGAGCCTTGCTGCCTGTGCGGTAAAGGATGATAAAGCTAGTAGTGTAGCCCTGGGTCTTCGTGGCGATGACACTCCTAAAGGTGAAGCGACGGTAAATACAAAAGATGGCGGTCAGCCAGGTCAAATCATGGTGACAGGTGCGATTGTTAAAATCGACGAAAGCAAAGTTAATTATGATGAGCCCTCTGACAAACTGAGTGTGAATCCGGCGATTAAAATAACTTATATCGCGGGTTTGGCAGCTGATGGAAAGCTGACAGATTTGGATCCCGACCACAAACCAATGTCGAACCTTACCAAATCAGAAACTATTCTAAATGAAGTGGTGTCCGACACCTCTTATGTTGTTTTTGGCTGTACTGACGATCAAGTCGATGCCAGTTATATCAATGGTCTGACAAAAAAAGAAGTTATGGCGACAGCTGATCAAGTGGGTTCGTTGACAAGTGCAAAAGTCGTTTTTGTTTGTGGCGAATTGAAAACAACGGCGATGGCTTTGGCAATCAAGGCAGACACATTGATCCTGAACAGCGCAAGTATTATCAGTACTGCTCCGGCGGGGATGGTTGATATCGGCGCGAACAAGCTTTCATTGATTGGTAAGAATTTGATTCGCACCATCGGTCAGGATGCCGATTCAAATGTGCTTCCTGCAGCAAGCATTGAATTTAACGTGACCAAAGAACTTATGGCTGGCACTGACGGCACTCTGCATATTACCAGTAAAGGCGGCGACATTAAAAAAGGAGCCGCACAATCCACAATTGGTACCAGCGACCAGCAGAAAGCCAAGGACCAGCAGGAAGAACAAGATCTTGCGGGCAGAATGGCTCTGGATGCGACTCGCTAAGTTTGATTCATTTATTAAAAGTAAAAAAGGCGTCTCAAGAAGACGCCTTTTTCATTTTTAGCTGCATGAATTATTAAAGCAAAACACCCGCAAGAACAAATGAAGCTACCGAGAAGTAAATAATCAATCCCGTCACGTCCACCAAAGTTGCAACGGCCGGAGCAGAAGCAGAAGCCGGGTCAAAGCCGATTTTCTTAAGCAGGAAAGGTAGCATGGAGCCCGAGATGGTTCCCCACAGTACGATACCAATCAGGCTGAGCATCACTGTGACTGCTACAAGCATATAGTGTGGGCCATACAGGGCCTCACGCGTTGGCCAGATCATGATACGGAATAGCCCCACAAGTCCTAAGCAAACACCCAGTGCTAAGCCAGCCATAAGCTCACGACCCAGAACACGCCACCAGTCACGCAGGCGCACCTCGCCCAGGGCCATCGCACGAATAATCAAGGTCGAAGCCTGGGAGCCGGAGTTACCACCGGAGCTGATAATCAATGGAATAAACAAAGCTAATACCACGGCACGTTCAATTTCCGTTTGGAAATAGCCCATCGCCGTAGCCGTGAACATCTCGCCCAGGAACAGGACCAACAACCATCCCGCACGTTTCTTGATCATCTCGAACATCGAGATCTTCATGTACGGAGCATCCAGGGATTCCACGCCCCCCAGTTTATGGATATCTTCAGTGGTCTCTTCCTGAATCGCCGTCGCCACGTCATCGAACGTAACGATACCTTTCATGATCCCCTGTTCATCCACAACGGGCAGGGCCATCAAATCATGTTGCGAGAAAATACGACCGATTTCCTCTTGGTCCATGTCAGGTGGAACTTTCAGAACTTCGGTTTGCATGATTTCAGAAATACGAGTGCCCGCAGCCGCCGAGAAAATCTCGCGGAAGGAAATAACACCCTGAAGTTTCTGATCAGAATCTAAAACATAAGCATAGTAAATGGACTCAACGTGGGTTTTGGCCTGGATGCGCAGATAGCTGATGGCTTCATCCACGCTCATCTCGGCGCGCAGGCGCACGAAACGGGTGCTCATCAAGCCCCCGGCCGCGTCTTCTGCGTAAGCCAGCAGGGCAATGACTTCACGTTTGGTCTGTGGATCCAATAGGGAAAGTAAATCTTCCTTATGGTCGGTACCGATTTCTTGAATTAGATCGGCCACGTCATCGGGAGCCAGCAAACGCACCCAAGAGCGTTTCTCAAGATGAGACGCTTCAGCAATAAGTTCGGCCTGGTCATGGGTCGGGAGATTTAAAAATAACTCTTCAGCATCAGTTCTAGGAAGCTCCTTGAACTTTTCGCGACGCTCATCCGGGGTTAAAGAGGCCCATTGATCGGTCAGACTGATCACGGAGTTTTCGTCTAGTGTTTCATCGAGGGTTTGGTTGTTATCCATGCCCACCTCACTGTAGCTGAAGTCTTAGTTTGTCGCGTGCCTTGAGGAGTACTCCAATACATCGGAAGCGGCAAACTTTTAATTGAGGGGGCGCGCAGATTTATTTAAACAAGTTCGGTCTTTTTGAAGCGAGGCAGGATCTCCTGTGTCGGACCCAACTCAACGATTTCCCCACTCTGTAACCATAAAATCCTATCACACTTGGCCAGAGTAGATAAACGGTGGGCGATGATGATCTGTGTACGATCAGCAAATAACTCCTCGGTGGCCCGGATCAGGATTTCCTCAGACTGTGGATCCACAGAACTGGTGGCTTCGTCCATGATCACAATAGGCGCCTGCTGCAATAGGCAACGAGCCATGCACAAAAGCTGGCGTTCGCCCAAGGATAAATTCTTACCGCGTTCTTCGATTTTCATATCCAGACCCAAGGCCTGACCCTGTACCCATTCCAGAAGTCCCACTTTGCGCAGGACCTCGAACAGGTCCTCTTCCTTGTGGTGACCTTCGATATCCAGATTAAATCTAAGGCTGCCTTGGAATAGAATGGGTTCCTGAGAAATAAAGGCCATCGATTGACGGTACAGATTCAGGTCTACGCCCTGATCTTGTTCATTTATTTTTGGAGCGTTGCCATTGATTGTAATCTGACCCTTCGAAATCGGGTAGAGGTGAAACAGAGCCTGAATCAAACTGGATTTTCCAGAGCCGGTACGCCCCACGATGCCCAGACGCTCGCCCGCTTTGACTTCAAAATTCAGATTTTTTAAAACCCAAGGCAGGTCATCGCGGTAACGGAAAGACAAGTCCTTCACTTCCACCGAGGCGCTGCTATTTTCAGTCAGACGACGATGACTTAGATACTTTTCCAAAGTCGGGGAGTAAACCGGATGGCCGGTTGCGAATGTTGCCGAAGAGGGCAGGTAATTCCCTTTTTCGATTTCCATGCGCATATAGTGATCCAGGCGCTCGACGCCGATCATTGCCTCTTCGAATTGCGTTAACCACTCAAAGAACATTTGCACAGTATTTCCAGAAAGTGTGATGAAGGTGAATGCCACGCCGACGGAGCCGATGCTGGCCCAGCCTTTTTCCACCATGAAGTAGGAAGCAACACCAGTGATCAAAAGAAGCACAGCGGTCATGCTGTTCATTTGAAATGAAAAGCTAATCAGCTGGCGTGTGGTGTCCAGTTTTTGTCCCAGGAAGTATCTATCCAAACTTTCAAAGCGTTCAGTGAAAGATTTCTGACGACGGAAAGAACGAATGGTCGAAGCACCCTGAGTGGTTTCCGCAAAGTGAGCAATACTTGGCGAGCGGCTGGCCGACAGTTCACGACGGGCTTTCCTTAATTTTTCCTGGTTTAATTTATAAACAAAGAAATTCAAAATCGCGATGAAGGCCACCAGAATCAGGAACACCGGATTTGCTATGGTGATCAGAATGGTCATCATGATCAGATCAAAAATGATGGACAGAAACTCGGCCAGGGGGCCGCCGAATAAGCGAAATACGTTGCCATAGTCGCTGGAAAAGCGAGTGATAATTCGACCGGCCGGAGTGTTGTCATAAAAACTCATCGGCAGGCGTGAGGTGCGTAAAGTCACTTCGTCATAAAAACTGGAAATCGCCTTGGCCGATAGACGGGAAAAGCCTACGCGGAAGATCAATGTAAGAACGAAACCCGCAAGCGCCATCGCCAGTAAAATTCCAATGATTTCCTGGGAGGTGAGGCTCGATAAAGGAGACTGTTTGCCAACCAGGCTGTCTACCCAGTAACCGATCACGTTGGTATTGCCCAGCAAAAGACCTCGCCCAATGATACCAAACGCCAGGCACAATCCGATGCGAATCAAAAACGGTGCGTAAGCAAAACGCAAAGTTTCATAGATCGTCTTATTGTAGCCACCTTCTTTTTTGACTTCACCATCAGAAAGATATTTGGGTTTGGTTGCAGTTTGTTGGTTAGCCACGGGAACCTTCGCTTTCTTTTTGTGCGGTGGCTTCTTTGGCAACCGTGGTGGTGTATTCGCGGAATTTTTCATTTCGCGCCAGCAGTTCCTCAAAGGTTCCTTGATCTATAATGCGCCCATCTTCCAGGAATAAAATCCGATCCACACGATTCAGGGCGGAAAGGCGATGCGTGACCAAAATACGAGTGCGATCCGCCCAGGCACCCATCAGCAAAGTTTCAAAAAGTTTGTGTTCAGTGTCCACGTCGACGGCACTTAGGCAGTCATCCAACAGCAGTATCGGAGCATTGTGATAGTGAACGCGGGCAAGGCTCACCCGTTGACGTTGGCCACCGGAAAGATTTACTCCACGTTCGCCGATTTCAGTTCCCAGGCCTTTTTCCACACGCTCAGTGTTTAATTCAAACTGTGCAAGCTTTAAGGATTCTTCCACCATGTTGTCACGATCCGGATCGATGTCATAGACAAAGGCAACGTTCTCACGAAGTGTGGCACTCATGATAAAGCCCTCTTGTGGGACATAAGCGAAGTTTTCGCGGACCTGGTTTCCGTCCTGTTGAAGGGCATCCTGATTTCCGATGCGATATTGTTGAAAGCGGGCCCCGGTTTCACGAAGCAGGGACAGCAGCAACATTGATTTGCCAGAGCCGACTTCGCCAACGACAGCGACAAACTCGCCATCCTTGATGTTGAAATCAATGCCTTTAAGAATGTGACGACTGCCGATGCGCAGATTCAGGCCTTGAACCTGCAGGGCATACTTTTCATCCAGGGCCGTTTGCGCTGTGACCTTATCATCCACTGCAGCTGTCTGGTTATTCTTCGTGTTGAAGAATTCCTCTAGACGTTTCAAGGATGTCCAGGAATCAAAGGCAAAGGTAAAAAACCACGGCATTTGGCGGAAGGGGCGGGTCAAAAAGATTCCGACGATCCATAACAACGCCAATATTTCACCACTGGTTAAAGAGTGTTTCGAATAAAAAACCAACGAACCCAGAGTCACAACATTCAGTACAAAAGTGATCGACGAGGAGATCGCATTCATCATCTGACCATTGGTCACCATCAAAACACGATTGCGGGTTTCCACTTCACGTTTGGCGAAAATATTTTCCTCAAAGTGGTGAATCCATCCCAGAATTCGAATGGTGCGGATGTTTTGAATCCATTCGTTCACCAGGCCAATACGTTCCGCTGCCAGTTGTTTGAAATTAAAAAAGAAACGGGACTGGCGAAAAGCCATAAAGGTATTCAGGCAACTGATAACCACCATAACCACTACTGTTGGCCAAAGTGGAACATCGAACAGCAGTGAAATGGCGAACGGTGAAATTATCAAAGGAAACAAAGTCGAGGCACCGGCGGGCAAAGTCTGATCCAGAAAGACCGTCGCCCCAGGTACGTCAGTGGCATACAAAGAAACGATTTCACCAACCGGGCGATGGCTCATGGTATCCACTCGCAGGTTCAGAGTTTTTGCGTAAAGTCTTTCCGCAAAAACTCTTTGCATGTGCAGGGCTTCTTTGGAGCTGAGATAGTTGGTCAGCTGATTGAATGCCTGAGAAGCCAATACACACAAAAAAGCAGAAAGGATAAACCACAAAGGGGAGCTTACCTGAAACAGATGCAGTTTGGTTTCCACCCCTGTTAATTGATCGATGAATTCTTTTTGAAAGAATGGCGCCAAGATTCCAAAAACAGTAGCAAACAAGGAGCAGGCCAGAATAATCAGGCGAGCATAGGGACGGGTGAATACGACTTCAGAAAACAAAGATCTCATAATGCATCGTCCCTAAACCACCCGGTTAAACTCAGGCGGGGAGTGAGGCTTTTTTCCACTTGGTGCGGAAAAAGATCACTGCGAAAAAATATCAAATGGCCCAAGCGGGGCTCCACGCGAGCTAAAAGCTCTTCGGGTCTTTCCGGACTATACAGACTCAATTCGCCGCCATGTTCTTTTTGCCAGGACTCATTGAGATACAGCACGAAAGTGATTTTACGATGACTCGCACCCCGTGGATTGTCGATGTGCTTTTCATATCCCGCTTGTGGCGGGTAAAAGGCAAAGTGACTTTCCACACGTTTTAATCCCAAAAAGAAAAACCGGTTCAGCTCCTCGCGGATTGTCTCCAGACAGTCTAGGAACTGCTTCTGAATTGGTGAACCATAAGCATCCAACCACAAGGTGTAGTCACCACGAACTTCTGCTGCGGTGATTTTGTTTCCAGAAGGTCCGATCGAAGCTTTGTTAAGCTGACCTTCGGAGTAGAGTTTATGACACTCGTGGGCGAGCTGTTTGCAGAACTCGGGAGCAAAGACCTCTGCAGAGAGAGCCCAGTTATTTTCCGCCAATTTCTCGAAGGAATCAGTTAAAGATGAGAGATTGATTTGCTTCTGTTCCAAAGTGTTGCCATTCTATTCAGGTGAGGGATTGATGGCAAAAAGTTCTTTAAATCGCCGCGAGTTTTTAAAAATTTCTGCGCTGAGTTCAAGTGGCTTGTTTGTTTCGGGGGCATTAGCAGGCTGTACAAGTCTGGATCGTCTTTTCACCGGCGACAAGCGAAATCTTGATGGTGAAGTGGTGATTCTGGGAGCGGGAGCTGCTGGATTGGCCGCGGCCTACACACTCAAGAAAAATAAAATCCCTTACCGCCTATTTGAAGCCTCCTCACGTCTGGGCGGTCGCGTTCAGTCAGTTTCTGTGTTTCCAGGCAAAGGACCCATCGCAGAACTGGGAGCAGAGTTTTTTGAAGAATCCCACAGGACGGTCTTTGCCTTGGCAAAAGAGCTTAGTCTTAACACCGTGCAGTTGAAGACCACCAAGGGTTTTGAAGCGCATTACTTCCGTTTCGACGAAAAAAACTATCGGGTTCAGGATATCCTTCCCAAACTGAAAACTCTGACGGCACCACTGCGTCGCGTGCGAGCGGATTTGTTCCGCAATTCCGAGGCGATTCTGACATATCAAAATGCGCAGGTGTACGATCGCGCTACCTATTATGACAGTCTGTCGTTAAAGGATCTTTTGAATTCCTGGGCCAACGAAGTTGATCCGGTCATTTTGGAACTGATTGAAAGTCAGGCGGTGTCACGCTTTGGAGTAGACGCTGATGAGCAGTCAGCGCTGCATTTTCTAAGCACTCTGGATTCCGAGGGCAGCAGTCTGTTGAGCGGAAGAAATACCTACCGACTTGAAGTAGGGATGACGAACTTCATGCAACTGATGGGCACGCGCGTGGCGGGGGTTATTCCTGATAATAGTGTGAAAATGAATCACGCCCTGGTCGAGATCTCGGAAAAAGAAGGTGTTTTCAAATTGGATTTTCAGACCCCTCAAGGACGCCAGGAATATCAGACCCGACATATTATTTGTACACTGCCTTTCACGAAACTGCGTGAGGTTCACAACATTCAGTCATTGAGTTTTTCGGATACTAAAAAAGAGGCGCTGGCGAATTTGAGTTATGCGACTCACAGTAAAGGCGTTTTGGGATTTGATTCTGCGTTCTGGTTGAAAAAGCAGGGGGCGGTTCCCGCGAATCTTGGGAATTTCACAGGTGATTTTTTGACTCAAAAGTTTTGGGACAGCAGCCGAGAGCAATCCGGCACCCGTGGACTGCTGAGCTATTCTCGCGCAGGGAAATCCGGATTGCAGGCGGGGGCCGCGGCTGAAGGTGAAGCCTTGTTTGATCTGGATTTGTTTTATAAAAACCTGCCTGAAAAGGCTCAGGTTCATCAAATGGTGAACTGGAAAACACGTCCCTGGGCGGGGGGCTCCATGGCCTACTATAAAAAAGGTCAGTATATGAAGTTCCGGGGAGCCGCCGGAGAGGCCGAGTACGGAGGGCGATTCTTATTCGCCGGAGAGCACACGAGTTTGAAATTCCCGGGCACCTTGAACGGTGCCCTTGAAACGGGAATTCTCGCGGCAACGTCGGTCTTAGTTTAACTTAACCGGAAGTACGGCTTTATCACCTTTGGAAGTGATGAAGCTGTCGACGTCGGATTTGTTGATGGCGTTGATTTTATTGCGCAACTGGTTCGCCGTTTTCGGCATACCTTGCGGAGATGTGCCATCCGCATTCACCCAAGAGTAATTCTGTTGCGGAGACACCACAAACACCACGATGTTGTAAGAAGGGCGGAAGCCCTCTTTTTCAACCTGCACCTGTGGCAAAGTCACAGTGTCGCCAGTGATATAAACTGTGCGGGATTCTTTTACCTGGGAAATATTCAATTGCGAAGCATCTGTAGAGATGAAAGGTCGAGATCCAACAGCGTAAAGAACTGTGAGGTACTGACCTTTATAATTTCCCAATTGAGTGACTTCGATGGATGGCACTGCTTCCAATTTCGCTGCTTTTGCAGATTTGGAAGAAAAGGAGCCGCTCATCAGGCCCAGGCCGATGATCAAAGTCAAAGCATTGATGGCTGCAAGTTTAAATGATTTCATACTATAGTGCTCCTGCTTTCGCATAATCCAGGTACATAACCAAATGTCCGTTCGGATCCATGATGACGCGATTAATATCTAATTTAAGTCCTAAAATTTCCGGAGGAAGTGGGAACGCGCCAGGAATGGCTTCGTCTTTGTTCTTCCAGCCCGCGCATTGCTCGCGAAGCTTGTCTTTGATTCCTTCGCGAACTTTGCCTTTCAGGAGTTTGCCAGCTAGCGAGAAGTATTTGTCATCCATTGCCAGAGTTTCCGGATCAATGGAGTACAGCACTAGCTGCATGCCGCTCTTATCCGCCATTTGACGTAATTTTGCAATGATATCGAATTCGACAACGATCTTTTCTTTTAGGAAAATGGAATCCGGCTTATTTTCGACGGAAACACGCAACTTAACAAAGGTTTCGTTGCCCTTTAACGGCATCGCTACTGGCGCTTTTACATAATCAATCAACGGCGCGGCCATCATTCTCAAAGTGGAACCATCTGACATCGCGATTTTTTCGAAATTACGGCGTTCAAAGGAAAGCTGCATGATGCGGTTGATAAGACCGCGATCCAAGCTTAAGCCAATGTCATAGTTTGGCTGTGGCACCAGGCCCCATGTGACCGCACCACGGGACTTGTCCTTTGTGCGCGGTGTGCTGCGAGGGTTGATCGGGTCTTCCGCATAAGCTCCCAAAAATACATTCAAAGAGTCGTTAAGACCGATGTTCTGCAGACGCAGGCCCCATTTGAAGTCGGGACGGTTGTCGTTAGGTTCTTTACCCGGAGGCACCATGTTCTGAACCTGATCCAGATTCCCGGCCAAAAACTGTTTCGCTTTTTCATTGAGCATCGTCGGCAGCTGAGTGCGTGCGAAATTGCCCAGATTTTCACGAACGGAAGTCAGGATAGCCGGAGCTTGTTCGATGAACATTTTGTCGATTTCAGCATTGTTCAGCAAAAACTTTTTACCATTGATTTCAATTGCGAATGTAGGCACCAGAAGTTTTTTATATTCAAGCGAAACGGGGATGGTGTCGAGATTGTTTTCCACGTCCAGGGCTTCAAATTCCAGATGCCCATAGGCGTTCATGCGCAGGTAAAAAGGCAGACGAATTTTTAGTGGGTGCTTGTCGTCTCCGGCAGAAAGACTGACGTCTTCTGCGCCAATTTTACCTAAGAATTCGTTATTCACATCCCATACTTTGACAGAGTTCGTACCGATTGTCAGATGTTTGACTTCAAGTTCAATCGCAAGGATGGCACCTTCGCGCTTGCCCAGTTTTTCCATCAAAGCACGATCCGTCACCAAGGAGAATCGCGAAAAATTCGCAACGAATCCGGATTCGCCGATCTCAATGGTGGGGCGGTGGTCTTTCAGTGAAAATCCAACCAGCCATTTCGTCAAAAGATCACGAACCTGCTTGTACATTTTGACGGCTTCACCATTTTCCTGAGCATAGTCGTCAGGATTGATGGGCTTTTCAAAAGTGTATGCCAACGCCGGGAAGTAACCCTCATCCAGTTTGACACCCAGATTTCCCAGAATTTTGGATAGCTTGGTATCGAATAGATTCATGCCTCGTGCAGTTACGTGAAGCTGAACGGCATTGTTGATCACGTGTTCCTGCATCAGATAGGGATCTGTATCCATGGCGCGTGCCTGGAGGCCAGAAGCTCCAATCAGCAGTGGCAGTAATATTTTCGATGATCTACGAAGCACTTGCGACCCCTTTGGGAATATTAGTTCTGCCCAGGGCTTTGCAAAGGTAGTACCGACTCAGATGGAATAGGTTGGTGCTTGAAGTAAGTTCGCCTCTAAGAAGTGACTAAAACTTGAGCGAGAGGGTAAAAACGAAAAAAGCCCCGCAGAGGCAGGGCTTTCGAATAACTTCAAAGAGGAGGCTTAGAAATTCCAGCCATATCCCGCGCGCAGGATCATCTGAGTGGCAGAGGACGTGTTGTTATCCGGGAACATCGCATAGTCGAACTGAATCGGCACGAAAGTTCGTCTGTCCAAGTGCCAGTCCACTCCCAGAGAGCCCACGATAGTTTGGTTCGTTGTAATTTTTGAGGTGTCCAATACGTTAGAGGACTTTTGCATCGCAAATAGGAATCCTAGACCACCACCCACAGTGAATTCCAGAGAGGAAGTGCGGAATAATGAGTAGCGGATCAATGCATTCAAGCCCAGATAACCAAGTTCAGCTGTACAATTTGAACCCGCGATACAAGTACCGCCCGAGAACCCAGAGGGAGCTTTGCCTGAAACCGTCAGTGACTCATAACCCACCAGGGCTTTCACGCTGATGTTCTTGTCCAGATAAGTTTGGTAAAAACCATTTACGTTAAAGCTTGAACCGGTCATGGTCATCGAGGAGCTGGATGACTTTACGTCCATCGAGCTGTTTGCCATACCACCCATAATACCCCAGGCACCTTTACCGCCGGAAGTGGCGCGAGCGTTGTTAACTTGGCCAGGGTCTGCACTCATACGGCCTTGGTATCTTTGTAGTGATTGTCCAGCCGCTGCAGAGCCTTTCGAAACTGTGGCGATTGCACGTCCACCTTGGACTTTGGAAACTTGAATCAAGCCGCGTTTTTTGCCGGAACTATCAATTGAAAAATACTGATCACCCACCAGGGCTGTATCGCCTTCAAGGTCAATCAGGGCTTTTCCGCCCGAAACTTTCAAAACCTTAGCGGCGTTAGCAGTAAGTGAAAGGCACAGTAGTATCAGTGTGGTTGCTAGTGTTTTCATGTGAACCCTATCGACACAAATTGGGATTATCTTAATGTCTGGACGAAGCACTGTGTTCCATCTCAGAATGAGATTCCCCGAATGAAAAATGCGGTTGGGGAACTGGTCTCTTGTCTGGAATTACCAGGAATACTATTTTCGACTCCATAGGGTGCAACTTTTGAGTAAGCTGTGTATGATTTTAATACCAGTCAGTAAAACTAATGGGGGATAAATGAAATCGATTATTGCAGCAGCAGTGGTAATGTTTGGTGTTTCAGGTGCTTTCGCTCAATCCGTTGTGATTGATGTGACATTAAATCCGATGGGGGATTTCAAAGCAAAGACCAATCAGGTAAAAGGAACTGCACAAGTTAACGGCGACGAAGTTTCAGCGCAAAACATTCTGGTAGGAATGAAAAGTTTGAAAACCGGTGTCGAGCTTCGTGACAAGCACACGCAAAAATATCTGGAAACAGATAAGTATCCAGTGGCGACTTTGATTTCCGCAAAAGGCAAAGGCGGCAAGGGCACTGGTAAAATCAAAATTAAAGGTGTTGAAAAAGACATCTCTGGTACTTACAAAGTTGAAGGCGGTCTTTTAAAGGCAGAGTTTGAAGTGAATGCTTCAGATTTCGGTATCAAAGACATCAACTACATGGGTGTTGGGACTGAAGATGTTGTAAAACTTCACGTGGAAGTTCCAGTTGGCGCGGCAACAGTTGCAGCAGCATCGGCAGCTCCCGCTAAAGCAGCACCAGCAAAAGCGAAATCTGGAAAATAGTATTTAGAATCGGTAGTTCAAACCGATTTTCCAAAGATAGGCTCCTTCATCGAGGGGGCCTATTGCTTGATAGAAATCCCAATCCGTAAAAATTCTTAAAGACAAATCAGCCATGATCGCGGCATTCGTTGATTTTGCAGCTGAAGAACTGACGTCACTTGTGGATGGCAGATCCAAACTGCGATGATAAATGTAAATCGTCCCACCTAAATTCACCTGATCACTTAATTTCCAAAACGCACGGGGATTGATTCCGTAAGTTTTAAATGTTTGGCGATCCACTTTCACGCCGTTCGCAAAGGGCCCGCTGTTGGCGCGACCCGCGCCTATCAGGGCGCCGATGCTCCAACCCCATTGGGCCTTTTCAAATTCCCGTTCAACAGTTAGTCCGGCACCATTTAAACTCATGTTGGATGATTCGCTGCTGCCACTTTGCGTGACCGACAGTTTTTCATTCCACTGCAGGCTTGTCAGTCCGATGATCCAAAATTCACCGGGATCTGTCGGTAAGCGTTTTGCGCGGGGACGCATGGAATTGTTTGCATCTGCGGGTGTCGTTTCCGAAAACTCCGCGGGAGTTGTAGTGTCCTGAGCAAAGGGATCTTCTTCCTGGGCTTGTCCCAAAGCGACGCTCAGAAGAATACTTAGGAAAAGAATTTTACTTAAGTTTTTCATAAGTGCTCCTAGTAAGACACATGCACTTGAGTTTGTAAAAGCCACGAGTCATCAACGCCGGTATTTTCCAGATTGGTTTTGCCATTGCTTAGTCCCAGGCGAAACTCGGTACGTGGCAGGGGAAATGCCAACAAGCCAAAACTGTACTTCAGATTTTCCGCAGACGAATTTTTAATATCATCTTTGGAGTGCTCCAGAGTCGTCAAAAGATTGTAACCCCGAGCCAGGTAAACCATCGACTGCACCCACGCATAAGAGCCCAGCACCGGATCCAGTCCCATGCCTTTGCGAGTTTGCTCTTTTAAGCCCGCCTCGGCCAAAAGGGATGTCCCTTTGGAAAGTCCCATTCGCGCGGTTAAGCCAGCCAAGCGCCAGCGTGTCTCATCCGATTCCGACGCCAGCACCGAGCCGCCCACTTTGAATTTTTCATAGATTTGATATTCACCGGTTACCGCAACGCCTTGCTGGCGTTTTTCAGGCTCAGTGTAAACACTGCCGAAAAATGGATTTACGGCGATATCCCAAGTCGGATAAGTGAAGTGAGCCATCACCCCCAGGGATTGACCGAACTGATCCAGGCCCACATTCGTGGCCGGGAAGCGGTTAACAGCCGTGTGGTCGACGTTTCTGATACCGTAAGCCTTATCCATTTGCCCCGCGTACCACCACAGGTAATTGCTTTGCTTGAATCGCAGATAGAATTCCTTGGCGTACATGGTCCACTGATCGATCGTCGTTTCCGGAATGTCCATTTCGGCATAGCTGGCCGTGGTGATCAGCGTGAAGTTCTGTTTCTTATCAAAGAAGAAATTCAGATTTAAATCGTTTTGCATGTTCACCCAACGGTTCACTTCGTTGCTGCCATTAGGGTTGCGCTGAAAATAAAGTCCGCGGTATTTAATACCAGGACGGAAATACCAAGGCAGCTGTTTTGAAACCAAAAAACCCGAGGTGTTGGCGATGGCCTCTTCATCCATGCTATCGGGAAACACGGCGCGGGACGTGATTTCCTGCGCAAAGAGGGCTCTGCCGTAGTCATTCAGTGCGCCTCCTCCCACGCCACTGTAATGGCAGGTGATGCAAGAAGAATATCCATAACTGATGAAATCGGGATAAGCCACGGCTTGTTTTGAAACTAAAAAAGCACCGATAAAATAGAGGAAAAAACTAAGTTGTCTCACAGTTAAACAGTCTATTAAGAACGAGCAGGGAAGCAACAAAAAACTGTATTCCCACATTCGTGCTGCCGATAAGAAATCCATGAGAAAAACGATAGGTATCACACACGGTCCATGGGTTATTATACCGGCGGCTTTCACATTGATGGTGATTCCAGTGATGGATTTCACAACAATGCACACGGGCACTACCGGAACCCTGGAAACAGTAGGCTGGCTTGTGGCCTTTGCCGCAGGAATTAGTTTTTTAATACGCCATAAACTGTTGTGGCTTATCGGGTTGGTTTTTTGCGCGCTTTTTATTGCGATCAATTTGTCGCACCTGGTGTTCTTTCAGGATCCTCCTTTAAGTGCTGAAGTTTCTGTTTTTAAAATCGTCAGTACCGTGATTGTCGGTGGCATTGCGTGGTTGTATTTTTCCAGATCTCCGGATCTGGATCGTCGCCAGCATTGGATTGAACAAACGGCGCATCGCTATTACGTCGACATTCCTGTAGTCCTTATGGGCAAGGAAGACTGCCGTATCCTGGATTTATCCTATACCGGCACCCGGGTGCTGGCTCCCCAGGCCCGCCAGAAGTTTAAAGTAGGGCAGATGGTTTCTGTCGAGATCCCGGATATTGATGACATCCTTTGCCAGGGCAAAGTTATTGCGGTTTCCCATAGTGAAATTCGAATTCACTTTGTGGATACGTCTGACCATGAAAAAGAACTCATTCGCCAGTGGCTAAGCAGTCAAAATTTGCAAAGTGTTTAAGCTTTCGCTTCCTTGAACGGCTGTTTTAGGGCATAAGAAATCATCTTTGGATTCCAATCTACAGGCAGGTCATCGTGGCTAAAGCAAAAGCTAAGAAAATCACTAAAAAGGGCGCTGGAAAAAGCACTCCTAAAAGAGTCGTTGATTCTGAAATTGAACAGATTCTAAGCACCAAGGATATTCTGGATAATGTGCGCCCAACGCCGATGATCAATAACGGTCTGACTAATGAGCAAAAGATCGAAAAGATCACTGAAAAATTCACTGAAATTCTGGAAGTTCTCGGTTTGGACCTGGAAGACGACAGTTTGGCTGACACTCCAAAGCGTGTGGCTAAAATGTATGTGAACGAAGTGTTCGGTGGCTTGGATCCTCATAAGTTCCCTAAGATGACAGTGATCGATAACAAGATGAACTACGATCAGATGATCGTGGTGCAAAATATCGAATGCTTGTCATTCTGCGAACACCACTTGTTGCCGATCGATGGCTTCGCAACAGTGGCTTATATCCCGTACAAAAAAGTTATTGGTCTTTCCAAGATCAACCGTATCGTTCAATACTTTGCCCGCCGTCCGCAAGTGCAAGAGCGCCTGACCAAGCAGATCGCAGATTGTTTGCAGTACGTATTGGATACCGACCACGTCGCGGTCCATATCAACGCCAAACACTACTGTGTGATGATGAGAGGTATCGAAGACACTCACAGCACCACAGCGACCTCAGACGTTCGTGGGCACTTCAAAACACTTCCGGAAACCCGCGAAGAATTCCTTCACCACTGCCGCTTGAAGTAGTTCTCAAAAGTGAATCGGCCTGACATTTTTTGATACTTTGACAGGGGCCGAGGTGGGCCTCGCATTGTAAAGCAATGTATGCGTCCTAGTGTCCTTTGTGAGGGGTCTTTCTTTTGCTATTCCAAAGCTGAAAACAAGAATTCGTCAAAAACGAGGGTTTCAGTTTATGAGAAAGATCATTTGTACACTTCTGGTGATGATACTGCCTTTAGGGGCCTTCGCCGACAATTCCACGGACTCCAAAAGCCTGGAAGCCTATCTGGCCTACACCAAAGAAGTCGCACAGGTCGACTCCTACATCCGTCAGGAAGTGGAAGCGTTGGCGGTGAAGTCAGCGCTTTCTGCGAATCATCCTGATCGTCTTACGCATCAACAAAATATTCAAAAGGCCTCCGAATACAAAGCCGTTCTTGCTCGCCAAAATTCTCTGATCTCATGTCAGCATATCTTTAAATAAAAAAACCACGGTGCTTAGACCGTGGTTTTTTGATCTTCGGCCCACATTGGTGGGCTTTCAAAATTCTTACAGAGCGGACTGTAGCAGTTCGCGGGAGTTTTTTGACATTCCCGGGACATCTACCATGCGCTTGATCTGCTTCATGGCCTGAGCTTTTAGTTCTGGTTCCAGCTTACCAACGAAGTTGAATGCCGAGCACAAGCGTGCTGCCACTTGCGGATTCTTCGGATCGATTTCAATAATCATATCCGCGATGAATTCGTAAGCCTTTTCATTGTTGAAGCTTACAAGGTTCGTCGTAAATGCGCGCAATAGCGAATACACGTTATTCGGGTTGTTGATGTTAAACGTCGGATTCTTAGTCAAAGCTTTGATCTCGCCCAAAATATTTGGACGGTGAGCGATGGCTTGAACCGTAAACCACTTATTGATCACGACAGAATCGTTTTTCCAGTTTTCGTGGAAATCCGCCAGAACTTTCTCGCGGTGAGTGCTTTCTGAATCTGCCAAAATCATCAGCGCCGTCATACGGTCGGTCATGTTTTGTGCTTCCCAGTACTGCTTATTCACCATTTCGTAAATTTCCGGATCGTGCAGATCAGCCAAATAGTGCAACGCTTGATTTTTTAGCAGGCGCTGACCGAACACTTTGGTGTTGCGGCTTTTTGGCTCCACATTGTGGAACTTTTTGTAAGTCGCAAGCAATGCAGCCTTGTTGCCTTTGGCAATTTCGCGGCGGATAGTCTGACGAGCCAGATCGAACGCTTTCGGATCCAGAACCGGTTCCATTTGGGCTAGAACCGCAAGGCTTGGCAATTGCAACATCTTGGCTTTAAAGGCTGCATCCATTGAATCATCGTTCATGACGGCGTTCATGGCCTTTAGGAATCGCTCATCGACTTTCAATTCCTGACCATTGCGGGCTTGCTTGATCAAACCTGACATCAAACGCAGAGCCAGTTTTTGTGCCATCTCGCGACGGTTGAAAGAGTCCGTGTCTTTTTCCATTAGGAAGTAAAGATCTTCTTCGGAAGCTTCCCAATTCAAATTCACCGGGGCCGAGAACTCACGCAGGATGGAAAGTACGGGACGGGATTTGATACCCTTGAAAACGTAACTTTCTTTTTGTGACTTAAGTTCAATCACATGCTGGCCATCACTGTTTTTTTCAACTTTTTCGCAGTCCAAAGCCAGTTCCTGACCGGACTTATCCAAAAGGCCCATCATCAATGGAATATGGAAGGGCTCTTTCATAGTCTGACCCGGTGTTGGCGGGCAGGACTGTTCAAGGCTTAGGTGGAACTCACCTGTTTTGTCATCATAGCGTTCCTGCACAGAAACCACCGGTGTACCGGATTGGTGGTACCAGCGTTTGAATTGCGTGAAGTCTTTGCCGTTGGGTTCAGAGATCGCCGAAGCAAAATCTTCTGTCGTCACAGCCTGACCATCATGACGTTTGAAATACTCATCCATACCTTTGCGGAAGCCCTTGCGACCGACAATTGTTTGCATCATGCGGATCAACTCAGATCCTTTTTCATAGATCGTCATCGTAAAGAAGTTATCAACCGCCATGCAGGATTCCGGGCGTACCGGGTGTGAGTTAGGACCGGCATCTTCTGCAAACTGACCTGTGCGCAAAGAGTCCACGTCTTCGATACGTTGTACCCCACGGTCTGTCATGTCAGCGGAAAATTCCTGATCACGGAAAACCGTCAAACCTTCCTTCAATGACAACTGAAACCAGTCACGCAAAGTGACACGATTTCCTGTCCAGTTATGGAAGTATTCGTGAGCCACAACTGATTCAATGGCATGGAAATCAGAATCAGTCGCAGAATTTGAGTCCGCCAATACCAAGCGGGAGTTAAAGATATTCAAACCTTTATTTTCCATCGCACCGGCATTGAAATCATCAATCGCCACGATCATGTATTCATTCAAATCGTATTCGCGACCGAAAACCTGCTCGTCCCATTTCATGGATTTTTGCAGGGACTCCATCGCATGCCAGCAGCGGTCTTGTTTACCGTGAGCAGCGTAGACTTCCAAATTCACTTTGCGACCTGATGCCGTTGTGAATGTATCGCGGATCACACCCAGATCTCCGGCTACCAATGCAAATAAATAGCATGGCTTTTTGTGGGGATCACTCCAGTAAGCTTTGTGGCGGCCGTTGCCCAGGTCTTCAATTTTAATGCGATCGCCATTTGAAAGTAGAACGGGATATTTTGCTTTATCAGCTTCAATGGTCACTGTGTAGGACGTCATCACATCGGGACGATCCAGGAACCAGGTGATTTTACGGAACCCTTGGGCTTCGCACTGAGTACAGAAGATACCGTTGGATTTATAAAGTCCTTCCAGGGACGTGTTGTTCTGTGGTTCCAATTGAGTTTCAATTTCCAGAATGAATTCGGCTGGAACAGACGGGATGATCATTTCTTCGGCTGTCAGTTGGTATTCTGAAGTTGTTAAAATCTTGTCGTTGATTTTAACGCTCACCAGTTTTAGTTCCTCGCCATTTAAATGCAATGGAGCGCCCGCTGTTAGGGATTTGATTTTGGATTTTGCGATAACTCGACAAAAGTCCTCATTCAGAATGAAGTCGAGGTGAACGGACTCCACAGAAAAAGCAGGGGCTTTATAGTCCTTAAGGTAAATTTTCTCTTGTTTCATAGGTCCTCGCTTCTGATAATAGAACAATGAGTTTGACCCTGACTTCTATCACAATTAACACTGCTCAGCTACAGAACATGCTGAAATTTTACAGCCATTTGGGCCTGAAATTTCAACAGACAAAAGTGGATAAGGGCAGTGAGGTGCACCGTGCAATGCACGATGGGGTCGAATTCTCACTGTACTCCCTGCCTGCCGCGCAGAAGTCACAGACTCCCAGTCTTCAACTTGGATTTCAAATTACAGGAATGGAAGCCGTGATATCCAACTTGGTGAGCGTGCCAGGGGCTTTGTTAATTTTGGATCCTACAGAGATGCCAGACGGTATGAAAGCCATCATCCTTGATCCTGATGGTCATTCTATCGAACTTTGTCAGAAATAAGATTCACATTCCATAGTTTTTCAGCCAGTTTTCAGTGCTTGTTTACTCTGCGCAGAGGAGTAGCATTGAAACCATGGCAGAATCTAAACCCCGCTCGTTTTGGGCACCTCTTTTCGCATTCGATCGTTCCCGTTTAGACTTATGGGTTGCGTCACGTGGGGCTTTGGCGGTGGCCATCGCGTTGATGATTGGTGTTTGGCTGGATTCCACCACGATTGGTCTGATTGTCGTGATGGGTGTTTTGAATGCCTGTTTTTCCGATAATTCCGATGCCTACGCTTTCCGGGCCAAGCGCATGGTTCGTGCTGCGTTGGTCACTGTGGTTTTGGTTTTTCTGGCGTCTGTTTCATCTTCGAATTTTTACGTGTCATTGCTCTTGATAACCTTGATCGCGTTTGCCGCAGGTTATGTCATTATTTTCGATACGGTGCTGGGGGACTTAGGAGTGGTCGCCATGAGTACCTTTGTAGTGTTCAGTGCTCATCACGTGGATCCCTCGCAGGCATTTCATTTAAGTTTGTTCGCGCTGTTAGGGGCGGGCATTCAAATGTTGCTGGCTTTGGTGTTATGGCCCTTGCGACGTTACCGTCCCGAGCGTCGCGCGCTGGCGAGTTTTTTTAACGATTTAAGTTCTTTGTGTGATTTGCAGTTTAAGCCCGAGGAAGTCCCGGGAGGAAGCGCGCAAAGTATCGACACGCAAATCAATCTTGGAGCCATTTCTCAGGACATCCGTCCCGAAGGGCGTCGCTTTCGTTCGCTATTGACTCAAGGAGAGCGCCTGCGCTTGGGCATTCTGTCTTTGGGCAGACTGAAGAATCGTATTGAACGCGAAAATAAAGGGAATCCCTCCGTGGATATCATCGCGGACTTCCTGACCATGGAGAAAATGCTTCTGCAGAAAGCTTCCATAATTATCGCACGTGAGGAAAAGGTTCAAGAGGCCCGGGAATATTTAAAAGCCTTGGAGGTGGATGTTGCCAAGGTTCGCGACAGCGACTTCAGTAATCAGTCCATGTTCATGAAAGTGGTTCTTAGCGATGCTCTTCGCCAAATGGAAAAAATATTGGGGCAATCCCGCGCCGTGATCGAACTGGCTGCACGAACCACAGAGGCCGGGATGATAGAATCCGAGCGCACTGAAAATGCCCGTCCATGGCGTTTTCGATTCCGCGGGATCTGGGCCACTCTGCGGGCGAACTTCACATTTCAGTCTCCAGGATTTCGCCATGCTCTGCGCCTGTCGATCTGTGTGGCGATTGCGGAAATCGTGGGGCATCTGTTTTCCGCGCAACGTGGATATTGGATTCCAATGACCGTCGCCATTGTTCTAAAGTCCGATTACGCGTCGACCTTTCAGCGGGGATTCTTAAGAATGGGCGGCACCATCGTGGGGCTGCTGCTGGCGACAGTGCTGTTTAGTATTTTTCCGATGAATCAGTATTGGTCTATCGGATTAATGGTGGTCTTTGCTTTTCTGATGCGCTGGGTGGGGCGGGCGAACTATGGGATTTTTGCGATCTCCGTCAGTGCGGTCGTTGTTCTGTTGATTGCGATGACTGGAGTTCCTCCTCAGGATGTAATCTGGGATCGCGGCCTGAATACAATCATCGGTGGCGTGTTAGCAATTCTGGCTTACTTGCTTTGGCCGACGTGGGAGAAAACTCAACTGTCAGAGGTCGTGGCCAGAATGCTTGATACTTATCGCCGATCCTTTCGGGCCACTGCAGGACTGAGTATTTCTGAAACGGGAGTTTCGGTGCAGGAGCGGGATCAGTTGCGGCAGCAATCCCGTGTGGCTCGATCAGAGTACATGGCATCCATGGATCGCTACCTGTACGAGAGGGGATCCACCGATAAGGATCGGGAATTCCTGGCAGGTATCACGGTGGCGGGCAATCGGTTTGCGCACGCTATGGTGGCCATAGAGTCAGCGTCGCCTTTTGCGCTGGATACTTTGCAGCAGCAGATATTCAAGCGCTTCGTTCGGGATATCGAAGTCACTTTACAAAATCTGTCAGATGCTTTGCGTGGCAAGGACGTTTCCAATAACGAGTTTCCGGATTTGCGACTGTCCTTTGTAGAGCTTGAAAAAATGCGGGGAGAAGAGGGACGTCATGGTTTGTTTTACGATGAAACGGATCGCATGACGAACAGCCTTAACACCTTACGCGAGTTTGTGATGCAAAGATTGCAACAAAACCGCCAGCAGTCCAAGTAGCTGACTGTATAACCACATAGGACTTACCCTTTAACTGCGACCAGTTTTAGAATGGAATTTAAGGGGAGGTCTTTATGAAAGTCACCGTCACCTTTAAAGCCCAGGACCGTCTGTTGGAAGCCGGCCTTTTTATTCCCGAACGAAATCAGGATGAAGAACCTCTCGCCGCGATACTTATCGAAGGCGCCATGACAGGTGCCGGGCCAAAGTTTGCAGAGCAGGTGGGGCGTAAGCTTTGTGATGAGGGTTACGTGTGCCTGGTTTTAGATCATGCGTTTTATCGAGATGACAATCGCTCCCCCCATTCTTGGGAGTCACCCAGTAAGAGGGTCGCGGATATCCTTGCCGCATTAAGTTTTTTAAAAGACAACAACGTCGTGAACCCGGAAAGAGTCGTGGCTTTGGGAGTGAGTGCCGGGGCCGAATATCTGGCTCAGGCTTTGGAGCACTCTGATCTATGCAAAGGCTTTGTGGTCATCGATGAGGATCGTGACAACGAAATCGATTTTGCGGCTCGCCTGGATATCCCATCCGTCAGAATTGCGGATTATAGCTATGAGCTTGCTGCCGAGGATGCCGCAAACTGGATTGGAACCTTGTTGCAGCACCCGGTGCCCTTGTCACATCGTGATTTTGCGGCCTGGAATACGTTCAGTGAATAGCTGTCTCATACTGAAACAGGGCACGGCTCTTGTATTAGAGTCTCTGTAAGATCGAGCGAAAGGGTCTACAGATGATGTTGTCCAAGTTCAAAGTTGTTGTAATGGTGGTTCTTGTGCTTTCCATGGGCTTATCTGCAGCAGAGGCTGCAGGGAAGAAGTCTCTTATCAAAATGGGACAGACAAAAAAGGTCTCCACCGTGAGCAAAAGCTGGCAACGTTATGTTATCAACGATATTTATGCCGCCACAGCGTCGGCTGAAAATCTGGATGCACAGATAGAGCCCTTGATGAATGCAGAGGGTTTTGGTGTTTGGCAAAAATGGAAGCGCGGAATCAATGAAGCTAAATTGCAGCAGGATTTTACCAAGGATTTAAAGCAGCATTTGAGCATCATGGCGGTGATATTTAAGAAGCATTCCCAATATAAAAAATTTGATCGCGTGACCGAGTTTGAATTTCAAAATCTGGTTCGTCGCAGTGATTATATTCTTTCGCTTCCGGTGTCCCGTAAGGCTGTGGAAAGCAGTATCGTGAAGGCCGGTGTGGCAGCGGATTTCAAGAATGTGCTTTTGGCCTACAATAAGGAACGCATGCAGTTCGATTCCAAATCCATTCAGTTGGCTCGTAACTGAGCCATTAGAAATCTCAATTTGTGATATAAGAATTTATTTGTATACCACCCTATTTTAATCGAGGTCTGTAGGGAATTTGACCTTTGACATAGGAAGCTCTGGCCCCCTTTGATATCATTAGGATATGGGGATTAGGACGTATTTAATCATAACCGTGCTGATTGCGGGCGCCATTTTTGTGGGTGCCCTGGTCCAATTGGCACCCCGGTCCTCGGCCGCCTCCGTCGTTTCTCAAGTCAAAAGCCCTGTTCAAAATAAGCCCACCACTGAGCGAACTCCTGCCGCAACAGCCAGTGATCTATTCTGTGCGAAAAGCTATGATGCCATTTGCAAATCTCCACCGGTCAGTGATCCCACAGGAGAAACTTCTTTGGATTATCGGGGAGAAATCCGGGCGCTCCGAATCCTAAGAAAGATCGTCAGATCGAATCCTGGCTGGACAACCGAGCAAATTGAAAACGAGCTGGTTCAGCAGATTTATACCGAGGATCGCAAGAATAATCTGAGTCGAATTTTTGAAACTGTTCGCGGGCAGATGCTGGAGTACATCCACCAGCAACCGGAACAGGTTTTTTCTGAGCACGACAAAAATGTTCTGGAACAACGAATTCGCCAGGTGCAGCTGGATTTGCCGGTGAACCGCGAGACCTATTCCGATGCCACAGATCTTTATACCAAAAGCGAAATCTATTACGAGAGCAACAACGAGGGCTTAATGCGGATTCGTGTGGGTGGGGCGTATGTGCTGAATACCACCTCTGAGTTCAGTATTGTCTTTACGATGGCGCATGAGTTGGCTCATGCCATTGATCCCTGCAGTGTGAAGGCAGCGCAAATCAATCAGCGGGTTTATGACGAATTGGTAGTGTGCTTTGTTGGCAGTCAGTGGATCACCCGTGAAGAAGCTCAATGCGGAAGTAAGGACAAAACGGCCGAAGTATTTGCGGACTGGATGGGGGCCGAGATTCTGGCTCGCTCCATTAAGAATCGTCCCAATTACAGTCTGCAGGACAAGGTGAATGCCTCAATAAATGCTGTTCGGGATTTGTGTGATGACTCTTTGGGATATGAGAAAGTAAACTTGGATTACTATCCAACGGATGTGATTCGTGTGAAGGGCATATTTTCCAAAAATGGCCTGCTAAGGAAAGAGCTGCAATGTGCGAATACAGCTCCAGCCCAGCCGTACTGCCGTTTTGAAATGCCAAGATAGAAGGGACGCAATGAGAAAACCACATTTGTTCCTGGGAAAGTTAAGCTTGCTGTCACTGTTAGTGCTGTCAGCGTGCGCGACGCCAGCGAAAAAAGATGACAATTTTATTTCACCTGATGCGACGGCGGTACCCACGAACTCCATCAGTATCAACTATGCTCTTCGTCAGAATGTGTACTTGTTTGAACTGAACTCCCAAGGGGGCCGTGAATTTGACGCGAAAAGTGCGGTGAATGAAAAGGTCATTGAAAAGCGCAAGATTTCAAAAGAGCACTATATCTCTTTCGCCAATCGTATTTATGATTTTGCCGAAAAGTATAAGGATAGTAAATCAGCTGACAGTGATTGTCGCAGTCCCTTTAAGATTCGCATGGAAAAGAATGGTCAGGTCTCGGAAGTTGAGGGGTGTCGCACGAATGACACTGGGGAACTGGGTAAGATAATTCGCGAGGGCGAGATTCTGTTTTATGCCCAATAAGTCAGGCCAAGATGCGTAGTAAAAAAAAAGCCCACTCTTTCGAGCGGGCTTTTTTTATGGGAAAAATTAATTTCTTTCAGACAAAGGAACAACTTTGCGTTGTTCAGCACCCACGTACTCAGAAAGAGGACGGATGATGCGGTTGTCAGCAGTTTGCTCCATGATGTGAGCAGACCAACCAGTTGTACGAGCCATAACGAAGATCGGAGTAAAGAAGTCGATCTCGAAGCCCATCATGTAGTATGCAGGGCCCGCTGGGAAATCCAGGTTAGGGTAGATCTTTTTCTTATCAACCATAACTTTTTCCAAAGCCGTGTACATTTGCATCCATTTTTGTTCGCCAGTTACGTCAGCCATAACTTGTGCGTACTTTTTCATAGTTGGAACGCGAGAGTCACCAGAGCGGTAAACGCGGTGACCGAAGCCCATTACTTTTTTCTTTTGTGCCAATGCATCGATCATCCACTGTTCAGCCTTGGCTGGATCAGCGATTTCTTTCATCATATGCATAACCATCTCATTCGCTCCGCCATGCAAAGGGCCTTTTAAGGCACCGATACCCGCAACAGTTGCAGAGTAGATATCAGATTGAGTTGAAGTCACAACACGTGCTGTGAATGTAGAAGCATTGAAGCTGTGTTCAGCGTAAAGGATCAAAGAAACGTCGAATGCTTTAACAACTTCTTTTTGAGGTACTTTACCAAAGCACATGTGGAAGAAGTTTTCAGCCATCGTCAAATCAGCTTTTGGAGGAATGAAATCCAAACCTTTTTTGAAACGGTAGTCAGCAGCAACAGCTGTTGGGATTTTCGCCAACAACATCATCGCTTTGTCCAGGTTCGTCGCTGGAGATGAATCCCAGATACGAGCGTCTTCAGCACCCAAGAATGATACTGCAGTACGGATTGAATCCATTGGATGACATTTTTGTGGAAGTGATTTGATCACGTTCAACAAAGTTGCAGTGATGTCGCGGTTTGCGCGTTCTTTTTTAGTGAAGTCAGCTAGTTGAGTTTTGTTTGGCAACTCGCCATTGTACATAAGGTACGCTACTTCTTCGAAAGAGCAGTTTTCAGCCAAGTCTTGAACTGGGTAACCGCGGTAGATCAAAGAGTTTGTGTGTGGGTTAACTTTAGATACAGAAGATGTATCCATTACCACGCCATCAAGACCTTTTTTTACGTTCATTTTTTCCGGTTCTGGTACGTAATCTGGATTAATATATTCAGCCATAATTTCCTCCGAATTCGCCGCCAAAAGGTACTCCGTACCTATTGGCGGCGCATTAGTTAAAGTAAAGTAATGGCTCGAGGCTAGTCCTTGCTCCCTGAACCGTCAAGCGGTCCAGGGGAGGGAGCAGTGTGGCATATAGGTTTCTAGAAGCGGAATTGCATTTCTACGCCCCAGACATTTCCGCGTTCAATTCCTGCGGTCGTCGCCGGAGCTTTGCGCACTGTCAGTTGGGCTCTAGCTTCCTGAATGACTTCAGAGCCCATTAACTTATTGATGTGCTCGGCCGCAACACCCATTGGATTCATAACGATCATTGCGAAGGCACCCAGTTTTTCAGAGCCCAAAAGTTTGCCCTTGTTGGCTTTGATTTTTTGTTCAGCACGGTAAAACAACTCACCCAAAATAGATCCTACGATTGGTGTTGCAAACAAGTCCTGAATGGACGGTTGCTCGGCGAATGCTTCCACGCCAAACTCCCAGAAGAATGTCGACATCAATACCGAGTAACCGAAAGATTGCATCGCACTTAAGCCTTCGTTACGTGCGACTTGGTAGTAAGCTGCGCCAGAGTATGGATGTCCGATGTAGTTGATCATCCAGTCATCTTTATCCATGTGTGGACCGGCTTTGATGTTTTCCTTCCAGCTTTTTCCAAGATTTTTCATCTCGCTCTTGTCCCAGTTCGTGAAGCTCTCTGGCATCATGTACAGGATTCCGGCGATACCCAAGGCCGCAAGTGCTACGTTACGAGTTGCAGTCACGATATTCTTTTCAGTGGAAGTGTATTTCTTAATATTCAGTTCACGCGACCATTCGACTTCGCTGGATTCGCTAAGGACTGTCACTGTGGCGATAGGCTTTTGATTGTCCACGACACACAGACCCTTCACATCATTCATCGGCTTCAAGGTCTTATTGTTTTGCAGCTCTTTCTGAATTGCCAGGCAGGCATCCTGATCCCGAGTGTCGATGCTGATCACTTGCCCTTTAAGCATCATGCGCTTTTGATCATCGGTTGCTTTTTCGCGGGCCAGGCGCTCGATGTCAGCTTTAGTATAGTAGCGGCCCTTGTTATCAATAATATCGGAAACGACATCCTTAGGTTGGTTGCCTTTGTGAAGGTAATCCATGGTGCTTTTATTCCAGTCAATCGCGGCTTTCGGCTGGGCTGCTGTCTTAACATTGGCCAATGGCGCAAAATTGCCTGCCACCGCGGCGTTAACCTGCAAAGCCGCTACACCAAATGTAATATAACGAAGAAGAGACTTCATATTGGGCACTCCTTAATCTAAAAAAAGCTGACAAGGCAACAAGTGCAAGAGAGTTACCAAAGGCCCCCAAAGCTATTTTATGCGATTTTAAGGTGACGCTTGAGGGCTATTGATCAGTGTGTGAACACCCGAAGTGCACGCTGATTTTAGATGGAGCGGGTGTGAATACTGCATATGTCGAACATGGTTGATTCTCGGTTTTCAATTTGAATGTGCAGGTTGTTTTGATGAGTCGGATTCTGAAATTGTCCTTTATTATATTGTTCAATCTGTGGGTTGCAGTGGCTTTTGCTGTTCCCCAAGATGTCGGACTTTATTTGTCGTATGAACAACGACTGGCGACGACCTTTGCACTTATGGCTTCCGGTGAAGACTCCGCACTGCAGGAAAAATATCTGGATCGGGGAGTTGAGTACTTTAAAAAAGTCGCCGAACTTCCAGTAGCGACCGTCGAAGTTAAAAGTTTCAAAGAGTTCCTGAGTGCATTCAAAGGCTCTTGGCCCAACACCCACAGTGTGGCGCTGGATTTGGATATTATCGTAAAAGAAGCGCCGAAGGCGCGTCGGTTATTTAAAGCCTCAAGCTCAAGAGTTCAAAATCAAATCGATTCCTATATTGAGTGGCAGCAAGAACAATTGAAATCTATGAACTCAAGTTCTGGTGGTAGGTCTCCGACTTTAAATCCCGCGGATTTGGCGCAGGCGGCGATCTTGATGCAAACTGAGGCTGGGAAAAAGCAAGTCCGACAGATGTTCCTTCAGCACAATGATCAGTTTTTTCAGAGCCATTTAAAAGAGTTCGACCGTATCGGTGAAAAAGTCGCGACATCGGGATTGGCCAAGTCAGACGATAAAGTCGCCAAGATTGTGATGGAAACAATTCTGTCAGAGTATTTTTCGCGTCTGTCTTTGGGATCTAAAAAGCTGATTGTCTCTTCATTTCTGGGGGGAGACCTTCAGACGAGCGACATGCAGAAATTTGAAGTGATGGTTCAGAACTCTGGTCCGCAGTTGCAAAAGCTATTGCAAGTGGTGGCTCGACAAGGAGGACTTGATCCCGAGATGCTGCAAATCTTCAAGCGACTGGAAGATGCAGTTCGTTCAGTACCATACCATCAGGTAGAGCAGCTTTTGATGAATGAGAAGCAAAACTACGAATTTACCTACTTTGAGCGAAAACCCCTGGGCGTCGGTACAATGGCTCAGGTTCATCGCGCGAAAATTCTGGTCAATGGTCATCGTCAGGATGTTGTGGTTCGCTTTATTAAGCCAGCAATCGATCAACGAGTTCAGGAAGACGCTCGCATTCTGGCAGAAGTTGCCACTATTTTGGATAGTAATCCTGAATATCTAAAATCCGGCATGCCCAAGATGGCGCCCCTGGTTGCAGACATTACGGCGACCGTCACAGCTGAGCTAAGCCAGGAAGATACGGTCGCCCGTCAAAAACTTGCAGCGACCCGATATAATCAGGAAGTCTTTATGAAGACTGATGGATATAAAAACGTGGTTGAGTTTCATGTACCTGAGATTTTCGCTCCCGTTGGTGGCAATTCCAAATTCATGGTTCAGGAAATGGTATTTGGTAAAAAACTCGATAAAGAGGCGAAGGACTGGCAACAGGTGGCTCCTAAGTTAAGAGCGGGAATCGTGGAAGAGCTGGTTCGGTTGTGGGGCACAGAAGCCTTGTTCGGTTCGGGCTTTTACCATTCCGATTTGCATCAAGGGAACTTCCTGGTTCGTTTCGGCGAAGAAAAAGTCAGAGTGAGTCTTTTGGATTTCGGTATGGGCGGACAGATTTCCCCGAAAATGCAGCAAAGTATTTTGCTTTTGGAGTCTGCTTTGTCTTTGCAGAATGCAGAACTGATCCATCGGGCCTTGTGGGATATCAGCCATAAATCCGGCAATTCAGTAAGTGAAACGCAGTTTAAGTCTTTGGTTGATGCCAAGGTAAAAGGCGGTTTCAGAACTGCTGATGATGTTTCAACAGAGGAATGGACTAAGTGGGCGATGAACCATGGTCTGCGCCTGCCGTATGATTTTATTAATATCAATCGTGGTATTACTATTCTAAAGAAGCAATTGCAGGACAGCGGCAGTACAGAGACATTGCGGACACTTGTTTCTACAGAGGCTGTAAAAAGGCCGGTGAAGATTTTAAGAACCTTAGTCGGCAAGGATTTATTGTCTCCTTGGGAGCTAATGAAGGCGGGAGTGACTACGTTATTTAAGCCACCATTGCCTCCAGCGCCCGTGCCCGCGCCAATTATTTCCTGCCAATCTGTATTCAATTAAATAAAACCGGTGAGGAACCGGTTTTTTCTTCCTGCATCATAAATACTATGATGTTTATGGCTTTGACCTTGTAAATTGTGTTTCGTACACTTTCGGCATGAGTAAACTTATAAGACTGATACTTTCCCTTCAGGTTTTGGCTTTCTTTATCGGATGTTCATCGCAAAGAATGCGCATTTCGGAAATTGGTGAATATAAAATAATTAAAAAGGGACCTTTCATAGTTTCTGATTCTCCAGAGCTTTGGAAGTTTTTGAAGTCTCGTGGGAATATCGACAAAAAGAAAATTCAAATTATTATATCTAATGGCGAACCCACGCAAAGAACACTTTATTTGGATAAAGTCGTCGCAACGATCAATCAAGAGAAGGTGGGATTGAAGTGTCGAACTCCAGATGCGGAAGGATCAGTGGTCCTACAGTACGGAAAGGTGGTTGGTGTAACTTGTAATATGGACTTGGTTCCCAATAGCAAAAACCAACTTGGTTTGAAAGACACTTTTGTTTCTATTGAGGTTCCAAATGATTCGAAAGAAAATGTCGTGATTGAACGTCTTTATAGAATTGAGGATTTCCTATGAGGGCTTCAGTAGTTATTCTTTTGTCTTTAGTGGTGGCGTGCCAGTCCTTCGCTCGAGCTAAGCGGGATACCGAGTTTGTAGTTGCTGAGGTTGGTTCTGGCGCACAAGCCCCAAGTTTTTATTGGTCGCGTTTTTTGCCGGCAGACCTTTCAGATTGGAGTGATTCAGATTCGAAAACAAGTTCTCGCCTTATTAACCAATGCGGATTGTTGAGTGAGGCTAAAGTAGTTGGCGGAAGCCGAACAAACCTACTCTTTTTGGGTGTTGTTAATAATAGTTCAAAGAGTATAAGAATTGAACGAAATCGGATTTCTGCCAAATTTTCCAGTGGCAAAGAAAGAATTCTGATCGAGTCCTCCGAGAATTCTTTTATTGATGTTCCCGGCAATAGTTACTCCTGGGGGTTTATTGCTTTTCCCAGTAAAGGGGATTTTAAGGACCAAGATGACTTACGCGTTTCGGTACCTATCGCCTCCAGCGAGGGTAATGAGTGCAAGCTGGAATTCAGATTTGAGCGGAATAAGAAGGTTATAGCAGAGCCCAACTCGTACTTAGAGGCCCCCCAATCCGTATATTCTTTCGGTTATTTAATATCTGCGGGTATTACGCCCGTGGCTGCAACTACATTTAATAACTATAAACCTGATGGGTTCGGATTATATACGGCTAATTTTTCTCATGTTAATAGCGGTAGTTTTATGAACTTTGACGCTCAAAATTTGGGGGACGTCTATCCTTCTGAGTATTTTAATGCGAGCACATTTAAATCAGCATGGTTGTGGACGTTTACTTTGGGGCCAGTTTGGCGCAGTCTTTATAGTACTAACTTGAGTGGCTTTATTAACATTGGACCGTCTTTGGGATACCTTAGAGCTCAAGCTTTTGATGATAAGGATGAAATTTTCAGGATATCGCCAGGTATTTATGCTTCATATTCTTTGGACTGGTGTTTTCTTAAAGGACGCCCTTACAAGGAAAAAGGGGACCATTCATTTGGCCTAACTTTATTTGCGAAGTATTACCCATGGCTTTTTGATGGGAGCCGTACAGATTATGGACTCATCGGTATATCTTTCGATATTTTCCGTGGGGGAGAATAGCAAAAAGCCCGGTTCATCACCGGGCTTTTTGTTTTTTGGGGTAATTCGGTTAAACGTTGATCTTCTCTCTTTCAATTTTTATTTAATAAATCTTAAGTACAAGTCGTAAACCAATCCGTAGCTGTTATCTTTCATGACCACTACTGATTTGTAGCGAACCATGTTGCCGTGCTGATCGACTTCTTTGTAACGGCGGTCGTATTTCAAGTCGATTGCGATCACACCTTTGGCATCCAGAGAGTGCAGCTCAGCAGCCTGCGCTATACCATCCAGATTATCGTCTTTCCAAAGTTTCAGGGCACCGAACACAGAATCTGCACCAGTGATAATACGGTCCTTGTCTTCGTCCCATTTAGCCAAGGCGTGGAAACCCTGTTTCGCGAACTTTTGATCAGGACCCAAAGTCGCATCACCGAACAATTCGTTGATACCCAGAACTCTGCCTTGGCCATTTGGAAGAACCAGGAAGTAGTTCTCAGTGTCAGCAGACGCAAACCATGCAGTTCTAACTGGTTTGTGATTGTTCAATGCACCCAGCAGGTCAAACATCACACCGTGTTCAGGCGCCGTCAGAGCAATTGGTTTCGGAGACTTTGTATTCAATTGCAGTAGCAATGGGTCAATCACATCAGCGCCAGCACAAGCCGCGTCGCCTTCGAAGCCTACAAGGACGTTAGCAATCTGGCCTTTGCCTTGAATCTTGCCATCTTTACCTACGCGGAAAACGGAATTGTTATCAAGCATGGCGGCAACTGTATCCAGCATCGGGGCAATAGCGCTGGCACCCGCATTCATAGAATACTTATATGGTGCCTGAACCTTAGCGCCGTTCCAGAATACAACCGAGTAAACACCTTCGCTCAATGGGGCAGAAAGACCAAATTCAATATTCTTGGAAAGAACCAGTTGTTCTTTGAAGCGTTTAGAATCAGCTTCGCTATCCCAGACTTGAACGACACTCGATTGGACAAGGATGGATCCCATAGTTGACTTATATAGTACAGCTACGATTTTAGACGCACCTGAAAGTGTCGTCATTTTCTCAGAACCCACTTTAGGTCCACACACCGCATTTGGTGTTACGCTGATCGTAGCAGAGGAAGAAGAATCCGGTACGCTGCTATCATCCGGATTGCTTGAGGAGTCTGGAACTCCATTATCTGGATAGCTTGATGAATCAGGTACGCCTTCGCCATCATTCGGTGCCGGGAAGTCCGATACGCCATTATCGAAGACATTAGAGTTATCCAGTGCGGATTGCTTTGCTCGCGCATCAATACTGAAGGCAGCTTTGGAACAGTTTTGAAATGAGACAATTGTTACGGCTGAGCCCAAGAAGATAAACAGCTTGGCCAGATTTCCACGAATATTTCTCATCAACCCTCCCCAGAGTCATAAGAGACAATAGTTCGTAATGCAAAATCGTGCCCAGCGGAAAATGGCACCAACTGCAAACTGTTTGACACTGACTTTCCAGAAGGTGGGGTCCTGTATAATATAATTTAGACAGTGCATGAACCCTATTCGATTTTAATTTCGGGAGCAGATTGGGAATGTTTCAAAGCAGGATTTTGCGAATGAGGTGTTTGTTATTGTAAGCAGGGAGTTATTTTCTTCTAATCATTAAGAATTCAGAACCGGTGTCTGAGTATATGGTTTTACCTGTAGAAGATCCGTAGACACCGCCGTAACTATCTACAACTTTAATTTCATAGGTTTCCAGTGCGCGCTTAAAGTCAGAATCTGATTTTATAAGGCTTTTGACTTGGCTATGACTGGATCCACTAAACTGATCTAATACGCGGTCACGAGTGCCATACTTTTCTGGTAGTGCAGTCGGGGGCAGTGATGCCGTAGAACGAGTCTGTGCGTTTGTTTTACGCGTGTTTGAGCTATTTCCATTGGCATAATAAGTTCCGCTTCCTGAGCCCGAGCCAGCAGCAGATCTTGATCCTGAACCAGCTCCAGCTCCGTCAATCCGTGCAGCATCGGAAACTTCATCAGTAATGGCCGCGGAGGCCACCGTGCGACTATTCGTTCCGCGGGCCGAGGTTGAGCTACCAGTTTCAGTTGAAGGGATCGCACCTTTAGTAAGGTCAACTTCACGAACAACCTGTTCATCGCGCCCTTGCTTCGAAGGCTTGTAGGCTAAACTTATTGAATTCGATTTGCTTCCCGAAGACTTCGAGTCAGATGTCTCGCTTTCATATCTGCCATGGCGAGCCTGATATCTTTCACCAGAAGAGGAACGACCGGAATCAGAGGATGAACGTGACGAAGACGACGAACTCGATGTCGACGTGGATGCCGATGAATATCCCGAGCTCGATGAGTCGTCATTCGCAAGTGCCGGAGTATTCATAACACCCATTGCTCGGTCAGCCATCGCAAACACTGGCGCACTTTGACGCTCGCTCGCGGCGACAGCTTGAGCTTTGCCTTCATCAGTCATATTGATTTTGTTCACGGCAAGTTTTTCTGAAGAAGGGACGCTTTGCTGAACTTCGGCAGAGGAAATTTCCTTCGCCATGTTGTAGCCTTCGGAGCCACCGCCGGTCTCACTTGCAGAGCTTGCAACCTGACGTTTTTGCTTTTGTGCTGTTGCTCTTTTGGATTCAGTGGCTACTTTTGTTTTCGCTTTGCTTGCAGTGTTGTCGAGGCTTTTGCTTGGGTTCGTAGCTATAACCGCCTGGGCCGCCTGCGCGCTGCCGGTTTTCTCCATGGCCTTTGCGGGACAGACTGCCAAAACTTGATCTACTGTTTTTTCATCGATAACGCCAGTTCGGTGAAGCAGCTCATGATAAATAACTGCAGCGACACCATTACTGTCCGTTGGCTCCATCCCTTTCGGTACCGTTATTGTGATTCCGCCGCCTTCTTGATATTTCCCTTTGGGAACCTTTGCGTCTGCAGAGACTTCACATGACAGCAAACCTTTGCTATCTACTTGGTGTGAAATTTTTGACAGGTCCAATTTCAGTTTATTCGAGAGATAGATAAATAGGCCTTTGTCTTCGGGAGCTACTTTGGACAACATTTTCGGAGAGCGCAGGCATTCTGACATAGAGTTATCGGTGACCACGGCATTAAGTGTGGTGGTCAGTACTGGAGTTACATCCTCATTGTCGCAAGCAACAGCTTCTTCCACAGCCATAAGACTTTGTTTTGCGTTGACTCCGCCCGTGAATTTCGCAAGTTCCGCCAAAACCCCATCATTTTCCTTGGCACATTTCAAGGTTTCATCAGAACCGTTCATGATAAGGGGGGCGCGCAACTCAGAGGACGCCAAGGTCAAAGACCTTCCATTGTAACTGTACTGAGCTTCTTGAACTTTGCCCCCAACAAATTTGCGAATGTGCATGGAAGAAATTCTGCCGTCCTTAAATTTAAGTGTAATGGATGTAGGGCCTTTCCTAAGAACCCAAAGGTCAATCTTCTGGTCGCGATCTGCATCTACGCGGATATCCTCATAGTCGCCCGCAGAAATAGTGCTGGATTCCAAAGGGGTATAGAACACAGTCGCCTGGCCGCTCACTTCGGAGTGAGCATATGCAGGGTTAATGATGAGAAGTACGGCCAAAAGAAAATGCATGTTAAGACTCATCGGACCAAGGTCTAGGTTGGTTTAGGGGGTAAGTAAATTATTTCTGATATACATAAAGTTCTGTCTTAAACTGAGACAGTTGGTCGTCAGATTCCATTTCATACCCCGGGGATTCACAGAATGAGGATTTTACTTATTTCTCTTTTGATCTTTCCTTGTGCCAGTTTCGCACAAGTATATGGGTTTAACTCGCTAGCTGATTTCGGCAAGATTAAACCCCAATCGCAAATTGAAGTGACAAACATCCCTCCGAATGTGACCCAGGATTCTTTGGGAGTTTGCTATTCCTGTGTGGCATCGATCATGTTAACTGCCGAGAACTGCAGGACGATGAAAACAGACTGTCAGAAGGTTGCACCAGAGGATACTTTCTCGGTAGTAGGTATGGCGCCGTATGGACGCGGCGATGATTCAGAAAAAAAGCAGCCTACGGGACCTACGAAAGAAAAAAAGAATGATCGAAGCGATGGTTTGCCTGGTGGTAGCGTGGTAGACCTGCTTAAGTACATGAAGTATGGTTATGCACCAAGTGAAAAGTGTATATCCTTGGATCAAATCCTTAGTAAGATCGGTGGAGCACAGGAACCAACTAATTCCCAAATCGATATCTGGGTTATGCTTAAGGAGATGTACTACAATTCAAAAAAAATTGAGCCGAATTGTCCTACGTGCCAAAATGAATTTTACACCAGAGCCAAGGATGAGATCGAGGCTAATTTCAACCTAAAACTTTCAAACGAAGCGATGTTAAAAGCATTCAGTCAGGAAACTTATAGTCGTTTCTTTGATAAACTTTTTGTTCGATCTGAGTGCAATAAACTCGCGAATGGAGTTGTATTTGAAGGCCAGAAACTTGAACTCGACTATCTGTCAAAAGAACCTAAGCGCAGCAACTATACTGAATCCATAAAAAAGGTGAAGGAAGTTTTGGGCAAGGGACACACACTGGGGTTGACGAACATTTGCCTGGATAAAAAATCTTCGAAAGCTGATACGTGTGCTATGCAGCATGCCGTTGTGGTTTCTGGGTATAGACAGGTTTGTAATGCCAAAGGAGTCTGCAAAGATTCTATTAAAGTGATCAACTGCTGGGGTAAAAAGTGGCAGGAACAAAATGATGGCGGTTGGGTCGATGCGAAAGAATTGATTGATCGAACTTCATATCAAATCGGCTCATTGAGCTGGTTCAATGATAAGTAAGATAAATTGAGAGTAAAGAAAAGGACATTAGCGATGACAGCAAGAATAGCAGCCTTAGTTTTGAGTGTTGTAAGTTTCACGGCTCCTGCGCACGCAGACCAAACTCTTAAATACTACAACAACGACAAGTACGAACAGGTAAAATTCAAAACCTACGAAAAAGCCAATTTGAACGAGTCATGCTTTAAAGGTGGCAAACCAAGCTGCAAAGCATGGACAGTATTTACTGGTAAACCAAAGGCTCGCACAAAGAATCCAACTCCCTTGGCAGGCAATCCCGCAGCTCTTTACTGCTGGGACGTTGGAGCAAAAAACAGAATCCTTAAAGCCCAAAACAACGATCAATACGATGTCTGCGTCTTCGACGACAACTCAATGATCGACTCCTGGGATCTGTACTACAAACACTTCCCTAAATAGTTTCGATTTCGCAATTTCTACATCCGCTACGGATGTGGAAATTGCCTGTTTGAAATCAATCAAACAACGCGCCCACCATTTCTTCAGCAAACGTTGATTTTCTGAATCTTTAATTCATCCGACATTCGATGCGATCTTTCTCTCTGGTTAAGCTCTACCGCTCTAGACTCGGGCTACATTTTGCAATCTAACCTATCGAAATTGCATCAAAACCAATGTATGGACATTGGCCATACATTTTGATAGGATGGATATGAGAAAGTATAATCCACTAAAGAATATTTGGTTAAAAAGGGAGCGTGGAGCCACGTTTGACGAGGTGGTCTCCAAGGGAGAAATACTAGGCATCCGTGAGAATCCAAACTACGAAAACCAATGGTTTGAAATATATTATTTCGAAAATTATATTTGGGTCGTGGTGCTAGAAAAGGAAACAGATCGGTATGTTACAATGTATAAGTCGCGAAAGCTGATGAGGGAGTTTGGTTATGTCTAAGAAAATCAAAGTGCCTAGTTTAAAAGAGATTGAAAATAACTTTGCTGATTGGGTTCCTGCTCCACCTGAGCATCTTGAACGAGTAAAGAAGCGTAACGATCGAATTAGATCGGAGCTTAAAGAGGGCAAAATCAACATGCGAATAAACAGCGAGGACCTAAGCCTTCTAATGGCGAAAGCTGCGGAAAAAGGGATGGGCTATCAAACTTTGCTGGGAAGTCTTATCCATCTATATGTGAATGATAACCTTGTTGATGTCATGGAAGCTAGAAAGTTAATGGGCCTTCAAAAGAAGCCTATCAGCGCCAAAGCAACAAAGAAGCGCACATAAAAAAAGAGCAGGTCAAAAACCTGCTCTTTCCATTTTCAATTTAAAAATCCAAAAACTACTTCAGCGTAAAGTTAAAGATGTTCTGATCGAAACTGTTGTACTCATCGTAACGAGTCAACGCATAAAGATCCTTACGAGTCTGCATTTTTTCAAGCAAGCCCTCTTGTGTGCCTTTAGCTTTGATCTCTGCCAAGCCCGCAACCGTCGCACCCATCGCCAGACGGAAAGTCGTCACAGGATAGATCACGATGTTGTAACCAAGGTTAGAAAGCTCCGTGTAAGTGAACAAGCGACCTTTACCGAACTCAGTCATATTCGCCAAAAGCGGAACAGAAACTGCCTTACGGAATTTCTCAAATTCTTTTTCGTTCTCAAGAGCTTCAGTGAAGATGCAATCAGCACCCGCATCGATGTAAGCCTTAGCACGGTCAATAGCCGCATCCAAACCTTCAGAAGCACGAGCATCCGTACGCGCTATCAAAAGGAAGTTCTCATCAAGCTTTTTACCACGAGCCGCCGCCGCCACTTTACGAGCAGCCTCATCGCGACCCACAAGTGATTTACCATCAAGGTGACCACAACGCTTAGGATTTACCTGGTCCTCAATATGGCAACCAGCCAAACCCATCTCAATCATCTCTTGAACCGTACGAGTAGCACTCATCGGCTCACCGAAACCAGTGTCGATATCAATAATAGTAGGCAAAGAAGTAGTACGAGCAATCTGACGACCACGCTGAGCCACCTCAGTCAAAGAAGTCAAACCGATGTCAGGGTATCCAAGGTCGTTGGACAAAACCGACCCAGAAATATAAACCCCATCAAACCCAGCCTTCTCAATAGCCATAGAAGCAAGCGGAGACCAAGACCCCGGCATCTGCAAAAGCTTACCAGTCTTCAAAGCATCACGAAAATTCTTACGCTTCTGAGCAGGTGTAATTTCAGGAAACAACATAGAACCTCCAAAAAAACCTCTGGCCATCTCAACGAAATCAAAAGTGACCAAGGACTACGGAATTAAAAAACAAAACCAATTTCAACGATTCAAGGCTTAAGAAATTTGAAAGAATGCACCTGAACCAGATCAATATTTAAACTACCACTTCCAAATCAAAAGATGTCTCAACATCAAATTCTTTCAAAAGTGATTTTCTATTTCAACAAAACAGGCAGCGGCAAGGGCTGGCCTAGGGTTTTGTAGAGACCTCCGCGGGGCCTGGATGGCCCTCCGCCGTAGCTTTAGCGAAGGTGGAAGCGGCAAGGGCAGGAGGCCCGGGTCTCGTAAAAACCCTAGGCCAGCCCTTGTCGCTGACGGTCTTCGTCCGAAGACTAGAAGATACCTTTAGTATCGCGTTTGTTGTTAACCAACTTGTCGATAGGAATCTGTACGTTCAACTGTTGAACTTGTTCAGCAGTCAAGTTTTCCAAATTCTCACAAAGACCGATGAAACGATCACGCTCAGCTTTTGTGATGATACCTTCAGTAAGTGTATCGAACTTACGGATGTAGTCGGCACGTTTGAACGGACGAGCACCAGCCGGATGCGCATCAGCTACGCCCAACTCATCAACGATTTTAGAACCGTCTTTCATAGTGATTTCTACGCGGCCACCGAAGCGTTTTTTGTCTGGATCCGTCTCGTGGTACCAAGCAGTCCATTGTTTGTCTTCGATAGTGGAGATTTTGTTCCACAATGCCACAGTGTCAGCACGTTTCGCGCGCTCTGGAGCGTACGAGTTAACGTGGTGCCAAGTGCCGTCTTGAAGAGCCACTGCGAAGATGTACATGATGGAGTGATCAAGAGTTTCGCGAGAAGCATTTGGATCCATTTTTTGTGGATCGTTCGCACCAGTACCGATTACGTAGTGAGTGTGGTGAGAAGTGTGGATCACGATATTAGCGATATCGTCGAAGTTTTTGATCATTGGCTTCATTTTGCGAGCTAGATCGATCAATGCTTGAGATTGGTACTCTGCAGAGTGCTCTTTAGTGTAAGTCTCAAGGATTGCGCGTTTTTCTTCGCCAACTTCTGGAAGTGGTACTTCGTATTTGCCGTTTTTGCCGTCAAGCATGTAAGCGATAACAGAATCTTCACCTTCGTAAATTGGAGACGGAGCGCCTTCACCACGCATAACACGGTCAACTGCTTCAACAGCCAGTTTACCAGCATGTGCTGGAGCGTAAGCTTTCCAAGAAGAGATTTCACCTTTGCGAGATTGACGAGTCGTGAAAGACACATGAACCGCTTGTTGAACTGCTTGGAAAATAGTTTCAGTTGGAAGAGCCAATAAAGTACCGATACCCGCAGCTTGAGCTGGGCACAAGTGAGCGATATGATCTTTTTTGTGCATGTGAAGGCAGATAGCTTTCACTAGGTCTACGTGAACTTCGTAACCAGTAACGATACCTTTAAGAAGTTCTTTACCGTTTTTACCCATTTGTTGAGCAACTGCCAAGATAGCTGGGATGTTGTCACCTGGGTGAGAGTAGTCAGCTGCCAAGTAAGTGTCATGGAAATCCAATTCGCGAACTGCAGTTCCGTTAGCCCAAGTAGCCCATTCACAGTCAAATTTTTGATCGTTCGGCATACCGAAAACAGTCGCACCACCATTACGAGGATGCGCAATCGCCATTGCACGAGCAGAAGCAACCGGACGACGGTTCGCTGCCGCGATAGCAACAGAGGCGTTGTCGATGATACGGTTGATAACCATATCCAAAACGTCTGCTTTGATTGGAGCATTGTCAGAAGCGATTTCTGCAATTTTCCAAGCTAGTTGATCTTTACGATCCAATTTTTCTTTAGATGGATAAACACGCACTGTGTGTTTTTTCATGGGAGTCCTCTCAGTCCATTTGCTTACGAAAGCCCTTAAGACTTGTCGCGTTATTTATAGTTAAATGAAAGCAAACAAAGCTAACTTGCCACGCTCGGAGTGGTCAAGGAACTGAGGGGGAAAGTGGACGGATTCTGCGATGCTCCTCTAGAGGGAATATGAGAACGCAGCTTTATTATGAAAATCGGCCTGGGCAGCCGGGTGCGACAGTGCAAAGTAGGATTTGGATCCATCAGAAAACTCAATGACAGCCGTTATGCCCAGTTTTTTAAACTGGCGAAGTGCGGGGGATTGAATTTTTACGCGAAAAATCGCCTGGTCAGACTCCAGGGATCGATGGATCAAATTCACCGATGCTGTGCCGTCGGATTTCATACCCTGACGATAACTGGTGAAAGAATAGGCATTCCAGTCGCCGTTAGGTGAACAATTGACTTCAAGATAGGGGGAGTCCGCGCTTTGGTCGAAACTGAAAAAAGCCTCCAGGCACGTTGTTTTCCAAAGCTCATCCCGACGCAGAACTTCGCCATCGGCATCCTCATGCTGTGGAGGAAAGTGCAAGTGACGGGTAGGGCCTAGCAGGAAATATTCAAGAATCACTTCATCTGGCGAGGTAACGTAAACTTGAGATTCAACTTTAAATAATTTTGTGAAATCAGTTTCCGCAAAAGGTTTCAACTCAAGCACTAGCGTCTCTCCCAGTTCAGACGAGCCGTGAATAGATTCTTTCCATCTGAGATTCGCACACCACGATAAACGGTGCTGCCACCGACGGCAGTTTCAGAGGAATCATCCACACTCTGTTCAATTTCAACAGTATCACCCAGTTTGGTTTCTGCCAAAAAATTAACAGAGTACGAATTCAATTTCAGGATCTTATGCAGTTCAAACGGAATCGCATCCAAAATCCACTGGGCGTACTTCGCGTTGTTTACGTGCTGATTTATGTCCAAATCTGAATTCCGAACCGCAAACTGCGCGAGCTTTTTGTACTGCCCCCGAACCGGAATTTTTTCCGCCTCTAAAGTGAGCAATTCATCGGCAATCAACTCGTTCCAGGGGCGAATGCCTTCAACGGGAAGGATTCTGCCCGTGGCCTGATCCAAAGCCAAAAAAGACGTGGTGCAGTTGCCGATGACCTGATCCTGAGAGTCGATAATTTTAAAACCCCGCATAACAAAAGCCCCCTCGGGAGGACGTAGCCAGGTTTGAATCCGGATAGTTTCACCAAAGGTGGGCCATCTTTTCATCTCGACAATTTGGCGGGTGATGACCCAGTACATTCTGTCCCGGGCCATTTGCTCCGAGCCGAAGCCGATTTTTTCAGCATGTAACCAAGCCGTTTCTTGAAGAAGGTTTAACAGACCAAAAAGTCCCAAGACTCCTCGTGCGTTGACTGATTGAGATGAGATTTTGAAGACTTCACTCCAGGTTTTCGAGTTCATACTTGAGTCCTTCTCTGGTTTTAAGGTCGCCTTATGTTTTTTTGCATATCTAATGCGAAAAAACAGGACGGAATTTAGAACAAGTGATGTATACTGTGTTTAGTTAGTGATTTGGTGTTTTTGCCAAATCAGTTTGTCACATTTTGAAAAGTTGTTTATGATTATTTTCGTTCAGGCGGGTATATGAGACAAAAAAATATGTTAGCTGACTTTCTAAAAACAAAACGCGTAGCTGCTGGTCTTTCGCAAAGAGACGTGTCAGACAAGTTGGGTTACTCAACGCCGCAATTTATTTCAAACTGGGAGCGCGGGGTGTCTCATCCACCGATCAATGCTCTAAAAAAACTGGGCGAGTTGTACAAAATTTCAGCGGAAGACCTATTCGAAGTGACATTGAATGCGACGATCCAAGAGGTAACTCAGGATTTGCGTCGTAAATTCGCAAGTTCAAAATCTCGCTAATTTCGCAAATTATCAGTTTTAAAGCTAAAAAAGCCCGGTTGTGCCGGGCTTTTTTTTGCCGAAACGTATGCTTTTTAGAAAGTACCGATAGAGATATGCACGCGCCAAGGCTCTTCACCCGGTTGCATGTTTAACTTCCAGGCAATATCGACACTTAATGGACCGACCGGAGTGTTATAGCGAACACCAAAACCGGTAGAGGCACGATACGGTTCATTGATATCCAATCCCTGAATAGCGACAATACCACCATCATAGAAAACGGCTCCGCCCAAGGCGTTGTAAACCGGGAAGCGCAACTCGGATTTTATCAACCCCATGGTGGAATCAGTCGTCAGATAGTATTTCTTATTGCCGCCGGCAATTCCCAGGTCATTATTGTTTGGGAAATACTCGGTACCAGCTTCATAACCGCGGACTGTGGAAACACCACCCAAACTGAAACCCTTTTTATCCCAAGGAACACCGTTTTGACGGGTAGGAGTGTCTGGCAATTGACTTAAATTTTTCAGATATCCACCGCGGAAATTGTTGGCCCAGATGATCGGCTGTTTTTGTGCTGTACCCAAGCGGTTGTAAAACGTAATCGCCGCAACCGCACGCCAGTAGTTGATCGTCTCGGTACCACCGAAAGAAGGATCTGAATACTCAGCATTGATACGTGTGAATGTTCCGGCCGTAGGGTTGAATGGATTGTCCCGGAAATCGAAGTCGATATTCGGTCCTGTCGTTACGATATCCTGATCGGTCGGTGTATATGGATAGGTTTCGTCAAGACCGTAGTCCTTTACTTGTGCCAGTGAGTAAAGATCCCAGGTTCCCAGAATTTTTGAAGTCAGATCTTTTTCAATCGTATAGGTGTACTGATTCAAATCCGTGACCTGCTTGACGTTGAAATCAGTGATCTGACTTGAAAGAGTGATATTAATACGCCCGCGAATGTGGGAGCCAAACAAATAGGGTTCCAGGTAGCCCGCAACAACTTTATGTTCGAGGTATTTAACATCGGCGATATTGTAATTGCCTTCCAGACGCAAAGAAAGCCCGCGACCCGTCCCCAGAAGATTGCGATACGAAATACCGGTGTATCCGCGCAATGTCAGTTTTCTTTCATTGGTAACCCCGGCGCCGATGTTGAAGGTTCCGGGCTCACGCTCAGTAATACGAACAATGACCGTACGATCAGCGATGTTGGTTTTTTCCTCCAAAGTGCGTACGTCAACGGTGTTAAACAAACCGGTTTTTTGCAGCTGATAAATGGAGTCTTCGATTTTCTTCGGAGTGATCAGTTCACCCTGTCGGATTTCCAATTCTTGATAAAGAACGTAGTCTTTGGTGAAGGTGTTGCCTTCAAGCACAATGGACGAGGCGCGAACCTGCGGGCCTTCGAATATTTTAAAGTTTAAAGAAGCCTTTGTATTCGTTTCGTCATATGTGACCAGATCCTCTTTTTCATTCAGTAAAAGCATCTCGATGTAACCATTGTTATGGTAAAAATCCTTGATGTTCTTTACGGCTTCATCAATTTTATTCAATTTAAGCGGGCCCGGGCTAAGTCCGGTAACCTTCAAAAGCTCTTCATTTTTATAGGTCTGATTACCCAGGAAAGATACGGATTGAAGCATCGTCAGAGGTCCTTCATCCATATTCACGTAAATTGTGACTTTGTCTTTTTCCTTATTGTATATCAGACGGCTGGATATAACCCGGGCCTGCAGATAGCCTTCGTTTTGCAACGACAGCATCAGATTTTTCATGCCGGTATCAATGTCGGTTTTGTTGTAGTATCCCTTGGATACAACCAAGGAGCTGTAATTTTGAATAATATCCGCGTAGTATTGCGGATCTCGGCTGAATTTTCCAGTCACATTGATGGCTTGGATCTTTACGCGGGGACCCTCTTCAATGCTAAAAATAATTTTTCGCATAAAAGGACTGCCGTCTTCCTCTTCGCGGCTACTGACTTCAGCGCGCGCGTACCCTTCGGACAGATAGAAGTCCCGCAATTTAGTTGAAAGCTCGGTGCCGATATTTGGATTGGCAGAGTAGAAGTTATCCAAATCCAGAGCGTTGGTAAGTGCGCGGCGACTGCGAAGATCATTGCCTTCGAATTCAAACTTGAAAGATTCTGGGCGGTCCACGCGATAAGTCAGGATGGCTTGGGATTCGTCGGCGCTGTATTCAATTTTGGGCCCGACGAAATCAGCACGGACAAAACGTTTGCTATTCAGGAAAGAACGCGCAGATTTCGTGATGTCCGCCAACGTTTTGTCAGTCAGTGGATCACCCAGATTCGAATCGATAGCGCCCACTAAAGCTTTGTTCAAAGCCAGATTCGGGCTTTGAACAATCAGATTGTGAATGACGGTGCGTTTGTTTTCCGTGACCTTAAGTGCGATATCGACATTTTCGTTTTTGCCCGGAGGCATTTCAATATCCACAACGGCATTGAAATAGCCCTGTTCCTTATAGGCCAGGCGAAGCTTTTCACCTTGCTCTGCAAGTTCCTGCTGGTCAAAGACGTCGCCGGACTTCACGGCAAAGTACGACATTGCTTCAGAGTTTGAAAAGAACTTGTTGCCCGTGACATGGATATCACCAATTCTTCGAGCTATCACGTATTCAAGCTTGTAAGAACCCGCCACGCCTTCAACCACTTTCACGCGGTCAAATAAGGGCTTCGGTTGCAGATAACGTAAAACATCATCGATCACGCTTAAAGGAATATAGTCCTTGGTAATCGCAGGATAACGCTGGGTCAGCTCTGTCTGCAAATCAGCAGGCAGACTTGAAATATCCAGTCCTTTTGCCGAAGCCGAAGAGGCTTGCAGAAGCAAAAGTGCGGTCAGTACTGACAGCAGGGGAGCTCGGATCATTTGAACTCCCTTTTAAATTCAAGATCAAGACCAAAAATACTTTCGTTTTCGATCGGAGTATTTTGTAATGTGCTGTTTTCGTAAATATTTTTATTTTCAAACGATCCCACGGCCGTCCAATTTGGATTCAACAAATATTCCAGCTTCACATCGTAGCCCGAGATATCGCCCACTTGACGACTGCCGGAAACCTTCATTTTTTCCGTCAAACGGCGGGTTAGGGTGATTTTTGGAATACTGATATTGCGAGTGGAATCGTACTGGGATGTCACAGACAAATTCAAACCAAGCGTGCTTTCCAGTGGTTTGTTAATTTCCTTCGCAAAAGCGGCTCCGGCCACTTCAAGCCCGGCTTGATCTGCTAATGCTTTGGACTGTCCTGATGTCGCCATACTTTGGGAAGTTACGCCCAAGGCAATCAATGAAACGATGTCTTGTTCTGATAAAGGCGGCACGCTGGTCATTTTAATATTCAGATTCTTGGCGGAACCCTGCGCAAACAGATTAACATCAAATTCGTTAATGCGGGATGTAGCTGTAACGTACAAGTTGGGATTGATCTGATTAGGATCAGAGAAATCCACGTTGCCGGCTTGAATGTCAAAGTGGCGGTCTTTAAAGATTAATTTCGAACGTTTTTCAGTCAGAATTTTTCCCAGTAGAATCGGATTGGAAGGTGGGCCTTTGACAGCCAGCTGCCCGGAGACAGCTCCATCAAACATGGAGTTTTTCACAGCCAATGGTTTTTCCAGGTTCACTTGAATATCCAACAGCACAGGTTCAAATTGATTTTCGCGAAGCACTTTTGGCAGATAGGCACTTTGCTGAATATTGGAAATCCCATTGCCACCTTCAATGAACTCGCGCTCAAAGATGCCGCCGTTGACGCGGTAAGTGCCCGAAAGCACAAATGGGAACCATTTTCCAGAGAACAACAGATCGGCATCGCCGCTGGTGTGGACGCGATCCGGTACATTCAAAGAGATATTTTCCAGATGCGCGCGCACTGAAGTCGGCAGATCCTGGATGCCATTGATAAGTACGCTGCCATCACCAGTCAGGTTTCCGCCGGCAATCTGGCCTTTGATATCGTTGATGATGATTCGTGACTGCGAGAAAGAAACGTTAGCCTGCAGTTTTTCCAGCGGGTGCGGGAAGCCTTTTAGTTTTACGAAAGAACGAGTCAGGTTGGCCGTACCCAGGATTTCAGGTTTGCTGATTCTGCCGGAGACGGCAGCCGATATGCGCAAAGGACCACCCAAATCATCAAGGAATGGAGTGAAGATCTGCAACAGACGCAGGTCCGTGCGGGCCTGGATGTCCATGTTCAGGCGCTCTGCTGTAAAATGAGTGCCTTTGATTTGAATTGAATTCTGAGGGCCGCGCAAAACAAAGTTTTTAAAGGAAGCAGAGCCATTTTCAGTAGTGATTTCGATAGGACCATTATTGGAAATACTTGAACTGCCACGCTTTAATTGGAAACCTTCAATCAGAATTTTACCAGTGGATTTAAAAATATCCCCAGAATCAGAACGCAGATCAATGGTTGACGTTAAAGAAGACTCGTACTCGCTGGCCAGGTTTGCGCCACCAATCAACGCCAGTAAAGTGGCGAATGTCCAATTGTTGGTTTTCATTTGAATTCGTAAAGGGGATATCTTTTCAAATGGATACAGAAAGCTGCCTTGAACCTTGTCGCCGAAAAGCTTGATTTGACCGTTAACGCCTTTTTGATCAACTCCCAATTGAAAGGTGGAGTTGTCAATTTCCTGATCTTCAAGGACGGTTTCGGTCAGAGCCCCCTTGGCATCAACGCGGGCATCTTTGAAGGAGTTTTTAATTTCAGCTGATGCATTCAGATTGCCATAAACGTTGTCAGCGATCTGAGTGATGATGTTGGATTCTTCCAAGCGCCAGTTCTTTGCATCCACTATCAGGTTCAGATTTTTGTCAGAGCTGATTCCGCCTGTAACGTTGGCAACAGAGCTGTTCTTTAAAAGCTGAACTTTACGGGCGGTGATGTTGCCGTTGGTGGCATCAACGTTGAAATGAAGTTGATCAAAGGATTCTTCGCCAGCGCTGACATTTTTAAAAGCTGAATCCAGCTTGTAGTTCATTTTCCAGAAGTTCAAAGGACCCGAAACGTTGGCTTTTGCTGCTCCGACACCCTGAATGTCAAAAGGGAACTTATAAATTCCCGAAATAATAGTCGCCACATCAGCGAGTTCTGCAGTCGGCGCGCTGAATGTACCGACCAGAGTGCTGTTATTAAGGTTGATATCCAGATCTCCAATGTATTGGGTGCGATTTTGAGCGCCGGCAATTTCGGAAAAGATCAGATGCCCTTTACGCATTTGCACGTTGGAAATGGCATTACCCAGTACGAAATCCTCGAACACAAAATCACGAACATTCAGAGTCATATCCATGGTTGCCGTACTGGCGTTACCCTGGGTAGAGCCTTCAATGCTGGCGTTTCCGATCATTTTCAGATGGGCCAGGTTGTGAATGTCCTTCATTTCAAGTTTCTTGGTCTTGTAGTTGATTTTGAAACCCTTGTCGAAATCAATGACGCCATCGCTGGTGCCAACACTGCTGCCAATTTGCAGATTAGTGTCGTAGCTGACTGCAGAAGTGGTCAGTTTGGCTTTGCCTGTGACCTTGATGTCATTCAGATTGACGATCTCCAGGCCCTGCGGGGAGTTTTCAGATTTCACCCAAAGTTTTTGTCCCGTCAAAACACCGTCATCGCAGCTAAGTTCAAACGCCGGGCGAATGCGACCGGAGCAGGGCAGGTTCCCTTGCAGTTGCACCCCTACGGGAATATTTGCCAGATCCAAAGATACGAACAATTTGTGTAAATCCAAACCGTCGATTTTGACAGTGGATTTGAAATCATAATTTTCGTTTAAACGGAATTCAGATTTATTTAGTTTCGCCTCGCCGGCAGGATGGCTGACGGACACTTCCGAAAAAGTGAAGGCCTTGTCGTTGTATTCGCCTTTAATGTGGGCATCACCCAAAGCAAACTTGGAAACCACCACAGATTCCGTAATTAGATCCGCTTTGCCTTTGATATCGTCCATGCCATTGAAGCGCACTTCAGCGTCGGTTTTTAAAGTTCCGGCGAGTTGCGGAACTTTAACTGTAGACTTGATATCATGAAGTTCTTTGTAAATATCGGCCAGTGAGATTTTGGCGTTTAGATCAAGGACACCTGACGGTTTGATTGTCACATTCTTGAAATCAGTCAACTCTCCGCGGACCAGAACTTCAGACTCATCCAGGCGCACACCCAATTGCAGGATACGCAGGGATTGGCGAGTCAAATAAAGATGCGTATCCAGAGATCCTGAAAACTGTCCCAACTTTTTCATCGACAGTGCCAATGCCGGTGTATCCAGCTTTGCAGTGATGTTACGCCCCATGTTGGTAAGAAGCAGCCCGATATTGCTGGCTTCAGCCTGAAGGCCCATTTTGTCCGAGCTCACCAGTAAGTGAACATTTTGAACCAATACTTTTTGCAGAGGAATTTTTTCGGTGATTGAAAAAATCTCGTCCATCGGCAGAGGCGTGGGCTTGGAATCCTCTTTTATCAAAGGGTCGATGTTGATCTTCGCCTCCGGAGAGTCAATCACGAGGGCGGAGAGTTTAAGGCGGCCACTTAACAGCGAGAAAAAGTCCAGCTGAACGCGGGCGCGGGCAATACGTACTTCTTCCGTGATTTTTGCGATCTCACCTTTGGAGACGATACGAATTTTTTCCAAGGCCACCGAAGTGCTAAGTACGCGGATGCGCAAACGCTCCGCATGCACTTCAACGGGCAATGATTGTTTCGAATAACTTTGCAGCTCATTTAAGGCCCAGGACTCCAAACGTGGAATGACCAGCCAAGTGCCTAGGCCCCATAAAATCAACAATGCCAATGTGGGAGTGATCAAAATCCAAAAGACGCGCTTCATTGACCGCTCCAAATACTTAACAAAGCACTGCCTGCGCGATATTGGGGACGGGAGGCAAGTAAACCTTCGAGAATTTCAACGGCGGTGTGTTTTTGTCCAATGCCCCACATAGCTTGTGCGCGCAGGTAGGCCGTCGCAAAAAATGTTTCTGGTTCATGGGAGTAGGCCAGTTCGACCTGTGAAATTTCATTCAGAAGCTCAATGAAACGACGGCATTGCAAAAGCACTTCCAGTCGGAACCAGGCCAGACTTTCGGAAGGGTCGCAAAACTGCAGAATATCCAGTGCAGTTTCATAACCCTCAAGCATAAAAGCGGCGATGGCAAAATCAAAAGCCATATCCGGATCTTGTTCCGCATGATCACGCAGGTTCTGCAAAAGAATCAAAAGTACTTTTTCAACTTCCGGATCTTTTGGTGAGAGCTCTTCCGGTTTTGGATCCCGTGCACGCGGGGAACGTCGGGCTAAAATTTCCAAAGCGTGGCGCTGACGGTGCTCGCGCACTTCGTTGTTCACATCATTGTCGCCCGGATAAAGTTTTTGCAGGCGAGCCAGCAAAACTTTTTCCTGTTCGTACAGTTGCTGAGTGCGCAGGGTGATCAGCTGATCCAGCAGATGTTTCTTGTTGTTTAAGAAATCTTTATGAATGCGATACTTACGATTCGAACGCCACTCGCCCAACAAAGCTGAGCGGGAGTTCAATGCCAAAGAGCGTGCGGCTTCGTTTTCGGATTCGCTTTCTTGGATACCTTCAATCAAAGCGGCAATGACTCTTTCATCAAGTTCCAAGGATGCATGGCCCAGGGCTTCCATAAAGTACGGCCAAGGGACTGGAAAGCTTTCGTTGTCGAGATGCTTGATGACGAAGTTTGCGAGTTGTAAATGACGACCGCTTAAATTCAGGAATCGCGCCAAGGCATTGATATTATCAAGTGAAACTTGCTCAGGTGAGGAATCGAGAGAAGAGATCAGTCGTGCAGCCACTTCATCCAGATCACTGGTCTCATTGAGTAAATTTTGAATTTCCAACTCAATAAAAGTGGACAAAAAAAAGCCTCCGCTCTGAAGTGAGCTCCAAGGTATGTTGGAGCTCTCAGACTAACTCATTTATTTTGAAATAAAAACGAGTACTTGCGGAGACTTAATATCTTGCGTTAGTAACTATTTTTGCAATTACTTTTGGCTGACGCGTTCTACGTAGTCACCAGTTGAAGTATCGATGCGCAATGTATCGCCTTCGTTGATGTGCAACGGCACGCTCACTACCAAGCCAGTCTCCATAGTCGCTGGCTTAGAAGCACCAGTCACACGGTCACCTTTGATGCCTGGATCTGTGTTGGCAACTTTCAAGTTCACGGCTTTTGGAACGTCTGCAGCAACAGCTTTTTCATTGTAGAACAAAACAACAACTTTCAAACCTTCAGTCAGGTAGTATCTTGACTCACCAAGGTCTTCTTCAGACATCGCGATTTGCTCGTAAGTCTCGTTGGACATGAAGTTGAAGCCAGAGTCGTCCTTGTACAGGAAGTTCATCTCTTTGTTTTCAACGTTAGGAACTTCGAATTTTTCGCCAGATTTGAAAGTCACTTCCAGGTTTTGACCTGTTAGCATGTTTCTCAATTTAGTGCGGGTGAACTGGTTGCCTTTGCCTGGTTTTACGTGTTGGAAGTCCACGATCACGTAAGGCTTGCCTTCAACCATGATTTTCAAATTCTTTCTAAAATCCGACGTTTCGTACATTTGAGTCCTCGTTTGTTAGTCAAAGAGGTTCAATATGCCTAATTCATTTGGGAATTGTCAAATATGGGAGCGGTAGTCTTCGATTTTGCGAAGCATCATCTCGAGGGTTTCGATCTTCTTTTTGCGCACCATCTCTTCGCGGGGAAGGAGAGGTTTTAGCGGAACTGGTTCGTCAGGTTCATTATAACGGACCTGCAGAGTCTTCATTCGTCTTTCGATTTCTGCGTGGGCGCCAAACTCCACGCGCGTATCTTTTAAAAGGGCGTGGGCTTTTTCCAGATCGTTGCGCACGATGAAGGCATCAATCAAAGACAGCATGCGTTCAAATGCCTTATTTCTGGGCACAGGTTGAGGCTTGAAGACCTCAGTGGCTGCTCCGGTTTTGGTGCCGGGAATGGTTTGCTCGATCGGTGGAGTCTCAAGATTAACCTGCGGAAGTTTCGCCATCGCAAAGACTTCGTCGTCGTATTCATCCGCCGTGAGGGATTCCAGTTTTTGTACGGCTTTTTGTGCAGACTGAGAATTGGGATTCAGAAATAAAACCATCTTGAAAGCCTTCAAAGCTTCTTTGGGATTTTTGTTCGCCAGCTGCAATTCCGCTAAAAGTTGATGCGCCAAAATATTCTCGGAAGCCAGGCCTGTGGCCTTTTTTAGGGCCTCAATCGCGCGGCCGATTTGACCTGCATCGCGCAAAATTTTGGCGTATGTGACCAATCCTCCGACAAATTGCGGATGGCGTTGAACGCCAGAAGTCACAACCTGCAACGCTTCTTTCATCATGCCCATCTCTCTGTAGGCTTCCGCCAGAGGTGCAAACACCTGAGAGGTCGGATCCTTTGCCAGGATGGCTTGATATTTTTCGATAGCGCTTGCTTCAATCTTCGGCATGATTCAGATTCTAGTGCACATTCATTGACTTAGCAATACGTTCGGAATGAAATTAAAAGTATGAGTTTGACGATTCTTGGGGTTGACCCCGGTTCCCGCATCACAGGATTTGGCGTGGTTCGCATCACCAATGGCAAAATTGAGCACATCAATCACGGTGTAATTTTGCTTGAGGAGGATATGAACTTTGCGTCGCGCATGACTGAACTTGGTTTGGCCTTTCGCGAAGTCATGGAAAAGTATCGTCCTCATCAAGTGGTGATTGAAAAAATCTTTATGGGAAAAAATGCGGACAGTGCCTTTAAGCTGGGACACGTGCGCGGAGTGGTGATGTACGAAGCGGGTTTGGGTAAAGCCACCGTTGCGGAATACGCCACAAGATCGGTTAAAAAAGGAATCACCGGCAACGGTGGATCCTCTAAAGAAGACGTGCAGGCGGTTTTGCTGGCGATGTTGGGGATTAAGTCCATCAATCGCATCGATGCCTCGGATGCCTTGGCTATGGCCTGCTACCATGCCTTTGAAATGAAAAAGAACGCAGTTTTACAAAAAGCGGTGAGTATATGATCGGTTATTTACGCGGAAAAATTATTGAAGTCCTGGGCGATTCGGCTCTGATTGATGTGCAGGGTGTGGGTTACGAGGTATTTGCCTCTTCCAACACTTTGGGTGACTTCACAACTTTGCTGGGTAAAGACATCATCGTCTGGATCCACACTCACGTTCGCGAAGACGCTTTGACTCTTTTTGGCTTTCACGACAAAGAAGAAAAGAATTTGTTCCTGTCATTGTTGAAAGTAAACGGCGTTGGCCCAAAAATGGCTTTAAGTATTTTGTCTGGCGGTCGTCCGGCTCAAATTCACGAGCTGATTGAAAATGGAAATGCCAAAGGTCTTTCTGCGTTGCCTAAAGTAGGCAAGAAAACGGCGGAACAGATCATTCTGACTTTGAAGGGCAAGCTTGTGTCCATCGAAGAAAGTTCCAAAGTAAAATCAGAATCTTTGACGCAGATCACGTCAGCACTTTTGAATCTGGGCTACAAATCTCAAATGGTGGATCAATTCGTATCCACTTTGCCAGTTTCTATCACGGTTGAAGAAGGTGTTCGTAAGGGTTTCCAAACATTGTCAGGTAGCTTGTCATGAGTCGTATTATTGAAGGCAGCATTTTAGATAGTGATATCACTGAAGGCAGCAGCATCAGTGGTGGCGAGAAGGCTTGGGAGAACGAATTGCGTCCCCAGGATTTCACTGAATTTTCTGGACAGGAGATTGTTAAAGACAAGATCAAAGTCTTTGTCGCGGCAGCGAAATTTCGCCAGGAACCTTTGGACCACGTTTTGCTTTCCGGGCCTCCGGGCTTGGGTAAAACGACGCTTGCGCAAATTATCGCCAACGATATGGGTTCTGATATCAAAATGACTTCAGCCCCGGCGATTGATAAAAAAGGCGATCTGGCTGCAATTCTGACGTCACTAAAGCCAAACTCCGTACTTTTTATCGATGAGATTCATCGCTTAAGCCGCCATGTGGAAGAGTACTTGTATACGGCCATGGAAGACTATTACATCGACATTGTGACGGGTGATGGTTTGGGTGCGCGTTCGATGAAGTTTCAACTTGCACCGTTTACCCTGGTGGGGGCAACAACGCGAGCAGGACTTTTAAATCCGCCATTCCGTGATCGTTTTGGGATTGTAGAAAGACTTCAGTTTTATGACAAAGAAGCTCTTCAAAAAATCTTGATAAGATCGGCTCGCAAGCTAAATGTGGAAATTGACAATGATGGAGCCGAAGAAGTGGCTCGCCGTGCGCGCGGAACGCCTCGTATTGCGAACAGACTGTTAAAGCGTGTTCGTGATTATGCACAAGTTAAAGGTAATGGCGTCGTCACTCGGGAAATTGCGATATATGCTCTAGATCAACTAGGGGTCGACAAGCACGGCCTGGATCTCATGGACCGTCGTATTTTGAGCCTGATTCAAGAAAAGTATAACGGTGGTCCCGTTGGTATTGATACAATAGCAGCTGCGCTCAGTGAAGAGCGTGACACTCTTGAGGAAGTCTATGAGCCGTTCCTAATCCAGGAAGGATTCATTCAGAAAACTCAGCGCGGTCGCGTGATCACAGAGTTCGCGAAGAACTCAGTTTTAGAAATGATTCAAACGGAGAAATAGTATGCTTAAAAGACAGCCTCTCGTCGTCGAAGTCCTCCGCGGGCCCGCAGTCGAGAGTGTTCACAACGTGATGGTCGCGGTTGTGAACGAGCTGGGGCAACTGCTTCATGGCTGGGGAAATCCCAGTTTCGGTACCTTTCCTCGAAGCGCAATAAAAATGCTTCAGGCTCTTCCACTTATAGAATCCGGTGCTGCAGATAAGTTCGGTCTTGATGACAAGATGATCGCTTTGGCGTGCGCTTCTCATCGCGGTGAAAAAGAGCATCTGACCGTGCTTTCGCAATGGGCGGAGAAAGTCGGGATTGCAGAAAGTCTGCTTTCCTGCGGACCGCATTTGCCATACAACGAAACTTCAGCGCACGAGTTCATTCGTCGCAATCAAAAGCCCACAGCATTTTGCAATAACTGCGCAGGCAAACACGAAGCGATGATCACAACCTGCTTGCATCTTGGGGAGGATCCTCACGGCTATGCGAACTATGAACACGCGGCTCAAAAAAGATTGCGCAATATTTTGACTGAAACCATGAAGGTAGATCACAGCAAAGTTCCGCACGCCGTGGATGGTTGTGGTATTCCCACGTATTCGGTGCCTCTGCAGGCGATTGCTGCCGGGATGTCGATATTCGTAAATTCCAAGGCGTCGACACTTCGAAAGAATGCCTGTCAGCGAATCATTAAAGCTGTCACAGGTAATCCATTTTATGTGGCAGGAAGTGACGATTTCGCCACAGCTGTGATCGAAAAGACACAGGGTCGGGCTATTATCAAAGGCGGGGCGGAAGGCGTGTATGCGGGCTTTTTGCCAGAAAAGAAGTTGGCCTTCGCCATTAAATCCGCAGATGGTGCGGGTCGCGCGGCTCAATTGGCAACAGCACAGGTTCTATTGCAATTGGGAGGCATGACTGTCGAGGAAGCAAAGGCTCTCTCGAAATTCACTATGCCAACTATCACAAACTGGAAGGGCGAGCCCGTCGGCAAGTTGCGGATTGCTAACGACCAATAGACGGTGTTAAACTGTCTTCATGTTCTTACAAAAAACAATTCGTAAAAAAACGGTGATTAATGGCATTGGTATCCACTCGGGGGATCCATGTACTTTGACTTTCAGGCCAGCACCGTCTGACACCGGCGTTTATTTCATTCGTAAGGACTTGCCGGGCAGCCCTTCATTAAAGGTCACAGCCCGCAATGTACAGGCCACCAGCCACCAAACTACAATCGGAGGCGAGGCGTTTTCAGTTGCGACCATCGAGCATTGCCTTTCCGCGCTTTCTGCACTTCGTATTGATAATTTATTTATTGAACTGGATGGACCGGAAATTCCTATTTGCGATGGCAGTGCCGGGGAGTTTTTAAAAGCTCTTTTGGATGTCGGTATCGTTGAACAGGATCAGCCGCGCAAATACTGCTATATCACCGAGCCTATTTATTTTAGTGAAGGTGAAAAGCACGCCTACGTGGTTCCCTATCATGGACTGCGTGTGACGGTGACGATCGATTTCCCACATCCGGTGATCGGCAAGCAGACAATTGATTTGGATATCAATGAACAGTCATTTGGTCGTGATATCGCCAGCGCCCGTACCTTCGGATTTTTAAAAGACGTGGAGGCCCTGCAGGCCCGCGGACTTGCCAAAGGCGGAAGCCTGGACAACTGCATCGTCTTGGACGGTGGGGCCGTGATCAATCCCGAAGGTTTGCGCTGGGCGGATGAATTCGTTCGTCACAAGGCTTTGGATGCTTTGGGGGATCTGGTGACTTTAGAGATGCCGCTAATGGGTCACGTGGTGCTTTACAAAGCAGGTCACGATATCATGAACAAGCTTGTGCGAAAGATTTGGGATTCACCAACTTCTTATCGCCATGTCGAACTTGGCGCAGACATCAACGACGAGGTTCAAAAGTTCTCTGGTTGGACTTTGGACGCTCGATAAGATTCTTAAAAAATGACGAAATAAAAAAAGGCGCTTAGAAAGCGCCTTTTTTTTATTTTCTTCGTGCCGGTTCAGTCACGCTGACTTCAGTGCCACTCATGGCCGCTTCCATCAGATCTTTATGATAGTGATAAATCAGGCTGCCTTTTTCCAGAACCGGGATCAGTTTAGTTGCAATGGACAGGGACAAAGCCGGGCAACCCCAGCTGACACCTAAGCGCCCAAATGGCTGGCCTGTTTTTGGATTTTTAGAATTGATGAAATCCTCGCCCACATACCAGGCGCCGTGCAAAACGATATCGCGGTTGAAGGCCTGGTCATTGGAAGACTGCAAGCCGTACATGCGCAAAGTTTTACCGTAAGAGCCGTAATAGAAATCACCAGTCAGGTAAAAGCCCAAAGACGTTTGTTTGGAATCTTTGATATTAGAAAATCTTGTCGCCCAGTTGCTGTTGCCAGTGCCTTTGCCATGGGACACGTAATAGCGAATCACATCGCCGGTGCGCATGTTGATCAAATAGAAACGACGGTTGGTGGACGGTTGAGAGTAGTCGATGATGACAATTGTCTCGGGTCTTTCCAGAGTCACAACTTGAGTGGATGGAGAACGATCAGATTCTTCACAAGGTTTGATGCTACCAACAGGCCACTTGCTGCATTGATAAGTGCTTTGTTGGAAAGAGCGACCGGCGTGATCGTCCATGAAGCGCACGGTGCGCTCAAGTGCATCCTGAGGAACACCTTGTTGCAAAATTTTAGTATAGATAGCTTGAGAAGGAGCAGCGATAGCCGCAGTTGCAACCAAAGACAATAGCACGGTGATAATTTGTACTTTCACAGATCCCCCACAGAATTTAGTGATAGTTCTAAGTATGAATACTAGTGACCGGATATAGGAGTGATCCCTGAAAGAAGCAATGAATCTGTGCAGTTATTGCAAATTTCTCTCAGTTTTTCCGCGTCGTAGATTGCAACGGATTAACATATAGTCCATTTGGGCGAGACCGGAAAGGTCTCGCACTACATTTGGGACTTTAAGTAGCCAACGATGTCGATGCTTGGAGCTGTTTCAGTGCCCACACCAGGTTTTGGTCCGCGACCCAATTGCTCCAAAGTATAGTCCATTCTAACGTCGTAACGACGCTCAGTTTGGTTGCGCAACCATCTTTGAGCATCAAACCAAGCCTTCTTGTTTTGATCGTCTGTGCAGGAGGCAAGTTCCTTCGGCATACGTGCACCCCAGCGCATTTCCGGGCAGTGGTAAGGGTCAAAGCTCATATTGAATAGTCTTTGGCGAGCGGCCTCAAGATTCATCAACAAAGTATCCCCATTGGAAGTCGTGTAAGAGAACTTACACAATGTCGCTTCCTGGGAGTAAACCGCAAAAAGATCTTTTGCCAAATTGCCGCCGTTATAACGAATTGTTCTGTCACGTGCGCGCCATTTTTGAATCGCTTTTTGGGACTGCGCCAGAATATCCATGAAGGATGTTTTCAGACGGGCATCACGGGAAGGGGTCGCATAGGATTCCCACTCGCCCGTAGCACCAAAGATATTTACCGGCAGACGTTCAGGATGTTGTTTCAAAGGAATACCTTCACGACGAGCCAATTCAACAGCCGCCACACGGTCTTTCAAAGAAGAGCAAATATCGATCACTTCAAATTTCATATCCAAAAGTGGATCGATAACCGGTTCGCCATTGGTCAGTTTCAACTGCACGTATTCGAAGTAATTGATTTCCTGACCTTGGAAAACGAAGCGGCCTTTTTTCCAGTCACCTGATGGATCTGGTTGATTGCCGTAAAACTGCTCTGTTCCGTAAGCTCCAAGATCGCGGTTTGCAGCGGCAACAATGCTGCCACCAACATAGGCGTTACCGTCTAGAGATGCTCCCACCAATTGCAAAGGGCGGAAGTTCTTAAAGCCAGCACCCTGACCAGGAATGGAGCGCATGAATTTGGAAGTATAAAGTCCCATCGTCAAAGTATTGTCGGGATGGGCGTCGATATAAAGAACACGGCCGGCTTCCGTTACGCGGTAAATAATTGCGACGTGTCCATTCGGATCATAGATAACAGTTCCCGGGCGAATGCCTGTGCGATCCAGGCGCGCAGGATAGAAGTCAGAATAAGTTGCGCCCTGTGCATCACCGATCATACGGAATGCCGCTGTGGAAACACTGTTGATCAAATCTGAATTTAAGAAATCAACCGCATCAGGGAAAGAAGTCATGCGAAGCTTGTTTTTCTTAGCCAAAAGGTCGCGACGGTATTTTACAGAGTTCCCGTTCGTGGAGTAACGAATGTCTTTGTTGAAGTCCTCTGGGCCTGCTGGATTTGCCACAAATCCTGTCGCGTGAGAGAACGGTAACCCCATTTTCCAGGCAAAGTAAGCGCGAAGGTAATAAGGAAGATCCGCGCAGTCTGCGAAATAGCGAATGCCACCTGGATCAGTCCCATAGAACATATTTGCAGAGCTGTTTAAACATTCAGTGACTGTCGCACATTTGCGATTTTCGACAGCGGCACCCAGTTTGGTGACGAATTGACCGAATTGGTATTCGTGTTGTTCAGTCCATGCTGGCTGCGTGATGCGCCAGTCGCGTGGGCCCGCAAGAGCCGTGCTTGCAACGGTTGAACTTAGAATCAGAAAGAACATCGCAAATGTTGATTTCATTAGTAACTCCAATGACTTTAAACAATATCCCCGGGTTTATAACAAGATCCGGAGCAATTTGCTTAGGAAAGTAGATTGGTCGTGTATATTTGCAGAACTTTCAGGGGTGTCAAAGGAGGTGACACCTTTTTCGTTAACATTACGTTTTTGCAGGAAGAATCTTCTGAGCGAACTTCCAGAATTTGTTATCGGTTCCTAACTTTTTTAGCAGATAGGAGTGTGCTTCTTCGTGGGAAATCGTAAGGGATTGATTCCATAAAGGTTCAAACAATGTCTTGGTTGCACCTACGGCAGTAGAGGGAAAACTCGAGTCCTCGATTTCGCCATAAGCCACGATCAGCAGGCGTTGCCACAGCGCTTTCATTGCACGATTGTATGTGGACTCCAAATAGCGGCCCTGAAGGTCGGCAATTTCTTTCAGCTGCTTGGTCGAAAGGGGCGAGTCCATTTCCAGGGCTTCCAGAATGGTTTTGCTCTCGTGAGAGAGGGGAGAGTCACTGCGCTGAAAGGCCATCATATTCACGAAGGTTTCCTTAGAGAAAAAGGTCGCGCGGTTCTGGTACCACTTGGCGTAAACGACCTTGTTTGACCGGGAGAGTTCCTCCTTTAGCAGCCACAGGTCAGAGACCTTGTGATCCGCATCGGCATCCCACTCCCAAACCATCTTGGATCTTGGCCAGAGATGAGCCCAGATTGAATCCGGCTCCGAACTGTTTTTTATCGGATATACGAGTAAAATTCCTTCTTGTTCGATAGCCTTAATCGCCTTTTGCCTGATCATTTTTTCATTAGACCAAATTCACAAAAGTTTGGCAAATTCCGACGCCCTGTCAGGTCTTTTGACACTCACAAAAATTCTTCCCAATAGGCTTTCAACAAGCCGGTAAGTAGGCCAAATTTTTGTGATATCCCTCTCTGTGTGATACCTATCACAGGCAACTATATGGCACTAAAAAACACAGCATTCAGATTATTTTACAAGCTGCACATGTACCTCGGACTTTTCGTGGCGGTGCATTTCATTTTTCTAGGCATCAGCGGCTCCGTCTTGCTTTTCAAGGAAGAGGTCGAAGGCGGGCTTCATGAGGCGGTGACGACCACCAGTCAGGCAGCGCCCCTTTCGTATTCGAGCTTAATGACCGAAGTTCTTAAAACGTTTCCGGGTGAAAGACCCCTGGCTGTTTTCAAAGATGATGAACACGACAACATCATCAACGTGCGCTTGGGAATGGACGATTCCAAAATGTTTCGTGGTGCGCGCAAACTGACTTACGATGCCAACACGGGTGCAGAAATCAACGTCGAGGCGACCAAGAGTTCGTTCATGGACTGGATGCTAAGACTTCATCGCGAATTTTTTCTGGGTTCCTATGGCAAGCTTTATGTCGGCTTTATCGGTTTGCTTTATTTCTTTGTGATGCTTTCTGGATTTTTCATCTACGGCAATTTCGCTAAGAAGGTCGCCTTCGGTGAAGTGCGCATCAAATCTCCGCGCCATTGGTTTTCGGATTTACATCGCTATATCGGGATGGGTGTTTTTGCCTGGGGCTTGATTATCGGGGCGACGGGTTTCCTTTTGGGGATCAGTTCTTCATTGATCAAGTTTTATCAGTACCAGGAATTGAAGCAAATCACCCAGCAGTACAAAGACATCCACGGTGAGAACGATCACCTGCATAACGTGACAGTCTTAGACAATGTCGTGAAAACGGCAGAAACAGCATTGCCGAATTCCAAAGTGGACTATATCGCTATGCCAGACACGCAGTTTGCGCCGCCGAATCACTTCCTGGTGGTGATGGTCGGGAATACGCCAAAAACGGAGCGCATGACTCAGCTGGTAGTGGTTGATGCGGCTACGGGATTGCAAGGGGAAGTGCGTGAGCTTCCATGGTATATGGAGATCACGTTGGCTTCCGAGCCTTTGCACTTTGGAAATTACGGCGGACTGTTCTTAAAGATCGTCTGGCTGGGATTCTCGCTATTGTCTTTGTTGCTTCCGATTTTTGGTTTGATCATTTGGTATAAACGTAAGTACGTGAAGACCCCGCAAGCAGGTGTGACGATGGAAACGCGCAAGCTTTCCGATTCAGCGCTGTTTAGAAGTCGTTTTGCGATTCCTACGATCCTTCTGGTTTTGACTGCCACGATGATCATTGGCGCTTATATATTGGGTGGCACCTTTGCTGCTGTGGCTGGTTATGCTCTTTTGATTCCGGTAACGATCTGTATACTTATACTTGTTAAAGGTCGCAGGGGGCGAGATTGAACTTAGCCGTACTCGCAAACCTTAATACGATCACCTTCAGTGCGTTGCAGATTCTGCTATTCACGCTTTTGCCGTATTTGGCAGAATCGATGCATGTCAGTCTGTCGCTGGTAGTGGCCGTATTCAGTGCGGGTTCGTTTTTGTTCCTGTGGTCATCGCCTTATTGGGCTGCAAAAAGTGATAAAGCCGGACGCCAGCCGATTCTGCTTGCAGGTATCTTGGGGTTGGGGATTTCCACTCTGATGCTATGGTCCCTGACTCAGTGGGGGCAGCAATGGGGATCGGCGGCAGTTGTAGTCGTTTTGATTTTAAGCCGTGTGATTTATGGCTTATTGGCTTCAGCGGTTGTTCCAGTTGCTCAAGCCTTGCAGGTGGATCTTTCTGAATCCACTTCTGCGATGAAAGCCATGATTTCAAACTCGATGAGTTTGAATATCGGCAGATCTTTAGGTCCTATTTATGTCCTGCTAAGTGGCGGACAAAATATGGACCGTGTTTTAGTTGGTTTCCTATTCTGGATTTTACTTTTAGTCGGATTGAATGTGTGGGCTTTGCGCCTGCAGGCTCCGCAAATGAAAACGGCACCGGCTGCTGAACGTGGGTTTTCCGCGTGGAGTCTGGCCTTCAATCGTATGCGCTGGGTGTTTTTGTTGGCCGTGCTGTTCACAAGCTTTATCGGTATCTTGAACTCTTCGCTAGCGGTGATTTTAAAGCACAGCTTTGCCTTGAGCAGTCAGGAATCCGGTTTGTTGATGGCAAAATTGCTGTTAGCAAGTGCCGTCATTGCGGTTGTGACTCAGTTCCTGGGGCGCATGTTATTTAAAAACCCATGGCAAGGGGCCTTGGTTATCGGAGCAGTGATGCTGTTCGTGGGAGCCGTGTTGTTGCAAGTGATGAACTTGCAGTCACAGCTTTGGACAGCCATTTTCTTTCTATCGGTGGGAATTGCCCTGGTGCCACCGTGCTATCTGACTTTGATGACGACGGTCGATGCCGAAAACCTGGGCTTGGGGCGCAAAGCTGGCATCGTGAGTGCCGCCAACACGATTGGTTACGCTGTGGGTGGAGCTTTAGCTGCTATTACCTTGAAAATTAAGTTTTTCTCTTTGGAATCTCTGATGATTGCGCTGGCTGTACTTATGATGATCAGCATTGCGATCCTATATCGTCAGCGCACTGACGCTGCGGTGGAGGCTTAATATGAACTTGCGTGAACTTTCTCTTCGTCATTCGGCTTCATGTTTCTTTAATTCTCTTTTCCGGGAATGGTTTGATTATCAGATTAAGGATTCACCGAACCAGATCGCAATCGAGACAGGCTGCAAGGAATCTTTGTTGGTGAAGTTCGCCAATGGTTCTGAGTTGTATCTTCCGTTGACCCGTAACTCCCTGATGGGACGTCATCAATATCATTCCGTATTCTATGTGCAAAAGGACGGTGCTTTAAAAAGCACAGATTTTTTGACGGTGGCCGAGCTTTTGGTAAAGCACCTGACGCAAGTTTTCCCCAACAGCAGTGGCAACGACGCAGTCTTTATGGATCGTTTGAAAAACAGTGTGGAAAATATCGAACTGGCTTTGGGCCATCGTAAAACCGACCTTCAAGGGATTTATACCAATGCCATGAACTTCCAGCAGGCCGAGCAAGGTTTGATGATTGGTCACAATTTTCATCCGTATCCAAAGATGCGTGAAGGCTTTGATGAGGCTGACTACCGTCTGTATTCCCCGGAGATGGCGGGGCAGTTTGCGCTCCATTGGTTCCTGGCAAAACCAGACGTCTTGGTAAATGAAAAAGCTCAAAAATTTCAAGTCGAACAATGGACTGTCGATGTCTTCTTGAAGGACTTTGCGGGATCTGAACAGGCCTCTGCTAAACTTCAAGCGGGATACATTCCGTTTCCGGTTCATCCTTGGCAAAAACAGCACCTGCTTAAAAATCCAGTGGTGCAGACTTATTTGAAAACAGGCGATTTGGTGGATTTGGGTGCGGCAGAAAAGCCGTGGTTCCCAACCACATCTTTGCGTTCCATTTATGGGGCGCATTCGCCCTATATGATGAAGTTTTCTCTGACATTGCGTCTGACGAATTCCATTCGCCACTTAACTGAAGTGGAAGTTGTGCGTGGCTTGCAGGTCTATGACGTTTTCATGACAGCTAAAGCACAGGAGTTCGCTCGTAAACAGCCTCAGTTCCAGGTGGTTTTTGAACCGGCATTTATGGCTCTTAAAAATCCTGCTGGCGAAATTTTGACGGAATCCATTGTGGTCTGCCGTGAAAATCCATTCACTGAAAACAACCGCGAAGAAGCTGTGGTTCTGTCCACTTTGGCGCAGGACAACCCATTGGGTGGTGAAAACCTGATTCAAAAGTCCATCCGCAAAGAAGCGGAAAAGACGGGGCGTCCTTTAAGTGAGATTGCTGAATTGTGGTTTGCACGCTATTTGGAAGTTGCCGTGAAGCCCTTGGTTCTGGCTCAGGCCAACTACGGAATTCTATTGGGAGCCCACCAACAAAATCTGATCTTAAGCCTGAAAGCCAACTATCCGGAAAAAGCCTACTTCCGTGACTGTCAGGGAACGGGTTACAGCCATTTTGGCTTTTCATTGTATGGCAAAGACGTCGCAAGCTTGAAGATGGAAAATGGCAACATCCTGGATGACAAAGGCAACATTCTATTTGCCTACTATTTGATGATCAACTCCACGTTCAATGTGATCGCCGCTATTGCTGCCGATCACTGGGTGCGTGAAGAGGACCTGGTGCGCGATCTACGTCAGTTCTTACTGACGATCCGGGAATCCAATCCCCAGGATCATTCTTGTTTAAATTACCTCTTGGATAAGTCAGAGATCTGGCACAAAGGCAACTTTACTTGCAGCCTGCAAAACATGAATGAAAACACCGCTGCAAATCCACTGTCGATTTATAATTTGATTAAAAACCCCATCGCCGCTGTTGCGGTGAAGGCCTAGGACGGAATATGAATATTCAAAAGTACCTGCACGTTCAGGAAAATAAAAACTACTCCGCCGAAATCACTGGCAGTCTTTTGACAGTGACGGGCACGGAAGCTGTCCAGTTCCATATCGAAGATCAAGCGGATAAACTGCAATTGATCACGAAGGAAAATGTGCCAGCAGGGGCGCTTTTGATTGCGATGGAGCATCTATTCATCCAAAAACCTGAATTGAAAGCCATCTCCATAAATCAAAAGAGCACCAATCGTCAGGAGTTTTATCAAAATCCATCCTTGTGGTGTGCCTTCGGTAAACAATCCGTTGAGCCAGAGCAGTGGATGCACACCGGTCAGGTGTACCACCCGGTGCGCCCGCAACCTCGCCCAGGAGAATTATTGTATTCGCGTTTTGTTCCAGTCATCGGTAAAACCGTCAGCTTTCGGGTTGTGGATATTGACCGCGACTTGGAAACTTTCCACTTCTGGCACAATCAACCTTACGTTGCCGAATTCTGGGAGCTGGCGCAGACAGAATCTGAACTTAAACAGTATCTTGAAAAAGGTCTGACTGATTTGCACACCATTCCCACTTTCGTGGAGTTTGATGGAGTGCCGGTGGGCTACTTCGAAATGTATTGGACTCTAGAAGACCGTTTGGGTCCTTATTACGAATCCGAAGCGTTCGATCGTGGTTTTCACTTGTTGATTGGAAACAAGGAATACCTGGGTTTCAAAAATACAGATGCAATTTTAAAATCAGCAACACACTACCTGTTCCTGGAAGAGCCGCGCACACGCAAAATCATGGCGGAACCACGCTCTGACAATCAACGTATCATTCGTTACGTCGAGACGTTCCCGGCCTGGAGAAAATTGAAAGAATTTGATTTCCCTCATAAGCGTGCGGCTTTGTTAGAATGCCGCCGTGAAAAATTCTTTATGGGGAACTTCCTGTGAATCTGACTGCGAACACACTTCATTCAGGATCCGCATGGGTGCGGGTGAATCAGAACCTGGTGGCCAAAAGCCTTCAGGAGCTGAGCTATGAGCAGATTCTGAAAGCCACGACTGTGGATGGTCAAAATTTCGTGTTCGCATTGCAAAGTGGGATCGAATACCACTGTCAGGGTTGGCAGGGAATTTGGACTGACATCAAAGTTCAAGCGGACTCGGTAGTTCGCGTGGTTGATGGTATTAAGATGCCGGTGAAAAGTGCCGGTCAGTTTTTCATCGATTGTCAGAAAGAAACTGGCATGGATGACATCATTCTGGGGAATTTCCTGGAAGAGATGCACAACACGCTATTCTCAGATCTTCGCATCGAGAAAAAACAAGCCGAACAAACCTCGCAGGAAATGACTCAGTGGACGGGACTAAAAATTCAATCCATCTTGAATGGTCATCCAAAATTGCTTCTGAATAAAGGCCGTATCACCTGGAGTGAAGGGGACCTTGCAGAGTTTGCTCCTGAAAGTCAGCCGTTGATTCGTTTGATGTGGCTTGCGGTTCGTAAGAACTCGGCCTTGGCCGCCCAGATGCCTGGTGTGACCCAGGATGTGATTTTGTCACAAAGCCTGGATGCTGCGGAAATGAAACGTTTTGAGCAGCACCTGACTGAACTTCAGCTGAATAAATCAGAATACGTATTTGTGCCCGTGCATCCATGGCAGTGGGATCGTTTTATTCAAGTGCAATTTGCCGGTGAACTTTCCACCGGTGTGATGAAAGCTTTGGGAGTTTTCGGTGATAACTATCAACCGCAAATTTCCATTCGTACTTTATCCAATATTTCTCGCCCGGGTCTTTGGGACATCAAGCTTCCCGTGACTATCTTAAACACTTCCAGCATTCGCGGTATCGCTGCCAAATACATTCCTGTGGGTGGGGAGCTGTCACTGAAAATGACGGACATCTGCTCCCAGGATGAAGTTCTTAAGAACGTTCTGATTTTAAGCGAAAAAGCCGGGGTGAGTTTTCAGCACCCGGTTTACAAACAGGTGGCCTTGGCTCCTTATCGCTATCACGAGTATTTGGGAGCGATTTGGAGAGAATGTGCGGAATCCAAAGCCGCTCCTGGAGAAACTTCTGTGCTTACTGGCAGTTTCTTTCATAAAGACGCAGAGGGACAAAGTTTGTTGGGTGCCTATGTAAAGGCTTCGGGACTCACGATGGTGCAGTGGCTTCGTCGTTACTTTGAAGTCGTGGTGGTGCCTTTGTATCACTTGCAACTGAAGTACGGCATTGGCTTGGTTTCCCATGGCCAAAATATAGTTCTAAAACTTAAGGATCATGCCCCGGTGGGCTTGATTTTAAAGGACTTCCAAGGGGATTTACGCCTGGCAAAGGGTTCCCCGTTGGTTAACGAGTCCGCGAACCTGGCGGCGCACTTGTTGCAGCTTCCACGCAATTATTTGATTCATGATCTGTTCACGGGACATTTTGTCACCGTATTAAGGTTCATCTCCGAAGTTTTGAAGGAGTGCGACGGTTTCTCAGAATACGAGTTTTACGGGATTCTGGGGGAAACCCTTCGCGATTATCTTTCATCTAGAGGGAAAAACCTGAATGTGGATGACAGCGTCAATCTTCTGGCGGAAAAAATGCCTCGTGTGCTGGTAAATAAGGTGCGTTTTAAGATCGGCTACGCCGATTCCCACGAACGCCCGGTCCCCATGGTCGGAGACGAACTTCTAAATCCACTAGTAATGGGTTTAAATAAAGGAGCACCGTAAGATGGACCAAAAATACAATCTTATTGGTATCGGTATCGGCGTATTCAACCTTTCCCTGGCGGCTCTTGCTGATAAAACAGCAGGGGTGAGCAGCGCATTCTTTGATGGGAAGCCGTACTTTGATTGGCACTCTGAAATCATGTTCTCAGATTCTGAAATGCAGACCTCCTTCCTGAAGGACCTGGTCATGGGCGCGGATCCAACAAATCCATACAGCTTCATGAACTATCTGGTTTCCAACGGTTTGTATTACTCTTTCATGAATACGAACCGTTCGGTGGTCACTCGCCGCGAGTTCGAAATGTACTGCCAATGGGTCAGTGAAAAACTGAAACACCGTTTGAACTTCGCTTCAAAAATTGACGAAGTGTCTTTCAAAGACGGTCAGTTCGTGGTTCGTTCTGGCGACACCATCGCCAAAGCCGACAACATCTGTATCGGAACGGGTTTGACTCCGAACGTTCCTGATTTCGCCAAGGACTTTATCGGACCTAAAGTTTTCCATGCCAAATCCCAGTATCTGAAGACATTGGATGTGACTGGCAAAAACGTTGTTGTCATCGGTGGTGGGCAAACGGGCATTGAAATTTTCCGTAACTGCTTTAAAGGCAAGTGGGGCCGTGCCTTGAGTACGCGTATGATTTCCAGCCGCGCGAATCTTGAGCCGTTGGATAACTCTCCGTTCGTGAACGAGTACTTCACGCCAAATTACGTGGAAGAATTCTTCGGTCTTGATCAAGCCCAAAAAGATCCTATCGTTCGTCATCAAAAAATGGCCTCTGATGGGAATACTCCAGAATATCTGGAAGCCCTTTACAACGATATCTACCAATTGCGCCACGTTCACCGCGACGAAGCCTTGATCGAGATTTTACCTTCTCGCTGCATGGATCGTATCGAAGAAGCGGGCAATGGTTACAAGTTGACCGTCAGCAGCACTTTTTCGAATAAAACAGAAGTGTTGAACGCGGATATCGTGATCCTAAGCACAGGATTCAGAACCCGCATTCCACAGATCATTGAGCCGATTCAAAACATGATCGAGTTCGATGAAAACGGTCGCTTTCAATTGCAAAAGAACTTTGCAGTGAAGTGGAAAGGGCCCGAGCAAAATAAAGTCTATGCCATGAACTTCAGCCGTCATGGACATGGAATTTCTGAACCACAAACCAGTTTGATGGCGTGGAGATCCGCGACCATTCTGAACGATTTGTTGGGTAAGGAACACTACAAGACTTCGAATATGGTTTCTAATTTTGTTAATTATAGAGGGTTATAGGAAGACCCAAGGGAAAGAGATAAATGAGAATTTTCATCGCAGCATTGTTCACCATGCAAGCCTGCCTTGCGCAGGCTCAGACTTCGCAGACTACTACAGAGACGCCAGCAACAGAAACTCCGTCTTCAACTGAAAGCAAACCGGCCGAAACCTATCAATTGCAGCAAGTGCAAATCCTAGGAAACAAAGAGGAAAAATCCTACCTTGAAAGTACAGAATCCATTTCCGTTCTTAAGGCTGAAGAATACGACAAGGGCGTAAAAACAGACTCCATCAAGTCTTTGAACGCCCTTCCCAACGTTCAGGTTAATAAGAACGACAATACATTTAGCCTTCGCGGTATCAACAATATCGGTGTTACGGGTTACCAAAAAGACAACTTGGCCTCCATCATCGTTGATGATGTGTTTCAAACAGATCTGGCAATCTCTGCTGGCGCCTTTGATTTCTGGGACTTGGATCACGTCGAGATTTACCGCGGTGCTCAAAGCACCACTCAAGGGATCAATTCCTTGGCCGGTAATATCCTTTTGTTCCACAGAAAAGCAGGGGAGCAAACTGAAGGCGCTGCCAAGGCAGGACTTGGTACTTACGGTGATAAAGAGATCGGTGCCGTTACTAACAACACTTTCCTGGATAAGAAAATTCTGACTCGTTTTGCTGTAAATGTAGAGCGCTATGATGGATTTATCGACAATGTCACAACAGGGAATGATCGCTGGGGGCATCAGGATAAAAGCTATCTTTCCGGTGAAATGATCTACAAACTTAACGCCAATGATGAAATTCGTTGGAATGTTAAAATCATGCAGACTGAAAACGGTGGGACATACTCGCAATCCGCTGATCCATTCCAATACGAAGTGTACGAAGACGTGGACAGCCGCGCGCTGACCAACAATCAGCAAACAAGCCTGCGCTATACGACTAAAATCAATGAGAACTCCAGCAATGAAACCATTCTGGCGTACTCTCAAGCTGATCAGGATGCGACGGCAGACTCTGACGGCACATCTAATCCCGCATCGGGCATTCGATACGAGAATCACACAGATAGCTATTTGAGTGTGGAAAACCTGTGGAAGTACCAAAGCGATAAAGTTAAGAACGTTTTGGGTGTGCACTATCACGACTACACAATTAATAATGACTATGATTTTACGCTTCTGCCAGCTCCAGGCTATGTTCGTCAGAAAACTGAAAAGTATCAAGAATCATACGCGGTCTTCAATTCCTTGCTGTTCAAGTTCAACGAATCCCATGCAATGAATCTGGGGCTTCGTTATGAATACATGGTGAACAAGTTTGATTCCTATGTCTTTGCCTTTGGTACGCCTCGAGTTGCCAACGGAAACGAAGAAGGCGGAATTCTACTGCCTAAAATTGCTTATACCATCACTGAAGGATTGCACTCCTATGGGGCGTCCTACACTCAAGGGTATCGTACAGGTGGTGTCAGTGTGAATCGTTGGACTTCGGCAGTGTCACAATATGACCCGGAAACAACAGACAATTTCGAGTTAAGTTATAAGTTCGTTCAGGAAAAATCCCGAATCGCGGCCAATGTTTTCTATACCCACTGGAAAGATCAGCAGGTGTTGGTGCAATACACCCCTGGCAATCCCTACGACTCTGCGACTGTGAATGCCGCAAGTTCCGAGATTTATGGTGCGGAGTTGGAAGGTCAGTACAATATCAGCTCTCGGAATGCGGTCAGTGCAGGGATTGGTTACAATCACACTCGCTTTATTGATTTTAAGAGTCCCACGGGCGTGGTCTACGACGGCAACCAATTCCCATTTGCAAGTCCGTGGACGGGGAACGTGAACTACACGTTCAAGCCTAATGACAAATGGAATTGGGACAATACCCTAAGATATCTTGCTGCTGGTTACGGCGATGCTGCCAACACGAACGCAAAAAAAACACCTGAGCAGTGGTATCTGGATACATCGTTAAGTTACTTGCTGACGCAATGGAATTTGAACGCAGAGTTCTTTATCCGCAACGTGCTTGATCAAAAGTACGTGATCTTCGACGCCAGCGGCTCAAGCTTTAAGGCTTACCAAGTCAACGCCCCTCGCGAGTTCGGGGTCCGCGTGACCTACTTCTGGTAGTGGTTAAGTTTATATCCAAAACAAAGAAAGCTTCGGAGGCCCCGGAGCTTTTTTTATTCTCATCCCAGAGTTTGATTTTCAGGACGCACACACTTTCTCTCTCGTTTGTGAGCTCGTCCGATTACTTAATTCGGATACGGCTTTCATTTCTGTATTTGAGTTGATTATGGCGCGCGCACAATACCTGCAAATTTCGGATATCATTATTTCCTCCAGCCCAAACAGGTTGAATATGATCAATCTGCAGGAAACTTTCGCTGCCGCAGATTTTTCCGGTTTTTGGATCCTTAAACTGACAATATCTCTGTACTTGCAAGATTGCTTTTCTAATTGTTGAGCTGAGTGGTTTGCGCGTTGCCGCATCCGCTACGGATGTAGAGATTGCACCATTGAAACTCTGTGCAGAGGAGGAAGTAGAATCGTTTTGGTTTGGGGAGCTGTTGTTGCTATTGCGATTTCCGATTCTGCGATGAATCTCCTTTTTTGCTAAGTAAGTAAATGCATCCGCCCAGTTTTTGTCGGGCACCGCGTGTGAAATCAAGTTGTGGGCGTGCTTTATATTGGAGAATTGTTCTTTTGTGAAAGTGATCGTTAAGGTTACCGGCGAGTCTCCGTGGGTGGTCTGTTTGTTTTCAGGTATGATGGGAATTGAAAGAGCCTGGCATAAAATCACTTCGGTTTGTTGCTGACTGGTGTTTTCAATTTGACTTAAAAGTATCCGCTTCTCATGTGTTTCCATTTTGCGATCTTCTGTTTTTTGCACTGCGCGAATAGCTTGCTGTACCCTAGAAAGTTGTGAAAGGTTCAAAGCACCGCTTTCAAGTTGCTCGGCTAATTCGGGAATTTCCCGCAAAAGGCGTGCCGATTCAATTCGGCGCATGGCTGAAGAGGGGCTGTAACCAAACTCACGCACCAGAAATTCATATAAACTTGGGTATGACAAATCCGCATACAGCCTGCGTGCATCGATTTCCGCGATGTACTCCAGCACCAAGTGCGTGATTTTTCGCTCGGTCTTTACGAGACGAACGAAGCGCGTTAGTAATTCCTCTGCGGGAATATGACCTAGATTTAAATGGCATTTGGCGGATTTGGAATTACGGCTGTCTCCGATAAGACCATTTCTATTCGTATCTGTGTTTTCATTAGGAGTTGGCGTTTTCATAGTAACCTCATTTCTTGGATTGCGTTCAAATCTTCTTCGAAAGCTGGTGGTTCTCTCTCTCAGCACTACCTCTCAAACCAAATATTCCCCCAATCCTCAGTTCGTAAAACCGGGATGCGGTTTTTACGCAGGCGATGCACCACTTCGGCATGGGGATGCTTGTAGCGCTCGTAGCGGGCTGAGACGATGGCGATTCGTACGGACGGCAATCTTGCCAGGAGCTCTTGCGAAGTGCTGGTGCGGCTGCCGTGGTGGCCTAAAACCAGCACGCGACTTGAAGTCACCCAAGGTAAATTCATCCACGTCATCTCAGCTGCCAATGGCGAATCTCCTGGAAATAAAAAGTCACGATACCTAATCACTTGGCTAAGGCCATTGCTGTCTTTGCGCTCGCGGTGGCGTTTGGGTTTATTCCTTTTTCTATTCCGAAGTGGTTCCAGATCAATAATTGAAGCCGACGGCTCAGGTGCCTGCCAGAAAGATACTTGTGGAGGCATTTTGCAGTCTGCAAAGTTCGACAACATTTTCATTTTTCCCGGCGACGATCGTCCCTGCGGTCGCAGTGCGATGCAAGTGTCCCAGCTCGATGGCCAGCGCGACAAAGCCCCAATGTGATCCCAATCCCAATGCGAAAGATAAATGAAGTTCTTTTTTCCACGACAAAGTTTGGCGATTTTCTGCCAAGGAAAACGTTCGCCACCCACATCAAAGTGGCGGCAGGTGTTTTCTTCCACAGCAGTCACCCATTGACCTTGTCCGACATTCCACACGATCACATAGCTGCGATCATTTTTCTGACTAATTGGCGTCGCACTTAACAAGATCAGCAAAAATGAAATACAGGAAAAGATTAAGACTTTACCCACGAAGAATCCTTTCCTTGGCGCAGATGCAGTCGCCAAAAATGAAACAAGATTTGCAAGGTGAATATCCACATCCACAGGTTGGCGATGGGAATTGGCGATGCGCGAGACGTGGTGACGGGTTCCGAGACCCAGCTCAATATCCAATGAAATTTATCGACGGCAAAATCAAATATCACTACCAGTGGGGGTATAGGCAGGGTTAGGAATCCCAGCGGTAGCAGGATGTAAGAAACAATGGGACCCAATAACAGATTGTAAAGCAGTGACAGCGGATGTAGCGAACTGATTCCCCACAATGGAACCGTCATAAAAATAAAAACCGCCAATTGATTAAGCAGGAGTCGTTGCAGTTGATTGCGGATTTTTAAAAGCGATGTGCCACCTAGCGCCAGTGCCGCACACCAACTCATCAATAGAGAAGTCGAACTCCACCATGCAGGAAATAAAGAGAGTGTGAAACACCCTGCGATCAAAGTCATTGTGTCCGCAGGAAACACCCAGTTCAGTTTTTTAAACAGCCCGCGCAAACCCAAGGCAGACAAGGCTCTCACGGCAGGTGGTTGCCAGCCAACAATCAGCGAGTAAAAGCTCAAAAGTAAGAATCTTACAATTAATGGCACGCGAATCATCGCAAGGAGTTCGTCCAATAAAAGTAGATGAGAGCCCGATATAACAAAAATATGAATCAAAGAAGTTTTAACCAAATTCTGTTTCAGGTTCTGATCTTGTAGTCTTTCGCCGCATACGATTGAGGCCAATGCAGAGTGGTTTTCAGACTCATGAGGGAGGAGTGTAAGACACTTTTGTTGATAACTCTGTGAAAGCTGTGATGCTTTATTTAGCAAAGTGTCTGAGGATGAAATGCCTAAGCTCGCAGCAAGTAAAATAAGAATAATCATGAATTCATGTACTTAGCAAAATTCAAGGCATACACTGTTTCTAAAATATTCTGTCTTGAGGGCGGTGCGTCCGTAACTTTCGGATTGTAAGATCTGAAATTACGCCTTCTAAAAAATCCGCAGTTATTAAAATTTACTCAATAAAAACATAATCTTATATGGTGCTTAAAATTCATGCAAATCGCTGAAAGCCTTGAAATACAACAGGTCCAAGGTCCAGCATTACAATAACTCAACATTTTGTGTGGATAAGTCTGCTTGTTTGCACTTCTCATTGCATGTCATACTGGGAAAAGATCAAGGAGTGTCGAGAGATGAAGCAACTAGGACGATTGGCAGCAACACTACTTTTAAGCTTACCGTTGGCAACAATGGCTAAGTCAACAAACATGCCTAAGAACGCAGCGCCGACTTCTAAACAGCAAGCATTGCTTGTTGAATTAACGGGCCAGGATTTTTCAAAACAATCAGATACTGAACTGTATGCTGAAATGATAGGCGCTTCTCAGCGCGATGATGAGATTGGCTTAAAAAGCCGTATGCAAAGCCTTTTGACGCGTTTCCCAGCGAGCACCTATGCCGATAATGCTTTGTTTCTTGCGGGCAGAATGGCAGTGGATCATGGGAACTTCCCAGAAGCGATTCGATATTTCGGACGCATCGAGAAGAACTATCCAAACAGCGATAAGGCGGCGAGTGCTAAATTTGCAAAAGCAATGACGTACAAAAAAATGAATTTGCCACAGTTTGCCAAGCGTTCGTTGACTGAAGTTAGATCCAGATATCCGGGGAGCCCGGAGTCCTTCAGAGCAGATGCTGAATTGAAATTGTTCAACTAAGAATACTCACCACTTGCAAGGATGCAAACAGTGACGAACACGAAGTTCTCTGTATCATTGACGATCATTTTTTGCGCGCTATTGCTGCAGGCTCCTGCTGCGCGCGCTCAGGACGTGCCGCCACCGGATACAACGTGGGAAGCGGATCCATTGGATGTGTTAGAGCCAAAAGCTGAAACACCTGCGGAACCATCTGTGCCAGAGTTTACAGAAATTCCGGATCCCGACAAGGCAGCTCCAGATGTGCCGGCTCCAGAAATCACACCACCAGCGAAATCTGTACCCGAGGCTTCTTATGCGGATGCCTCTTCGTCATTCAGTGATTCCGGTAATTCTGATCCTGACTACAATAAAGAAAACTACTTTCATAATATCTACAAAAAGTACAACCAAACGCCGACCTCTGATGAAGCCTGGGAAAAGGCAGTGGGCGAGCGCAAATCTGAAAATTACAAAGTTCAGAAGGGCAACACTCTTTGGGATATTTCCAATACGTTCTTCGGTGATCCGAACTTCTGGCCAAAGCTTTGGTCTTTGAATGACGGCGCGATTTTGAATCCCCATGAAATCGTTCCGGACATGAATATTAAATTCTATCCGGGTACGATGATTGATGCGCCGACAGTCGCTCTGGCTGAAAAAGAAGGCGGCGAAACGGCAGAGGGTGAAAAAGTGGTGGAAGCCAGCGTGGCAGAACCTCCAGTTCCGCCGACTCGTCGTAAGCACACACCTGTGTTAAAGAAACTTCCGCAAAGTTTGCCGTTGGGTCGTTTCGGTATCTATGACGACAGCACCGGTGTCGAGGTGGAGTTTAGAAAAACTGAATTCCCAGTTGCGATGGAATACCTGGGATACTTTGTTGCCGACAGCACGATCGCGGGTTCTGGAAAAATCACCTCTACCGAGTTGGACAACAAGACGGCCAACGAATATCAAATCGTTTACGTAGAGCTTAGTGGCAATCCGGAAAAGCACTACACGATTCAGAAGAATGTCGGTGTCGTCGTGGATCCGGCTGCTAAAAAACGCAAAGCTCAGATGATTGAAATTCAAGGTGAGCTTGAGGTTATGGAAAAGGTGAATGCGGAAAAGAACCTTTACCGCGCGATCGTTCAAAAAGCGATTCACGCTGTGGAAGTCGGCTCTGTGCTGGTGCCGGGGAAGGTTCCGATGATTGATCCTCGTCCAGGCGCTGTGAATGATTCTGCCGGTGCGAAAATCATGGGTGGCGAGTTGATTCAAAAACGTGCGATGTTCGGAGTGAATGAACTTGTGTTCCTGGATTCAGGATCATCACGTGGATTTCAGGAAGGTCAGAATCTGACGATCTTCGCGGACAGTGCACTTCGTAACGGCAACTCAAAAGCGATCATGAATGATCGTCCGATTGGTTCAGTAAAAATCATTCGCGTCACTCCGAATTTTGCAACGGCCTATGTCACCAAAGCCAGCGAAGACGTGATGCTGGGGGATTACGTGGGAAATAGTGGTGCGAAAACCGCATCTGCAGGCCCGGTGATTGAAAGTCATACGCCAGAGTCCCAAGGCGAAATCGATGCAGAGTTTGAGCTTGAAGGAGTTCCGGAGGCAGGGACTCCGCCGGAGTCCGGATCAGAAGATCTCGATTTGGAATTATAATAACGAAGAAAGGCTCTGCGAAATTGCAGAGCCTTTTTTTATGACTGAAATCTATGCGCTCTCTCAATTAATCAAAGCCCATCCTCTTTACACTGTTCACCGTGATGAAATTCATCAGATATTTCTGCGTCTAGCGCGGTTGGAGTCATTGACAGACCTGCAGCTTCGCCAGTCTTTGCAGGAATACTTTCCGGCACTCGGGGAATTCATCGAGAAAAATCATATGCAATTCAAAGCCCACTGTGCGGAGCTTCTGCAGTGGCAAATGCAAGGTGTTCAGTTCGTCACCTATGGCGAGTCTTTGTATCCGTCGCAGTGCTACCGTATGGCAGATCCTCCGCTGACCTTGAGCTATCGAGGTTCGCCAGCCTGGATGATTGATAGATCTATTTCTATTGTTGGCAGTCGTGAACCCAGTTCGGAATCCTTGCGTTGGATGGAACAGGAGCTGGCTGCATTTTTGGAGTTGCAGCTGCCCTTTGTCGTTAGTGGCGGAGCGCGTGGGGTCGATCAAAAAGCACATTCACTGGCGCTTAGGAAAAGCTGTCAAACAGCAGTAATTCTTCCCTCGGGGTTGGGGGAGATTTATCCCAGCAGTTTGTTGGATTGGATCACGCCCGTATTGGATCAAGGGGGATGTTTTTTGAGTGAATACGACCCGAAGCAAATGATGCACAAACGACTATTTCACCACCGCAATCGCCTGATTGCGGCTTTGGGGAGTGTGACCTTGCTGGTGGAGGCGCGCAGACGCAGTGGTACTTTGATAACGGCACATCAAGCTGCCGAACTTTCGCGTCCAGTTTGGGTGGTGCCGGGGCATCCGTTGGATCCGCACTTTTTGGGTGGCCTTGATCTGCTGTTGGATGGCGCACAATTAGTACGCGATGCCCAAGATTTATCCACTTTATTCCACTCCGAGTTATTGTTCGATAAGTTTCAAGCGGCAGATATTGGGGGTTGCCCAGGCTCAGGCCACTAGGGATAGTGGGGTATTTTGAATGACAAATTGAGGACGAAAAAAGTGAAATCATCTAAAAAAATCTTTTGCAAGGGGCGGGGAATTGCTCTTACCATTTGATTCAAGGGAGGGGCGATGTGGTCAAGGATGACCGTGGTAGTAAGGATGCTGCTGCATCGCTCTTATTTGTAAAGACCGCCCCTACCTTCAGCTTCGAGAACCTTCTTAATTCCAATTTTTTCTTAAAGTATAGATAGCAATGAAACCGAATATCGCGTTGGGTGCCCAGATGGCTAATGATGCTGGCAGGGTTCCATTGCGTGCTGCCCCTTCGGCTGCGACATACAGAACCCAGTAAAAGATAATAATCCCGATACACATGATCATGCCACCGGCTTTGGCTGCACGGCGATTGGTTGTCGTTCCCAATCCCACGCCGATTAAGGCAAAGACCAGGCACAGCACTGAAATCGCCGATCGCTTGTGAAACTCAGTCTGCATAATACGCAACTCTTCAGGATCGCTGATACCTTGTTTAAGTCGATTGCGAACTTCATCCAGTGTCAGTGAAGGCGGGGATTTTGCGCGCTCAACATGTTGATCCGGCTCTGAAAAATGCACGTCGTACGTGTCAAAACTGATTTTGGTGTGAGTTTTGGTCTGTCGGTGAATTTCTCCGTTTTGCAGACGCAAAAGCACTTCCTGCCCCGGGCGATCCGGATCGGGAAGCATGCTTCCTTCCTTGGCAATAACGGTTAGTGGTACGTCGCTGTTTTTCTCGTCATAGATAAATACTTTGCGAAGTTTGCCGTTCTTGGAGTCGACTTCGTTGGCGTAGACAACCATGTCGAAAAAACCCTCCGCAAAGGTGCCTTCTTTGATGACAGCAGTGGCTTTTGTGTTTGCCAGACGGGTGAACAGAACCTCGAACTGACGATTTCCCCAGGGAGCAATGACGAAGGATGTTTGTGCAGACACAGTGCCGACTATCAGTGCCAGAATGATCGCAGGAAGCAGTAATGTTCCCATTGCTAATCCTGACGCTTTCATTGCAACAATTTCCGAATCTTGGCTAAGTCTTCCGTAGGTCAAAAGGACCGAAAACAGCAATGCCATCGGAAATAAAACCGGTAGAAGTGAAATCACAACATAGCCAATGATTTCAGCGATGGTTTTAATCGCGACACCGTGGACAAGGGCGAACTCTGTTAGGCGCAACACCTGGAACATCAGGATGATCGATACAAAGACCAAAAGACCCAGGATGAAGCTTGGAAGCATCTCAAAAAAAATGTACTGAACGGCTTTTCTGCCATTGAAGATACTGAACATGCGCTCCATTGTAGACGGCAGGAAATCGTAAGTCATCGCGCCTATCGTCCAGTCTGTGGTTTGACCGAATCGCAACAGTATCCGACAATAGATGGATATGAGCAAAGTTCTTCTGGTGTACGAGGATTACGCTGATCTTATGAGCGTGGAATCCACTTTGAAAAAGGTGGGTTTCGACGTTATTGGATTGTCGAGTGAGTACGCCGTTTCCGATCAGATTATCAGCTTCAATCCCGACGTTGTCGTGGGTTCCGGTAAGGGAGCCAAGGTGTCATCCTTGGGGGTGGGCAAACGTTTGAAGGAAATGTCCCGCTGGGGCGGTAAAGCAGTGCTTATTTTTCCGGCGAATTTCAAGCCCGCTCCACAAGATTTAATCAAGATCCGTGTCGATATGATTCTGGAGTCACCGGTTGCACCGCTGCGAATTGTGCAGGTATTGGCAAAGCTCTTGGGTCAAGACGAAAGTGCTTTGTTGGAAAGACTGAACAAAGCAAGTCACTTAGAGGCTCCCGGTGCAAAACCCGGAACTCCACCTGTGGGAGGGGGCGTTAAGTTCGCCACTGATAAGGAAGCTATTTTTGTAAAAGGCACGTCTCCGGAGGATCAAGAAGCAGCAGGAGCGCCCGCTGGTATCGGTTTTAACATTGATCAGGAATCTCAAGGAGAAGGTGCGGATTTCACTCTAAATAACGAAGAAGAAAAAGAAATCCCACGTTTTAAGTTTGGTGCAAAGTTTCAGACCGCCGACAAAGACGCGGGCGCCGAAGGAGCCGCTGGCAACGAGTTCCCCGACGTCGACTTAAAGGCATTGGAAAGAGAATTGCTTGGAGGGGGCGCCCCCGAAATAGAAAAGGTCGAAGAAAAGCCTGCTCCCGTGGCACTTGTTCCTGCCGCTGACGAGCCGCCTTCCAAGGCGCGTCAGGAGCTTGAAAAGTCGTCAGCGAAGCTTGCTGAACGAATGCAGAAATACGCCAAACTTGTTGAGGATGTGAAGGTGGCTCCGGTTAGTACCATCACTCGTGTTGAGTCCCGTAAGCGTCAAATAGACATCGCGTCAGAGTGGGACCAGGAAAGTATCAAGGATCTCGATAAGTTGCGCCAAGTCTTCGCTAAAGCCCTTTTCAAAAAGTAATTGCCCCTGCGGGGACCTTGACTATATGGTTTCCGTATTCAAATTAAGTGTGATAATTTGGTCTAATACGGAGGCCTTATGGGCGTTAATACTACAGCAGTAACAGATGGTTCTTTTGAAACGGAAGTTTTGAATTCAACGACTCCAGTTCTTGTCGATTTTTGGGCTGAATGGTGCGGTCCTTGCCGTGCTTTGGCTCCAAAGTTGGAAGAAGTGGCAACTGAGTTGTCTGGTAAAGTTAAAATCGTAAAAGTGAATGTGGATGAGAACCCAGCGACTCCTTCCAAGTACGGCATTCGTGGTATTCCGGCGATGTTGCTATTCAAAGGTGGCAGTGAAGTGGGCCAGCTTGTTGGCAACCACCCTAAAGATGCTATCGTGGATTTCCTGACTAAAAATACATAAGTCCACTGGGATCTGTTTAAAAAAATTAAAGTTTAGAAGAGGGATCTTTTTCAAGTTCCCTCTTTTTTTTGCATAAAATCGACACTTTTTGTTGCAGTGGTTACATTCTTTCACACAAGTTAGATTATTTGCCTTATACCCTATTCGTGGTACTAATAAGAACTAGCAATAGGTAATGGGGCTTTATGGAAACCGCTTTAAACTCTGAAAAAACAACTGAATCAAATCCGGCAAGGGATTCTTACCGTAAATCGTTGATGCAGTTTCATTCGTTGTTAACGAAGGCTCGTGCTTTAAAAGGCGATTATCCGGGCTTGGCTTTTGATAAGATGGCAGCTGCCCACCAGGAGCCGATTGCACAAGCATTGGCGGAGTGGGTTGAGTTTTTCCAAATGCATTGTACTGGCGAAGTGATTTCAGAAAAGCAGTTTTTGTGGCGCTTTTTGAAAAGATTCCGTTTGAAGGCCCACCCTGACTTTTTTAGTTCAGTGGATGACGAGACTTGTTTTGAAGTCGTGGATACGGAAGGCCGCCAGACATTCCGAAGTATTTCAATGATGGACTGTTGCAGTTATTCGTTGGACGAGTTGGTATCCATTCCATGGTTTGATTTATTTAGCCGCAGTCAAAGTATCAACGATTGTTATCTGGGGTTTCAAAAACAGGTAACGGATGGAACTTTGAAACACACGAATTTGGAAGGTATCATACCTACTCATCAGGTTTTTGAAAATTTTGGTTTCGAAAAACTGGTGATCACAATGAAGCCGCTGTTTTTGTCTCCGATCTATGACATGGATGACAATGTTGTGGGTGTGATCAGCGCTGTGAAGATTCTGGATTATCACAGCCGTCGCACGGAAAACCGTGACCGTCTGATCGCAGAACTAGCCGCAGTTAAGTAATTTTGTAAGTTTCTAATAATGAAAAAGCCCTTGGTTCTCACCAAGGGCTTTTGTTTTTTCAGGATTCAGATCTTAGTTTGTTGCAACCGTTGTGCGAGTAACTTGAGTGTTGGCAAGCTTGTTATAGAACTCACCGTAGTTTTTCATTACGCGGGAGTTGTATTCAGCGGGCATCACATTCTTGGCAACCAGGCGGCGTACGTTTTTTGGGCCCATGTTGTAGGCGCTTACGTATTTGTTGGCTTTGCCTGGGAACTGCTTACGAAGGTAATCCATGTAAGCGGCACCAATGCGCACGTTGGAAACCGGGTTTTGCAAAGTCTTTTTACCTTTCCAAGCGATACCATATTTATTGGCAATCCACTCGGCCGTGTCCGGTTTGATTTGCATAAGACCAATTTCACCGAAGGAACCTACGATCAATGGATCGAAAGAACTTTCAGTTTTAATGATCGCAAGCACGAAAACCGGATCCAAGTTGTACTTGTCAGACTCAGAGATAATGACGCTGGAAATGTCGCCTGCGCGGTTTTTCCATTGTGGAGCCAGGTAGCCCTGAACCTTTTCATAGATCATCACATTAAGTGCTGTGCGACCTTCAATCTTTTGCGCGTTGCTGCCTTTATAGCGGCCACCCAAAAGCTCTTTTGCATGAGCTACGCGTGAAGCTTCGTTGACAGTTTCAACTAGTGGGAGCTTTAGGATCTTGCTCCAGTCAACGAATTCGAAGTTATTAAATAGAGCCATTACTAGAGTGGCGGTGACTAAAGCGAGTGTCGAATTGAGATGTTTCGTTTTCATTTCCCGTCCTCCTGTTACTAGCTAGGTAGTTCAAGGGTCGGGCCAAGTGGTTAAGTCTGCGAAACTGTTGAAGTCCTTTTATGAGGCAGGAATCAGATGGAACGTAGGCGAATGTGAGGTAGGGGGTGTCTACCAATAACTCGACAGTGTCAGATCATTAGTTAGTCAAAACGGATCAACTTCTCAGCCTGAGACATCCCAAAAGGTACGCCGTACCTTTTGGGGGTGCGGCGCGTCTGGAGACGAGTTTTTTTCTTTATTCTGCCCCAGGGGCAGGTTGGAGGCTTATATTTACGAGGTCATGATGAAGGATTGGTTGTCTGTTGGAGAGTTTGGGAAGAAGACGGGGCTTAGTCATAAGGCTCTGCGGATCTATGAGGAAAAGGGGTTATTAATTCCCCATTCCCGTAGTGAGGGGCAGCACCGTGTTTACACTGAATCACAATTAGAGACGGCAAGGAAGATTGTTCAGTTCAAGGACTGGGGATTTTCCTTGGAGCAGATCAAAGTGCTTTTGATCGAAACTAGTGAGAGCACTTTGAAAGAACTTTTGGAGAGACGTCTTCAGGAGAGTCGCACTGCTGCGGTTTCTATTACTCAACAGATTAATGCCTTGATATCAGTATTGGCCTCCTTAAACGCCGGTCACGAGCTGACTGAGCTTGAAAGGAGTCAAGTTATGGAAAATCTGTTGGATAGAAGTGTTGGCAATTTAAAACGTCGTGGAGTGGTTGATCAGGAATCTCACGCCAGAGTCGAACGGGAAGTCTCTCTTTACTCTAAAGACAAAAAAGCCCTGGTCGCAGGAGTTCGCAACATCGTGGACTATGCGAAAGCGAATGATATTTTGCTGGGGCCTGGGCGAGGAAATTCGGCCAGCAGTTTGGTTTTATATTCGGAAGGCTATGGACACTTTAATCCTTTGAAGTACGGATTGGTGCCTGAGTATTTTTCAGCGGCAAATTGTATCTGGATTGATGTTGAGTATTCCCGCAGCCATGAAATCGGAAAAATGGCCGAGGAGTTGGCTCGGAATTCAGAGCTTCAAGTCTTTGCTTTCCGCAGTCCGGTTTTGGATATTTTAAAAGATGTGCAGGACAAAGTCGGCAAGATTGATTTTGACTCTTTCAGTGATGAAGATCCCATGATCCTAACGGCTCCGGAAAGACTGGGGCTTGCGGGGTTGTATGGTGTTGAATACAGCGAAAATTATCATGCATTTAAAAAGTGGGATAAAGAGAATCAGAAAAAATTCTCCTTAATGCATCTGGACTTTGAAGCACTATATGCAAACAGACCATTTGAATCTGTATTGGATTTCATGGTTCGAACCAGCTTGATCGGCACCTATAGATTGCCTAAACTTGAACTTTATAATTCCCGTAAAGAAGGTAACTACGTTTCCGAATATCCGGAGCTTAACGATACACGGGGAGTGCTGGCGTTTCACGAGGATTGGGATCGTATTCTTTCCCGGGTTGCTGGAATTCCACTCACTGAAGCCTCGGCAATTCGTAAACGTATTATCAGTGAGATAATTGCGGATAAAGAGCCTGTTTCTGGTCAGGAAGTTCGAAATCTCGTCAGCGACCAAAAAACCGCGAATTTCCTGTTGGAGAACGTGCATACGAACTTCATGAAGGCCCATGCTCTGACGGTTTGGTGGTATTACAAACGTACGGCGATTTTAAAGTCACTATGGCCTAAAGAGTATATGGCTGCCATAGAGTGCTGGGAGCAAAAGCACCAGATGTGGTGGCAGGAATTTGGGGTTCCATTCCAGGATGGAACTGTTCATTTAAAGGCGTAAAAATTACCTAAAAACAGTGCGTTGGATGGATTTTTAGCTGGTCATAGGCTATCTCTAACGGTTCAATAAATATACAAGTACTGCGGCTGGGCCGGAGTGTTTAAATCTGAACTTAGGAGATGGCCTATGAAATCACTTTTGGTTGCTTCCCTTTTGATGATCGCAACAAGCGCACAAGCTTCTTTCCTTTGCACAAGCAAAGAGATTCGTGACGATGGTAAACCAGCATACGGTATGACTGTGAACGAATCTGAAACTGTAAACACTCACGTGCAAATCGCTATCTGGGCAACAGGTCGCGCTTCTGAAGCTGAGCAGTTTGAATGTGTTCGTGAATCCACTGACTACGGCAACGGTCGTACTTCCCAATATAAATGCGAAGCGAATGGCGATAAAACTCTTCAAGTTTACGCACAACGTTCCGGTCAAAGAATTTCTGCAACCGCAGATTTGAAATCTCCAGCAGGACAATTGATTCTTTCAAGCATGTACTGCAAATCTATCCAGTAGTTTTTAATTCAATTTTGAAAACTGAAAGCCGCATAATTGTTATGCGGCTTTTTTTTTCAACCGGCCAAAAACCTGACGACGTCGTCGCGCAGGTTTTTCATACTTTCAAAGTGGCTGCCTTCCCAGTAAACCCTTTGGCATTCGGGACAGATAGAAAATTCAGTGTAGGTTTCTGCCACCAAGGGTGGCACCTGATCCAGAATCTGCTCCTTAGCCACGGGTTCCAGGGGAGTATTATCGTGAAGACAGCGCGTGCAGAGTTTGGTTTCGCTGCCTAAATCAAAGCGTTTCATCACTTCCAGAATTTGTTCCTGGGGGATGTCACTGCGAACAAAGTAACCGCGATCAACTTCGCGGCGTTTTAGTAAGTTCCGGTCTCGGGTCAATAGGATGCGCTTTTCAAACTTGGAAATCCGCGCCAGCTCCACATCATCCTGCAGCCAGCGATCGTAAATGACATCAAAGCCCATCATGCGTAGCAGATGGGCCAGTTTCCCCAAATTCACATCGACGATGAATTTTGCATCCTCGCGCTGAGTGCGCAAACCATCCTGGCGAAGCAATGTCACGTTGCCTACATCGATTTCCTCAAACATCGGATAGACGCTGACTCGATCACCATCTTTAATCAGATAGGTGAACGGCCGGCTGTTGCCATTGACTAAAATTAAATCTATTTCAGCATGGGGAACACCCAAAGATTCGATGGCATCTTTCACGGTCGTTGGTTGAAAGGTTTGAAAGACCACTTCTTGGTGTCGGTGCATTCGAGGCAAGAAATCATTCAGATCGTCATAGAATCTTAATAGAGCTTTCATATTTTGATTTTATTCGGAAATCCGAAACCTCGCGAGGCCTGTGCCAAAACGCAAGATTAAGCATGTCTTCACTGGCAAGGTTATACTAGAAACATAGGGTCGGAGGTCTTATGGCCACTTCAATTAGACAAAGAATGTTTTCAGATAATTTTTCGAAGGAAAAATTCGAAGATCCTGGAATTCCACAGCGCGAGCCCAAAGAAATTTCGGGCGTTCACGATGCCAATCAGAAAAAAGCCGAAGAAGGAGTTCAGGTTCAAAAAACTGACTGGGATCAACCAGACGGGGAGTATTCAGAGGTGATGGACAGTGAGGGGCATCGCGTCCGCATAAATCACTACTGACGGAAATAAAAAAGGCTTCGAGAGAACTCGAAGCCTTTGATTTTTTAAAACAGGTAGCGGCGGTAGGCGACGGAGGAGATTAATCCCAGACCGGCCATCGTGGTGAGCATACTCGATCCACCGTAAGATAACAGCGGTAACGGAACCCCTACGATTGGCAAAAGTCCGATCACCATTCCCAGGTTCACGAACATATGCCAGAAGACATAGCAGAGGACCCCCACCGTCAGGAGTGCTCCGAACTTATCCCGGGCGTTCGTGGCAATACGAATTCCCGTGATGAAAAGGTAACAGAATAGACCGATAACCAGGATAGAGCCGACGAAACCGTGCTCTTCCGAAAGAACTGAATAAATAAAGTCGGTGTGACGCTCTGGAAGGAACTCAAGCTGTGACTGCGTTCCTTTCATAAAGCCTTTTCCAAAGAAACGACCTGAACCAACTGCGATTTTTGATTGAATCGAGTTGTAACCCGTACCGCGTGGATCGCTTGTCGGGGAAAGGAAAGTCAAAACACGATTCTTTTGGTAGTCATGCAAAACGAACTTCCAGGCAATTGGAATTGCCACGATACCAGCCGCAATGGCAGTCACCACAATCCAGCGACGAACTTTTGAAAACAGCACCATGGAGCTACCGATCGCTGCCAACATCATCGCCGTTCCCAAGTCGGGCTGCTCGACAACCAGAACGAATGGAATACCCAGAACAAACAGCGGGCCTACCATTTCTTTAAAGCCCATGCCTTGCCCGTGAGTTGTTTTGGTTGCCAGGATTTTGGCCATCAACATGATCAACGCCAGTTTCATGGTCTCGGAAGGCTGATAGCGGAAGAAGCCCAGATCAATCCAGCGTTGTGCACCCAGTGCCACCTTACCAAAGAAGGTCACATATAAAATGGCACCCAAGTTCAGGAAGTAAATAATCAGGGCGATCCGGGTGACAATGGCATAGTCCAAAATCGTCATGACCAGGAAAACCGTCCAACCCACAACCAACCACATTATCTGGGAGATGAACAGGTTGGAAACATCCACGGAGCTAGGTCCGTGGGTTGCACTATATAGATTGATCAAACCAATGATGTTCAATCCCAGAATCACGGCGATAAAATTAAGATCCAATTTTTTGAAGAGCGTTCTCTCTTCAACGTGTAAAGAACTAAACACGATTATTCTCCCTCAGTCGTGGCCGCAGGTTCGACCTTTTTCTTAACGCCTTTTTGCTTAAGGGCATTGGCGATGATATCCGGATGGTATTTCTGGAAGTAAGCATTGTAGATGTCGCGGGCAATTGGCACGCCCCCGGTATTACCGTGGCAGGAATGCTCCGCCAAAACGGCTACTACGATTTCCGGATTTTCAGCTGGTGCATAAGATACGAACCAACCGTGATGTCGCATGTGAATCGGGCGAGCCGTACAACTTGCGTGGATCTGATCGGCCGAGAAACCCATGACCTGTGCCGTACCGGTTTTGCCGGCGAATTCCACGCCAGGAACTTTCCAGTAACGGGCCGTACCGCGAGGACCATTGGCAACCAGACGCATACCTTCCTTTACAACCTTAAATGTTTCCGGAGAAATTTTAATGCCGTTAGGTTGAGGCTGCTGCAAATCACGAACAACTTGCGGGAAGTTTTCACGCAATACTTTTCCGTCCTGATCAAGGACTTTGCGAATGATAAACGGTTTAACAACCTTACCTTCAGTCGCAATGGAGTTGTAAGCAATAGCCATAGAGATCGGAGTTGTCGTTACGAAACCCTGACCGATCGCTGTACTTAGATTTTCCCCAGGCTGCCATTCTTCGCCCACCGCGGATTTTTTCCAAGCCGAGTTCGGCATGATACCGGAAACTTCGCGGCTCAGCTCGATCCCGGTCTTCTGACCGATACCCATAGGATTGATGTAGTCGTACATCTTATCAACGCCCAACGCGATACCCATTTTATAGAAGAACACGTTCGAACTTTGTTCGATGGCCTGGAAGACCGTGATATTACCGTGACCTTGTTTTAAAGAGTCATGGTATGGACGGCGACCAAAGTAAAACACACCCGGTGCTGGTACGATTGTGGTTGGAGTGATGACTTTCTCACTTAATGCCGCCACGGCAACCAGAGGTTTAAATGTTGATCCCGGAGGATTGTGATCCTGGATCACCTTGTTACGAAGTGGTTTGAACGGATCATTGATCAGACGTGACCAAGTCGACGGAGTAATTCCCGTGGAAAACTCGTTCGGATCAAAGGACGGAGCCGATACCCACGCCAAAACTTCACCGTTTGTTTTCATCACCAGAATGCTTCCGATGTGACCACGAAGATCGATTCCTGTAACCGTAAAGGCCTTGTAAGCGGCTTCCTGAATGTCACGATCGATAGTCAAAACCGCGTTGTTACCGTGAACCGGCACCTGATCGCGAATTTGTTCGCCGTAAATATTAGGAGTCTGAGTCACAGCCTCGCGGCCATGGGCATCGACTTGAATAAAGCTGATACCATCAGTTCCGCGAATGTCGCGTTCTAACGTTTCTTCAAGTCCGCTCTTACCAATGATATCCCCTTGGTCAAACTTCATGAAGTCTTTGTATTGCTCATTGAAGATAGGAATTTGACGTTTGGAGATCTCGCCCACGTAGCCAAACAGCTGTGCGCCGTTTTCGCGTAGTGGGTAGTAACGCACGATGGATTCACGGATCTCAAGTCCCGGAGTATCCAGGCGTACGCGCTTCAGACGGAAGACCTCTTCACGGCTTAAGTTTTCCTTAAGACGGATCTGCGCAAACGGACCATTTTGACGACGGCTCTTTTGGACCTTCTGGATGACCTTCTCTGGATCCATTCCCAAAATCGGACCAATGGTTTTTGCCAGGTCGGGAAGTGCTTCAATATATTGCGGAGTTAACAGGACTTCAAAACCCGGCAGGTTTTCCACCAAAACTTTTCCATCACGATCCAGCATCAAACCACGGGGTGCCGTGATTTTATTTTGCTTAATACGATTCTTTTCCGAGAACTCGCGAAGTTCATTACCGGAGATGATCTGCAAATACCACAAACGCATAGTCAAAACCGTGAACGTCAGAGCGATCACGATATAAAACATTCGATAGCGGCTGTGGTATTCCTTAGCCTCATCAGGATTACTGACGTAAGTACTCATAGATCCAATCCTCCCGGCTCATGAACAAGCTCGTCTTGAGTGAGCTTGTCGATTCTTGCCAGGATCCAATACATCGGAAGGGCGAAAGACGGCGTCAGAATGATCTGCACCAGACGATCGACAATCTCGAAACTAGCAGGGTTTTTCTCCAATACCATAGAGAGTAGGAAATAAATAAGATGGTAAGCCACTGCCGAGAAACCACACATGATTGTATAATATCCGGCGCCACTCCAAAAGACGCGACTTTTGATTCCATAGACCAAGGTAAATAAAATCAAAAGTGAGAACAGCATCATTTTAAGGGGCATACCTGTGAATATGAGCAAAATCGCACCCATTGCATAAATCGTGAAGATTGCCGGGAAGGGTTTGCGATAAAGAGTCAGGTACACCATCAAATTCAGCCACAAAAGTGGAGCTGGGACATTGCCGAAGAACTGAAACCACAGCGTGGCCTGGATTCCTGCAACAAGCAGCAAAACCGCCAGCAAAATTAAAAAATTCAAAGTCGCATTCCAGCGGATTTTCACTGTTGAGTCTCCTGAGGTTTGGCTGCTGGAGACGGTTTCGGTTTCGCTTTTGGAGTTGTCGCAGGTGCGCCTTGCGCAGCTGGGGAAGTGGCTGGCGCTGTTTCGGGTTTTTTCAAAGTTGGTGTCGTAGTCGTTGCCGGTTGATTCACTGGGGGAGCTTCCGTGCCTGGAGTAGGTGCTGTAGCAGCGGCAGCTTCTTCAGCACCGACTGCGGCCTGAGGAGCAAACTTATCGCCGAAATCCTCTTTTGAGGAATCCAGAATGATGAAAACTTCTTCAACTTTGTAAGGATCTACAACCGGACGCAAATCCACCTTCAAGGAGACGCTGAAGGTTTTTCTTTCCACGGATTCAACGATCGCAACCGGGAAACCTTTAGGGAAGATATTGTCCAGGCCGCCAGTAACAACCAGGTCGCCCTCTTTCACGTCTTCCGTGCGCTCGACATATTTCAAGGCACAGCTTGTCTGGCTTTTGCCTTCGACGATACCGTGAGCGCGGGTTCTTTGTACGATACCGTCAACCACAGCATAACGATCTGTGATCAGCATCACGTGGGCAGTGAAGGGCTCCGGTTTAAAGATATATCCCAGGACGCCAGCAGTGGTGATAACAGCCATGCCGCTTTTCAAACCATCCTGAGTCCCTTTGTTGATCGTGACCGTGTTGTGATCAATCACCAGGTCGCGACCAATCACTTGCGCCGAAGTCAGTTTCATTTTGGTGGTTTGTTTGAATTCCAGCAATCCACGCAGGCGATCATTTTCGATCTGCAATTCGTTCATGGATTGCAAGCGGCTTTGCAGCTCGTTATTGGTGCTCTGCAGATCGGCGCTTTGTTTCTTAATATTAATCAAGTCCAAGTACATTGCTGTTGTGTCCTTCACTCCGTGGCTGAAGCCAAAGAATGTTTCGGACACAGCACTGCCTAACATGCTGAAAGGCTTCACCAGCCAATGGGATTCTTGAGGGCGTTGCTGCATGTTGATGGAAATGAGTGGCAAAGCCAAAACGATTCCGATGAGCACAAGTTTTTTGAGATCAAAGTTGAAAAAGTTCAAATGTCACCTACCTAATACTTTCCAACGCTATCAAAAGAGTTAAGGAATTCAACAATTTCCCCTTGAAAATTTATAAAAATAGTTGGGTAATGAAGCGGCTTGTTTTGAAGACTGTTTCAGGAAGGAATATTTATGAGCGAAAATTTAGCAGATAAAATGAAAAGAAAGCTCAATGCAAAGAGCACTGTGGCGATTCTTTTGTTCGGCGCGATCATTCTTACTTTCGTATTCACAGGGGCTCCTGGCGGATTGAGCATGGGCGTTGGATCTGTAGCACGTGTGAACAACGCGTTGATCTCCGTTGCTGACTTCCAAAACGAAGAAAACCGCGTTTCAGAGTACTATAAATCGATCTTTGGAAATCAAATGGACTTTAGCTCCCAGCGTCAACTTCTTCGCCAGCAGGCGATCGAGAATTTGGTGCGCATGGAGCTGGTTTCTCAAGCTGCTCAAAGTGAAGGCATTTTGGCCACTGACGCAGAAGTTCGTGATTTCATCGTTAAAGAGGTGCCGTTCTTCCAACAAAATGGTCAGTTCCAACGCGAATTCTACACTCGCTACCTGGAAGGTACACGTACTTCACCGGGTGACTTTGAAAGCAAAATCAGAAAAGACATTGCGAACATCCGCACGCGTCACTTGTTTGAGATCGCAAGTCGCACTTCTGCTGCTGAAACAGCAAAAATGCAGGAACTTCGTGGCAGCAAAATCAACGTGGCATTCGTAAGAATCGACGAAGAAGCAGTGACGAAAGCAATGACCAAAGAAAAAGCGGAAGCTGCGATCAAAGCTTTGGATGAAGCTTTGGCAAAAGGCGACGAAGCTGCTGTTAATGCTCAGTTGAAAGAGATGAAAGCAACATGGGATGAGACTGGTTTCGTAGAAATCGGCGCTGATTCCTTCCCTAAAATCACCAGCCGTGTAGCAACGGATTCTATTTTTGAATTGAGCAAGGAGCAGCCGGTTTTGAAACGTCTGGTTCGTGATGGCAATCAAAAATTCGTATTGAAATTAAAAGAAACTAAAGTGGAAGGTGCTAAATCCCTTGAGCCAATGTCACTTGAAATGGCGCAAAAGCGTCGCGGCGATGGCATGTTTGAATCCTGGATTAATCAGTTCCGCAAAGAATCTCACGTGACTATGAACAAACAAGTATTGGACATGTAATCCAATGCTTCAGTTCGTACGAGAGATTCCAATTTCCATCGTACTTCAATCAGCCTCGTCCGCAAGACGGGGCTTTTTGTTTCATATGGCTGTGGGGTTTTCCAAACCCGTAAGTCCCTTGTCAGGAATGACCGTCAATTTGATGGTGGTGGATTCGTGGCTGGGAAAGTTAAAAGCCGATCTTGAAAGCACAGTATTTCAATCCAAGTCCGATAGCTTGAGTCATGCATTCGCCGAAGTGATGGCGGTGGCAAGGTTGAATCTAGTCGAACAGTGTGAAGTCGAAGATGCCAAGCTTATCAGTATTGATTTCCGTGAAGAACGGGGCTGGGGATTTAGTTGGCAGCATTTGCAATCTCCACAGGAAATGACCGTCAGGCATGCACATTTTCTTGAAGCCTTTCTGCAAAGCTCTGCTGACTTTGGCTTGCTAAAAGTGGAGCTGGCATGGGCTCGGGTCGCGGATTGCGAAGCTGATTTTGCTCATGAGGGCTTTAAGATTTTAAAAACTCTCAGTGCACGAAGTCTTTCTGAGCTGACGCTGAAGCTTGCGCCGTTGAAAGAAACTCGTCTTTCAAGTGGCAGTTATTTGCAGGAAATACACGTTAGGCACCTTTCGGATCAGTACACTTTGACTCTCTAAAGGCATATATTCGAGTCGGAGTGACTCTTCGCGTTTTCAGTCGATTCTTGATTCAAACCATGAGCATACTCGCCGGAACTTTCGGGGGAGGGTTCATGAAGGCATTGCTTGGCATTTTGATGATGTTGTCAGTGACTGCGGCTCGGGCAGAGATGGTTTTAACACCAACTCAGACGCCAGAGTTTTGCATGCAAAACTTCAATGCCTATGGCCCGTTGTATGCTCCAAACACTTCAGAAAGAATGGAGTGGATTGGTTCCTTGCTGCAAGCGGCCCCGCGATGCGGTGTAATTCAGCTTCAGGAAGTCTGGAATAGTTCCAATATCGATCAAATCGAAAATGCCCTGAAGTACAATTATCAAATCAGTTCTCCAAATCGCGACAATAAAATCGGTGTGATGTCTTTGTTTGACGGTGCCATCAAAGGTGCCTGGACTTACCAATTTAATATCAACAATCTGGGCGGTTTTCTGGATGAGATCCGCGAAACTTTCGGCGTGATGAAAGCCTTTCACATTGTTCAGGCTCAGCTGCCTGGAATGGGCGAGGACTTTTATTTCGTAAACACTCACTTGCACCCGACCAGCACCGAGATCCGCATCACGCAAATCATCGATATGTTGAACTGGCGTCTGCAAAATCCGAATTTAAAAATGCTGATGTCAGGTGATTTCAACGCCAACGAAAAGTCTTTTGAACGTGAATTTATGATGTCCCTGATGGGGCTTCATGATTCATTTGCTGAAGCGTTGGGGGGAAGTTATCCGCCGGGGTATTGTTCTTATTGTGAAACCAATCCGCACAGCTGGATGTCTGGTAATCACATGTTGGATTATATTTTTGTTTCCAATGCCGGAGGGGCGAACACCCGTATTCAACCAGTGGCGGGTGAACTGAATATGCGCGGTCCATTGCGAGAGCCCTTGTCAGATCACTATGGCGTGCGCGTCAGTTTCAAGCTTGCACCCGGTGGTTCAGACTCTTTGACAGGTTCACAATGGATTCAGCGTCGGGATAAGGCTTTGGCGCTTATCGGCCAGGCTCAACAGATTCTGGTGGACTACGGCGACCGCGATTTGAAGCCCTATATCGCGGAACTACAGAATTTCAGTGATCAAATTCAGACTCAGCAGGGTCCTTACTATCAATATTTTGGACAGTTCCGATAGAAAATACAAACCGGGGCCTATTTGGCCGGATTTGTGATAAGTATTGGGTGACTATCTAAGGAGATATCCATGCGTAAAGTTCTACTTTCTGTCCTTGCAGTATCTGCATTCACTTTTTCTGCAAACGCAGATGTTAAAAAACCCACTTTGGTTTGTAACTTCACTGAACCATTTATCCAAATCGTAGTTTTGGCTAAGACTCAAACTATTGGTACAGTTGGTGATCACGTAGCATTGCGTTCTCCAGGTAAAGACACTGTAATGGGTGCGATCGAAAGCACATCTATTAAAGACGGTGTGAACACTTGGAAATTGTCTGGCGAAGGTCTTGATCAATACGTTCTTGATATGGTTTTCGGTAAAAAAGGCAACGACGGCATGTCTGACAAAGAATACCATTACGAAGGCATCCTAAGAACACCAGACGACCAATTCGTTCTATACGGCGGTTGTGACCTGGTTAAATAGTAAGATAAGGCTGGAGAGATCCAGCCTTATTTTATGCATTCTGATGCGGCAGTTTTGCCGCACTTTGCGGCTCCAAAATTGGATTTTCATCCCTTGCAGCTGGTAAATATCTTCTGAAGCTAAACCGAACCTTCAGGAGTAATTGTGAAATACCTTATCGCTCTATTAAGTCTATTCACTTCCTCATTTGCTTTCGCACAACCCATCGATGACGACGTTAAGATCTTGGCAGTCACATGTTATGAATTGCGAACTGAAAACTATCTGTATGCCAATATCGGAAAAGCGCAGGTTCAAGGCGAATCTGGCGAGCGATTCGAATTGGACTTGTGGGTGGACCGTTTTGACGAAGAGGCTGATGTATTGGCCAATAAGCTATGCAAAAATCTAAAGCAGGCACAAAAAGAGAACACCTTGGTCGAAGTCACATACGACTTGTGGTTGGATGCAGATGGTAGCCTTCACAAATATATCGTAGCTGAATAGAAGCCCCCTATAAAATTTTACAACTGCGGCAGAAATGCCGCGGGTTGCGGCAAAATAAGTGGAAAATGAGTCAAATACCCTTTAAAAGCATTCCCATGCTTATCAATCATCTACAGTCGGTCTTTGCGGAACGCAGTCGCAAAAACCCTTCTTATTCACTTCGAGCCTTCTCCAAGTCATTGGATATGGACTCTTCAACCTTATCGGCGCTCCTAAGTGGTAAGCGTCCGATGACGACCAAAACGGCGATGAAGATCATCGATCGTTTGGAAATCAATGAGCCTTTGCAAGTGCAAAAGCTGTTGATGGGTGTGTTGGGGGCGGAAGAAGCTCCTCAAGCCTATTCAGATATCGATTTGGAATCTGCAGAGATGATCAGCAGCTGGGAGCATTTTGCGATTCTGGCAGTCCTGGAACTTCCAAAAGCTAAGACCGATACGACAGCCATTGGGAAGCGTCTGAATATCCCCCTGGGAGTGACCTTGGAATGTCTGGTTCGCTTACAAAAGCTAGGCCTGGTTACCAAAGACGCGACCGCGTGGAAATTGACCGGCAATAATATGTCGACGCCAAAGAATATTCCGAGTTCAAAAATTCGTGAAGGGCACCGTCAATTTATTCACAGAGCCATCGAATCCCTTGAACAACACTCGGTCGAGCAGCGTGATATCACCGGTATCACCATGGCGATCAATAAAAAGAAGCTGGCAGAAGCGAAAAGTCTGATCGAAGACTTCAGACGCAGAATTTCTGCTTTTCTGGAGACGGGGACTCGCGACTCTGTATACAGACTGAACGTTCAATTATTTCCTTTAACTCAGGAGAACCCAAAATGATGAAGCGAATTACTTCGCGGTTCATAATGGCGATCCTTCTTTTCTCTGTTGTTTCAGCGGATCTGGCTGCGGCAAAAAATTCCGTTGGGAATTTGCGTACCCTTCCGAAGACGTGGACAATGAGAGATGGTTGGGATCACGGCAATGCAGGGGATTCCTTTGCTGCCGAATTTATCATGACCGCCAAGGATTTGGTTCAACATCTAAGAACTCTGCCAAGTACCGAGTTAAAGGGTTTTAAAATTGAAACCCTTATCGGTGCGATCGAAACCACCACGGTTCGCAGTGAGCCGGTGTTGTATTATGAAGATGGTCGCGAAGTTGAGGGCATCAATAAGCCAGAACAAAAGCTGATCCTGATCAATCGTCGCATGTGGCGTGAAAACCGCGTCGAGACAGAAACTTTGCATCGTTATACTTTCGTATTGCACGAGTATCTTTGGATCATGGGTATTGATGATACTCAGTACAAAGTGTCGGCGCCGATTGTGGCTTTGTTGCCAGTGAAGAACTATGACCCATCGAAATGGTGGAATCCTTTGAACCCGGTCAACTATTTGACGTTGAATCTGGTTTACAACAGTGGTGGATGCTCGCTTGAAGGGGCTTCCTTTAATTTAGCCAAGACTGAAGAAATGGTGATGGTGGAAACCAAAGGGGACTGCGCTGATGATTATCGTAAGGTGGTTATCGCCAAGAGCTCTTTGACGGCTCCTCCGTCATCGAATGCCCGCGGAACATTCCATCGTTTTCAGGTGGCCGTGATGGATCGGGACGGAAACAACCTTGGTCAATTGACCTATGAACCTGAATGGGGCCGCTGCCTTGGCCCGCAAACCGGAGCTTGTGCTTCGTCCGGCAAAATGCTTGTCGGTGGTGTCGAAATTATTTTCTGGTTAAGACCATAAGGATATGAGTATGAAATTGAATTTATTTGTTCTTTTGACGGCATTGATGATGACTCCCAAAGTTTTCGCATACGCAGCCTGTGTGGGTGAAACTTACCAGGGTAAAATCGTGATCGTGGAAATCATCACGGAAGGTCCTTTGGCTAAAGCGCAAAGCGGTATGGTGACGGTGGCTGAAGCGGGTGTTGGCAAATACACCTACCAGTTGAAGCAAGAAGAAATCGCCCAATACTTCGAAGGTGGTGACACCAGCACTGCGATGGTAGGCTTGGCGGCTTATCAAGCTGGCAACAATCCGGTATGGATCATGTACCGCGGAATCAACTATCACGGTGACCTGGTGGGAGTCCTTCGCGATCCTGCACGTGTGAAACAAACAGGAAATGAAATGCGCGTATGGCGCGGCCCGGGTTACCCTGCGGATCAACAAAGCCAATTCACCGACGTCGTCTGCAATTTCTCGTTAGAGCAGTAAAGCAAAAGGTACGGACACACTTTCTCCCACAATTTGCAATTCTCTAAGCCCAGTCTAACCAACTGGGCTTTTTCTTTTCTTCAGTGCGCGGCAAAATTGCCGCAGATATATTCTAGCATTCTGGAGATAAGAACTCCGCCGATTTATAAGTAGCTCATACAAACGAGGAGTACTTATGAAAATGGTAAATGGTCTTTTAGTAGCAATGGTAACGGTTATTGGTGCATCGTCTTTCGCAAAAGACGGCTATGCAGAGCCTAAAGTGGGTTCGCTTCCAGTGATGAGCTGTGATTACACGGAGCCGTTTTTCGACATTAAAGTAAGTGCCAGACATATATATCGCGGTGACAGTTCTGAAATTTTTCAAAAAGGTGACATCGTGACTTACCGAGACCCTGTCACTGCTGAAGATGGCATCTACGTAAAAACCACCACGATTTTGGATGTATCTATTAACTACCGCTACATAACTTTGAAATTCGACCTGGGCGAGCCGCACGGCATGCGCATTCTTCACGTTGATAAAGGCACAAAAGGCTCTGATGGCATGTCGGAAAAAGACTACCCAATGACCGGCACGTCGATTCCTTTGGATAGCATGCAACACACTGAAGTCAGTGGTTGTGAATTCGAGTAAAAACAAACTTTAGCGAGTAACATGGAGAACATTATGATGAAACAGATCTTGATTTTGGCCTTTATAGCAATCGCAACCTCAAACGCCTTTGCCGGTTCTTTTGGCTTGAGCTGCAAAACCGATAATCCTTCTGTGCAAATTGGAAAAGGATATGTGACATTGAACGGTAAGAAATTTGATTATTATTCTGCTGACCGTCTGGGGGGAACCTTCGGAATTGTCGATTTCTTGAAAGAGCAGGGGCCAAAAGTAGTCGTTTCAGTACCGGATGTTCCAACAGATGTTGCTCAAGGTGGTTTTGATGTGATTAGCGAGAAAAACTTCAAAGACGATTGTGGTAACGAGGGCACCGAAACCAAGTACAGAGCAGCCGTAGGAATTTATAGCAGTTACGGTTCAACTTTGGTTCCAGTGGTTCGCATCGTGTGTGAAGAACGCGTTCTTGGTGGGCATTGCTTATAAAACAAAAAGCCCGGGAGACCGGGCTTTTGTATTTTACGTTAGTCCAAGTGTTTTGGAGTGAAGGCTTCCGGGAAGATGTCACCGAATTTGAAGGTCTTCATTTTGCCAGTTAGGTTCGCAGTGTAGATCAAAGTTTCTTCGCTGCCGAACTCTGCAATCACCTGGCGGCAGAATCCGCACGGTGGCCAAGGTTTGTCGGCATCACTGATAACCATCACTTCTTTAACAGATTTTGAAGCGCCTTCGCTGACGGCTTTCCACAAGGCCACTCGTTCAGCACATACAGTTCCACCGTAAGATGCGTTTTCAACATTGCAGCCGTTAAAAATCTGACCGTCAGCCATCAATACTGCGGCTCCGATATGAGCTCCAGAATAGGGAGCATGGGCACGTTTTTGGGCTACAGCAGCGGCATCGAATAGTTTCTTTTGCATGTCGTTCATAGATGACTCCTGGGTTCCGTTTAAAGCGGACTACAAGTCTCTAGTATTTTCCCTAATTCAATCAAGGGTAAACCTTGAATGGCCGTAAAATCTTGGGATTCAATTTTGGAAAACAGCATAATTCCGTGCTTTTCGATCTTATAACTTCCGGCGCAGTCCGTCGGCATATCCAAATCGACATAGCGCTCGATCTGCTCACGACTCATCGCTTTCATGTGCATGCGAGTGATGTCGGTGTAGGGGATGGCCTTTTCGCCGTCAAAAACACAAATGGCCGTTACCAGTTCGTGGGTTTTGCCCTGCATGCTTAAAAGTTGCTCAATGGCTTTTTCGCGGGTGTGCGCTTTGCCAATGATACGACCCTCAAAAGAAACCAATTGGTCTCCGCCAATGACGACTTTGCCTTCGCCTTTAAGGCTTGCTGCTTTCAGGCGGGCCAAATGTTCAGCCAAGGCGCGGGGAGCTAGTGTTGGATCCTTTTCCTTGTCCTCGTCAATAAGGGGAGGTTGTGCGCTAAAAGGCACAGCTAAACGAGAGAGAAGTTCTTGTCTGTACTTGGAAGTTGAAGCCAGGATCAGTTGCTTTTTCATGTTATCGGTTATATTTCAATTCCGCTGTAAAAACTATAAAAACAGAGTCTTTACAGGGATTTTGCGGTAGAAGGCTGAACTATGACGAACAAACATCTTCCAGACGTCGCTAAGGAAACTCATACAGAAAAATTCGCTCCCATTGACTGGGTGGGTATGGGTTCTATTGAACTTCCAATTCTTTTAAAACAGGCCGACGGAGTCTATCGTATTCCCGCACGCGCCGATGCCAAAGTCAGTCTTGATAAAAAACCTTCTCGTGGCATTCACATGTCACGCTTGTATTTGATTACTCAGGAAACGCTTTCCAAAAATGAAATGTCCCTGGGTCTTTTGGGGCAGGCGACAGATGAGTTTTTGAAAACTCACGAAGACCTTTCCACACAAGCTTTGGTGCAAGTGCAATTCGAAGCACCGCTGGTTCGTAAAGCATTGAAGAGTGCCAACCAAGCGTGGCGCTCGTATCCCGTGGTATTGTCCGCTTTCAATGAAAACGGCGCTAAAAAATACTACGTGGAAGCTGTGATCACTTACTCGAGCACGTGCCCAGCTTCGGCGGCTTTGTCTCGCCAGTTGATTCAGGATAATTTCAAACAACAATTCGGTTCAGACTCTTTGGATTTTGATGTGGTTCACCAGTGGTTGGGGACTACTCAAGGAATTGTTGCGACTCCGCACGCTCAACGCAGCTTTGCTCGCGTGAAGGTTGAAGTCGGCCCGAATTATGACTACGCGAAAATCATCGACGTGATCGAGGACGCTTTGCAAACGGCCGTTCAAGGTGCAGTGAAACGCGAGGACGAGCAGGAGTTCGCACTTCGCAACGGACAGAACTTGATGTTCTGCGAAGATGCAGCACGCCGTGGCAAAGAGGCTCTGGATAAGCAGAGTGATATTCTGGATTACGTTGTCGAATTTAGTCATGTCGAAAGCCTGCATCCACATAATGCGGTTGCCCATATTTCTGCCGGGAAAAATTTACGTAGTTTTTGAAATCTAAGTGATAATGATTGTCAGAACTATGGACTTTGACCCAATGGGCGTCCTATATATCTTTGTTCGAGAGGAGCCAACGCATGGGAAGAGATTCCGTACCAGTTTTGCCAAGACAACATGACGAAGACATTGTGATCCATCACGATCCATTTGACGAGGCAGAGCTTAAAAAGATCATTCGTGCGTTGAACCTTAAAGTTACCAGCCAGCGTTTGGCGATTCTAAAGACTCTTCACGAAGGCCGTCGTCACGTAACAGCTCAAGAGCTTTACGAAAAACTGGCGAAAGACCATCCAGAAATCGGATTTGCGACTGTGTACCGTTTCTTGCGTACTTTGACTGAAGGTGCGTTTGTTACGGAAGTTCGCATGGGCGGTTTGCCAGCTCGTTATGAACTAACTCCTAAAGGTCACCATGACCATTTGACGTGCGTGAAGTGCGGTAAGATCTGCGAATTCGAAAATCGTGCGATCGAACAACTTCAGGAAAAAGTCGCAAACCAATTCGGTTTCGCACTTACACATCACATTCTGGAACTGTACGGAGTGTGTCCAGATTGCCAGGCGAAAGCAAATCGCTAAACATCAAAGGGAGCTTTTCAGCTCCCTTTTTAATTTGTGCTATGCCCAAGAGGTGCCTGCCGGTTTTTGGGGATGCAGTGCGGAACCGATATCGGTTCTGCGGTGCGGTTTTATTATCTGTTGAGTTGGGATTGAGTTTTGCAGACACTGCTTTTGGTATTTGCAAAGGATCCAGCGTTGTTAGTCGAACGTCTCTACGAACATTTTTTTAAACCTGAAGTGCGTAAGCAAGGTCGTGAAGACTTTGCTGCCGGACTGGCTGTTCTATCAGTCGCAGGGGATGCGCGCATCGAAGGATACGTAAAAGCATCAAAGCCCGTAAAGGTCTTGTTTGTGGCGGAAAGTATTGCGAGCACTACTTTTTCGGTAGATTGCAATTGTCCATCTGCCGCAAAGGGCAGTTTCTGTCGCCATGTTTGGTCGATCTTATTGCAGGTCGAGAAAAAACATCCGGATTTTTTGGATTCCAAAACGAGTTTGGAAAAAGGACAGCTCTTCGTAACAGTCGAGTCGCCGTTTAAAGCCAAGCAGACCGAATTCAAAAAGCAGCAGTATCAAAAACAAAAAGAGCGTGCGAAAGCGCAGCGCCTGGAAATCAAGACCAAGGCGAAAGGTCTTTCAAACAAAACCGCTAAAGGCACGACGTTTTCACAAGACGTTAACGCCGCCTTTGAATTTTTCACTCTCAATGGTTTTCCTATGGAGACCTCACTCACTGAAGAGTCTTTGAAAAATGCCAAAAAGGTGCTCGCCCGGGTATTCCATCCCGACAAAGGCGGAACTCATGAAGAGTCAGTTATCTTGAACAACCACTACCAAACTCTGTTGGATTACCTATAAACCGGCAGGCACCTCTTGGTGTTTGCGTTGCGTTATTTGAGGTGCGTTTTGTCAGGGCGTTGGGCCAGAAAGTTGTGCCCTGATACCAACCGGCGTACACTGTCAGGCTATGTCACAAGCTGAAGATGGAATCGTAGTAAAAGGCGCCAAAGAGCATAATCTGAAAGATGTCAGTGTGACCATTCCACGCAACAAGATCACGGTTTTCACCGGTTTGAGTGGCAGTGGAAAGTCGTCGTTGGCGTTTGATACGGTCTATGCCGAAGGCCAACGTCGTTATGTGGAAAGCTTGTCCGCGTATGCGCGAAACTTTCTTGAGCAGCTAAAGAAACCTGAAGTCGATTCCATCACAGGTCTTTCGCCAGCAATCGCGATTGATCAAAAGTCTGTCAGCACGAATCCGCGTTCTACCGTGGGAACTGTCACTGAAATTTATGATTACCTTCGCTTGCTTTATGCAAAAGTCGGCGTACCGGAATGTCCCACGCATCACATTCCCGTCAGCTCCCAAACTCCGCAGCAGATTATTGATGAGGTCATTAAAAAAGGCCAAGGTGCGAAGTTTTACGTTCTGGCGCCAATGGCCTCTGGAAAAAAAGGGGAGTTCTTAGCTGAATTTCAACGCTGGGCTAAGAAAGGTTTCGTTAAAGCCAAGGTCGATGGAAAAATGATCGAGCTTGATAAAGCCACGAAGCTTGCGAAAACCAAAACCCATGATATCGACTTGGTGGTCGATCAATTGATCATGAAAGACACGATGAAGATGCGTCTGAGTGAAAGCATCAACACCGCTCTGTCCATGGCCAATGGCCGTGTGATCATTGAAACCCTGGACGGGGAAAGAACCAATTACTCACTTCACTCCGCATGTCCTATTTGCGGTTACAGCTTCCCTGAAATTGAACCGCGTATGTTCAGTTTCAATAATCCCCGCGGTGCATGCCAAACCTGCAACGGTCTGGGCACTTTGGATTTGGAAGAGGAAGAACAATTTTCAGACGGCGAAGTCGGCGGTAAGAAGCTCGACAAAGTCGTCTACAAGTACAAAGGCAAAAAAACTTCCGACGAAGATGATGAAGAGGGCGAGGACATGGTTCTGCATGACTGCCCGGATTGCCATGGTTCACGATTAAGGCCGGAAGCTTTGAATATCAAGGTCGCAGAGAAAACGATTTCTGAGTTGGCCGTGATGAGCGCCGATGATTTGCGTAATTTTTTAGCCACCATCAAATGGCGCACTAAAGATCTGCTGATCGCAGAAAAAATCGTCAAGCAAGCCACGGATCGTCTGGATTACATGATCCGCGTGGGAACAAGTTATCTTTCGATGAACCGCTCTTCGCGCACACTTTCGGGCGGGGAAGCGCAACGTATTCGTCTTGCCACGCAAGTCGGTTCTTCGTTGATTGGCGTCTTGTATGTGATGGACGAGCCCAGCATCGGGCTGCATCCGCGGGATCACCACCGCTTGCTGGATATTATCGGGGAACTAAAAGACCGTGGAAATACCATCTTATTGGTAGAGCATGACGAAGACACCATTCGCTATGCCGATTTTGTCGTCGACCTTGGGCCCCGTGCGGGACGTCTGGGCGGTCACAAAATGGCGCAGGGTACACCTGAAGAATTAGAAAACAATCCGAACTCCCTGACTGGAAAATATCTTAAGGGCGAAGTGCGAATTCCGGTTCCGAAACACCGTCGTGCGGGCAATGGTCATTTCCTTGAGCTAAAAGGCGCCACCGGCAACAATCTGCAAAACGTAGATTTGAAAATTCCATTGGGCACGCTAACAGCCGTGACTGGTGTTTCTGGTTCCGGTAAATCGACATTGATCATCGATACCCTTTACAAGATTTTGGCGCAAAAGTTTTATAAAGCATTGGCAGAACCTGCTCCATTTAAAAAAATCGAAGGCCTGGATAAAATCGACAAGGTCATCGATATTAATCAACGTCCTATCGGACGCACACCGCGTTCGACGCCGGCAACTTATGTGGCGTTATTCCCGTTGATCCGCGATCTGTTTGCGAATCTTCCGGATTCAAAATTGCGCGGTTACGAACCGGGTCGTTTTAGTTTCAACGTTAAGGGCGGTCGCTGCGAAACCTGCATGGGCCACGGTCAAATCCGGGTTGAAATGCATTTCCTGAGCGACGTCTTTGTGACTTGTGATACCTGTCTGGGCAAGCGCTACAACCGCGAAACCCTGAACATCAAGTACAAAGAAAAATCCATTGCCGATGTTTTGGATATGAGTGTCGCCGAGGCGTTGGAGTTCTTTAAAAATCACAGTCACATCCATCGCAAGCTTGAGACTCTCCACCGTGTGGGTCTGGATTACATGACTCTGGGACAAAGTTCGACGACATTGTCAGGCGGCGAAGCCCAGCGCGTGAAGCTCTCTAAAGAGCTGTCGAAACGCGGGACCGGAAAAACATTATACATTCTGGACGAGCCGACCACGGGTTTACATTTTGATGACGTCAGAAAACTGGTGGAACTGCTGCAAGAATTGGCAGATCAGGGTAATACTGTGCTGGTTATCGAACACGCGATGGAAGTGGTGAAAACTGCTGACCATGTGATCGATTTGGGTCCTGACGGCGGTAAACACGGTGGGCTTATTGTAGCTACTGGGACGCCAGAGCAAGTCGCAAAAATTAAGGAAAGCGAAACCGGAAAGTTCTTGAAAAAAATCCTTAAATAGAATTACTTGGTGGAATGCTTAAATATTTCACAGGTTCTATTTTTATTACGATCATCGGTCTTATAGCTTCCTTCTTTGTCGGCCAGTATTACGGCGGCACAGTCGGGGCGGGATTGCAGGCTTTGTTTATTGCTTCAGTCCTGGCTGTTCTTGAAATCTCATTATCATTTGATAATGCCATCGTGAATGCCACAGTTCTTAAGGACATGACTCCGGTTTGGCGTCATCGCTTCCTGACTTGGGGTATGTTGATTGCGGTGTTCGGTATGCGCTTGGTGTTCCCTTTGGGGATCGTCGGAGTGATGGCGAATATCAATCCTTGGGATGCCTTGGTTATGGCGGCAAAACGTCCGGATGAATATGCCGCGTTGATGCTTGCGGCTCATTTGGAAGTCGCGGCCTTCGGCGGTGCCTTCCTATTGATGGTGGCGTTAAGATTTTTCTTTGATGCAGAAAAAATTGAGCATTGGGTGTCTTCAGTTGAAAAACCAATGGCCTTTCTGGGACGCATTGAAGCCATTGAAATTGGGTCGGCCTTAATAATCCTGATTACGATTTCTCACTTCATGCCTCAGCAAAACGAAGCCTATGCCTTCCTGAAATCCGGTTTAGCGGGTTTGATTGTGTTCGTGGCCGTGGACGGCATCGGTGCCTTCATGGAAGCCAGTGAAGAAACCATGCACAACGTGCACAAGGCCAGCGCCGCAAGTTTCCTTTATCTGGAAGTACTTGATGCCTCCTTCAGTTTCGACGGTGTGGTGGGCGCATTTGCCATCACTCACAATCTTTTCATTATCATGATCGGTCTGTCGATCGGTGCCTTCTTCGTCAGAAGTTTGACAATCATGTTTGTGGAAAAAGAAGCCTTGTCCAAGTTTGCATTTCTTGAGCACGGGGCCTTTTATGCGATTTTCGTGTTGTCGATGGTCATGTTGACAGCGCCATTTGTGCATATCCCTGAATGGGTGACGGGACTTTCTGGCGCCGTTATTCTTTTGCTTGCGTTCCTGTGGTCTTTGAAGAAGGGTCACCAAGAATCTGCATAACCGAGGCTCCCATTATAATCACAGCGCCGAGTCCTTGAAACCAGGACAGGCGCTCGTCTAAGAGTAAAAACCCAAAGAGTGCTGCAAAAGGAGATTCCAGCAGGAAAATCATACTTGCAGTCGAATCTGACAAAATCTTTTGTGCTCGAATCTGAATTGAAAAAGCAATCAGACTGGAACCCAGTCCCAGCATTGCGACTCCCAGCCATGATTCCCACGGGGCTGAAAAAACCACCGTCTTCTGAAAAAGCAGCAACGGTGAAAGTAAAATCAAAACCCAAATCGATTGAAAATTATTGAACCGGAATGCGTTGTCCACTTTGTTGGTCACTTTGCCGATATAAATGATGTGACCGGCGGCAAGCACGGAACTGGCCAGGGTCCAAAGATCTCCGACGTTGATATCAGAAATATTTGCATCCATTAAAATAAAGGTGCCGCCCAAAGCAGCCAATGCCAAAACGTAGTTTAAGGTGCTGCTGCGAGCTTTGAAAATCAGTGTGTTAATCAGTGGTACCAGAATCACGTACAGGCTGGTGATGAATCCACTTTTGGTAGCAGTTGTGTACTGCAAACCGATTGTCTGCAGGATCATCAGTCCACCCAGGAAAAATCCCGCGGGCAGAGCTTTCTTAAAATCAGAGATCATGGACGGCAGGCCGGGTTTTTTGAAGTACAAATAAATCAGTTCACCAAAAACCGAAGCAATCAAAAACCGATAGACCAACGCTTCCGCGGGAGTGAACGCGCGCAGGGCGAATACGGTGGCAACAAAGCCAAAACCCCAAAGGGCTCCGGCCAGGATTAATTCAATGGCGGCACGATTTTTTGTCAGCACCGGTTAGTCGAATGCTTCCGACCAGATTTTGTTTTTTTCAATTCCGTCGACTTCGATCAATTGGTGTTTAACTTCTTTGATCATCCCACCGTTACCGCACATGTAGAATGTGGTTGGAATATTCTTGTAATCGAATTCGGAGATGAAGTTTTGGATGTAACCTTTTTTGCCGGTCCAAGTTTCCTGGGGACGACTCAAAACAAATTCGTATTTAAAGTCAGGAAGCTCTTTTGATAGAGCTTCCAGTTCCGGCTGGTAATACATGTCTTTTTCGCTGCGAACGCCAAACAGCATGCGGTAGCGAAGGTTTGGATACTGTTCCTTTTTCGAAAGCAAATAACAAATGTGTTGAGAAAGACCCGTGCCCGTATTCAGGAACACGATTTGCTCAGTTGGAGGTTCTTGGAAGAATACTTTTCCGAAGGGACCTGTGAAATTCAAAGTTTCGCCGCCCTTAAGGTTCCAAACAAACGTCGAGGCAATGCCGTTTTCAACGAATTTAAAAAGAAGACGGAACCCATGGGGATTTCTGTCATCACTTGAAATGGAGTAGGCACGCAAAACAGGTTTCGCTTCCCCTTGGGGAACGTTCAACATTACAAATTGACCAGCCTTGAATTTGAATTCAGCGGGAGTCTCAGTTTTAAGAACCAATTCACGAACTGTCGGCGTGTGATCGATGATTTGTTCGACTTTCATGTGGTAAACCGTGCGAGCTGAAGACATTCTTTCTCCTCCGAATAAGTGCCAGTCATAATCCGAAAATCCCAGACAGTCCAACAATTTAGCTTGTTGATTACGAATCAATTAAATAAACTTAAACGCAGTGAGGTAGCCTTCGTGAATAGTGCACAGCATCTGATTTTATCTCTTCTGGCAGCTTTGAGCTTCTCTGCTCACGCACAAGACAATTTGGATAGCGTTGGAGCGATGGATGAAAATCCTGCCCCGCAGCAGTCCCTGGTCAAATCCGCTGCAAATAGAGAGTTTGATAAGCCCATGTTCTTTGATCAGATCGACAGCGGTGTGGTGTTGCCACCAATGGAGTTGGAATACGATCTGACTGTTCAAAATGGCAAGTCCCTGAAAATCGGCCCGGTTATCCTGAATCAAAACACTTTTAATTTTCAATTAATGCCTTTGGGGCAAGCACATCCGCAATTGGTCAAAGTGATGCCGCCAGATCAAAGAAATGCAGAAGCATTGATCTTGGACTGGCCGGTGGAAATTCTGGGGGCGGCTTCGCTGGAAATGATTTCGCGTACAGGTAATGTGCTTTGGCAGTATGAAATCAAAGAAGCGGAACAAAAAAAATGGAGTGCTCAGCTGCAAGCATGGCGTGCCAGTTTGTTGGCACAAAAAGTTCCGGCAACAGAACTTACCTCGGCGGGATTTTTCGGTAGTGCATTTGCGATTCAGAACTTCAAGGGCGCCGGGTCTCCTTTTGGAAAATTGAACGAGATATTTCGTTTCTGTCTGTCGCACCAGGTGGGACGCGGATACACTCGCTTGTGTTCTCAGTGGTACGGAAATCAAAAGCTGACGGATGGAAAAGTCGTGCTGGGTAAAGCCCGTGTAGATGCGACGACACCGCGTGTGCTTTTAAACAACAACGAAGCCAGTTTGAAACAGTCCGTTCCGACGCCAGCGGATGGACCGACTTCTTTTTTTGCAGAGCTGGCAACGGGGGAAAGTTACGAATTTCTGGTTCAACCGAATAAGCTGCAGTTGATGGATATCGCAGACACGTCACGTCCCGGAGTTCTGCGCATTGTGGGTTATGAAACACGCCCCTTGGGACGTTCTGTCCTTTTGAATCCCGATCAGTATTTGAAACTTACCAAGATGATCGGATTCGAGTCGACGATCGGGGACGAACGCAAGTACTGGGCGGCAGCTTTGCAAAAAGATGATGCAAAAATTTATCTGCCTGGCAAAGGCGGCGGTGTTTTCAAACAGCGCTTTGAATTGTCAGTGGTTCCACGCAGACAGTCGCGTCTTTACCTGCATCAGCGAACTCCGACAGGAACGTATAACGACAACATTAAAATTTTCGGTCGAAAATTGAAAGAAGTCGCTTTGACGACGGTTCAAAATTCGGTGGTTGTTGAAAAGGATGAACCGCAGGAATTTATGTGGAGAATTAAAGCCACAGATCGCGGTGAAATCAATCGTTCCTATATGAACATGAATTACGAAGGACAGGAATATCGGTCCTACTTTGAAATTTACAAAGGCTTCCCGCGTGAATTATCAGCGCGTCTCTCGGTTGCAAAATCTTCTGCAGATTTCGTATTCATGGGCGAAGTGGCGTACAATCAGTGGTTCGAGGATTTATTCTCCTGGACGGATTATTGGCTTTCTCGGCAGCGTTGGGGGATTAGCGCCAAATACTTCCGCTCGTTTAATGAAATTAAAGTCAATACTGCAGGTGCCACGGCACCGCTGGATGTGTTGACTGTGGACCTGAAATACCGCTTTGTTCCCGGTTTGTGGAACCGCGATGAGACCGTAGGCATGATGGCCTCTTATCAGAATGTGAATTTCGGTGATTTATCAGCCCCGATGACCGGCGGCGGGATTTTCTGGGCTCGTTCCATGCCGAAGTTGTTTGATGATCTGTTTAATCTGGTTCCTCTGTTTCGCTATCCGAAATGGGTGGATGTGGAATTTATTTATTACGCACAAAGCTTGAAAGATACTGTGAAGTTGAACTCATCAATGTCGTTGAACTTCCACGGTAAGGTTCTTTGGACCGACATATTTTTCGGCGAAGCGGGTTTTGGTGTTAAACGTTATGCCTTTATAGACTCGATCAAAAACCAAAAAGCAGAGCTAAATACTTTCTACGGTACGGTGGGGATGGGGCTTAGTTTTTAAGCTAAGGTGCCCCTCCGCGGTTCCTGTCTAAATAGTAAACAACTCAATGGGATTCTATTGGATATCGGGGTGGTCTGATGATTGCTCCAGCTGCTTCCATGACGAAATTTCTAAGTATTCTTTTATTGGGCGTTTGTGTGGGCGTGGGGTTGCAACCGAGGGCGGCATTAGCTTCGAGTGGCAAAACCCTCACTGATACTTTAGTCAAAGATCTGTCTTGCCGCGGACTATCTGTGAATAGTATTTATGCTGCAATTCAGCCGAAATCTTCGTTTCACGTTTTCTATCATATCCCCGTGCAAAACTGGTATTTCAAATCCGGCGGTCCCAATCTAGGGGTTTGCTGGGGACTAGCAAGCGTTCAGCGCAAGATGTTTTATTTGGCCCGATTCGAAGAGCAAGAGGAAATCAGCAAAGAGGAACTGGTGCGCCGTACTTTGAATATGGTGCGCGGCCATGAGCTAAGCCCGTTGCAGACGGGTGGTGGTCGTGAGCGAATGCTTAAGACGCCGATTCATAGCTATGAAGTTTTGAAATATTCTGACCTGTCTTTGTTGTCTTCCTGGGCCGCCGAGGAGAAAGTTCCCAACGGTCTATTTCCACTCATCAACAAGGGATACAAAGAGGTTGTGAACAATGAATCCCATTGGAAAACCTTCAAGCTGGACGTGGAGCGTGCTCAGCAGGAGCGTTTTTTCCGAGGATCCAATCTGTCGATGGTAACTCCTGCAGAAGACAACCGCAGTGCTGTGGATAATTTGCTGACATTCTCGACATTAAAGAAAAACCTCGAAGGTCATCGTCTGACTCTTTTGAATTTACGATTTGGCAGATATGATCAGCACGTTGTGGTTGCGAAAGAGATCACGAGAATCGATGACAAGATCGCGATCATTGTTTACGATTCAAACAGCCCATTGCAAAACGGTGTTATCTATTATGATGAGAATACAAAATCATTTCACACTCCTGGAATCTATAAGGGAGTTGTCAATGAAGGTGACCCCGAGCGTGCAATTGGCGTATATGTCATAGATGAGGAAGAGCGGGGGCCCATTGAAGCAGCGATGCTTCGTTATTACCAGGCTCAATGTCAGAAATGATTTAACCAAGCCTCGGTAACGGGAGAGCGCATGTCCTTAAAAATTGTTTTGATTTGCGCTCTGTTGTTAATGGTTCTGGCTGTGATCACAGCCTAGTAATAAGCAAAAATTCCTGCCGTTCCGGTAAAGCCTGAATTTGAATAGTAGCCGCCAGTGACGGTCTGGCGTTCATACAGGTATCCCAGATCAAATCGAAAACAAGCAGAGCTGGAAGTGGGAAACCATTTCACCACAAGTCCGCCGAAGGCGTCGACGATGTCCACTTTGGTGCCATTGCCACGGTCCATATTTCCAAAAGCACCCCAAGCGGTCAGACCGTATAAAAAGCCCTCGCCTGTGATGTTGGGAACCAGATTGTAATCCGCAAAGCCACCCAACTTCCAGGTTGTCGACGTAACATCATTGGCGTGATTCATACTGAATTGTACCAAGGGACCCAGTTCGAACGTCGCCAAATTCCAACCAAAGCGCGTATCCAAAGTCATGCTGGATTCATTGGTGGCATTCTGAGCATCAGATTTGGTGTTGGAAAATCCAAAACTCAAACCCACAAAATTTTCCCGCGTGGCCATTCCCATGTCGTCGCCAAACTGATCTTGAGAGATCAGATCATAAACAGCTCCTGGTGCCAGGGGGGAATTACTTTCGACAATGGCGGTGTTGCCTTTGACTTTGCGTACTTTGATTTTCTGGGCGGAGGCGGTGCCAGCTGTCAGAGTGATCATGGTGAAAATCAGAAGTAGTTGTCTCATCTTGGTTCCTCATGTTGTCGATGGGTCTATTTTCAAAGTGATCCCCAGGACTGTCAACGGGAACTTGTCTCACTCTGAGAATCGGGTGGTTGATTCAGTTAAGTTTATCCAGACCAAGGCCGAAAAGTTTTATGGGAATGAAGGGAGTGGTATGTCTTCGAAGTGGGGAAATATTCCGTCGTGGGCTTATGATTCAGCCAAAGCATTGATGCAGACTTTGAAAACCGTCGACCCTGAAACCTATGCGCATTGCTGCCGTGTGGGGGAGCTTTCGCGCAAATTAGCCCGCGATGCGGGACTCAATGAATACGAACAAAAGCTCGCCGAGTTCGCAGGCCTTTTTCATGACATCGGTAAGATGGGCGTCAGTCAGTCCATCATCTCAAAGCCTGGCAAGCTGGATCCCGCAGAGCAGGAAATCATGCGTTCCCATCCCGTGATGAGCGAACAAATCATTCTGCCCTTGGCGAAACATAGTTTCTTTGAACAAATCCTACCAGCCATTCGCGGTCATCATGAGCGAGTCGATGGCACAGGTTATCCGGATAAAATCGCCGGTGATAAAATCGATATTGTTGCGCGAGTGATTTTGGTCGTAGACACCTACGATGCGATGTCGCAGACCCGGGCTTATCGTAAAGGTTTGCCTGATGAAGTTGTTTATGAGGAACTGGTTCGTTGCTCGGGCACTCAGTTTGACTCGCAACTGGTAAAAGTATTCCTGCAGGCGCATCCGCACTGGGGCACCCAGAAAAACGATCAGGAAACCGAAAATCTAATCATCCGAAAAATCGCCTAAAAGGTACGGACACACTTTTGGTAGCAACTGTGCGTCACCTAAAATAAAAAACCACGGCTAAAACCGTGGTTTTTTATTTTCAAGAAAGCTATGTGACGCACGATTGCTACCAAAAGTGTGTCCGTACCTTTTGCTACTTTTGCTTGTTCGTGCTTTCGAAGATCTTGTCAGCGGATTTTGCGACAAAGCCCTGATAGAATTTGCCGTTATCCATTTTATAACGTTTCGCAAATTCATAATAGCAACCCGGAATGTTGTGAGTGCCATCTGAAAATTTAACTGGAATCTCAGAAGCCATCGTGGAGGATTGCTCCAGATAGTCAGCCTGAGTTCCTTTGACCAAACCACCAGACTTATTCAGAACAACGCCTTTACCTTGCAGGTAATCGTTAAGGTAGTTGATGTCCTGGAATTTTTTAAGGTTGTTGATATTCACAGTGAAGTGATTCGGGCGGAAACCATAGGCAGCAACCCATGATGCGTACTCGGACTCTTTCGCAAGTTCAGAGTACAATGCATAAGACATGTCCCAAGGACGGCCACACATCGAGAAGTCTTCGCCATCGATCACGTTTTGCGGGATGGAGTCAGCCAGTTTGTTCAAAGTTTCCCGAATGAACGGAGATACTTTTTCCAATTCCAACTCGGAAATGAAAATTTTCGGCATTCTTTCGTCAGGATGTTCATAGTGACGGGCAAAAAGTTTTTTCTCCGTGAAAATGTACGGATCACCTTTTTGTTCGTAGCCGAACTTTTTAAATTGTTTCGCCAGGGATTCGATACCCAGGCGGGGATGGTTAAAGGTGCGAAGAGCAATATGGTCATTCAAAACCGTTTCGCCTTCAGAAACAAAAAGATCGTGAATATTTTTGGCAGCTGGATTTAGCTTGCAGTAATCCACCCACATTTTTTCCAGTAAAGTTTCAAGGGTCATGTTGTCTCCCGTTTAGAATCCAAGAATACTTCTGATGTTTAGGGGGGGCAATCGAAGCACTTGGCTTTGGGCGTTACATGGGGAAAAGCAGGGCTTTTTAGGGCTATGGAGCAGAAACTCTAATTAAGGCAGCCTAAGTTCACGGAAAGATTTTCAGATTCGGCTCTAGAGCCGTTATATTCGATTTGGCGAACTTGGGAAACAGGGTGTCGTTGACTCCCTTTCGCTCTTATTATCTTCTACCGCCTGGACTTAAATCCAGAGGGAAAACGTGAGGGGAACAACCTATCTGCTGGCGCTGTTAATCGGTGTCTTTGCAGGTTCCAATTCCATAGCCGCTGAAACCAGCCTTAAAATGCCAAAAGCAGAAGGTATCAGCACCATCAAGAATCCTGAGAAATCAGATGATTCACGGCCCGCGCACGTTTACGGACAAATTCGTCTGGAGGGCATGCAGTACTTCACACCAGTTCCGGATGCACCTCGCCTCACTTACAGTCAGTTACTTTCAGCACGCCTTTCCGTTCTTAAAGAAACCGGTTGGTTGGATGCCGCTTTTGACGTGACCGGGGGAACTTATTTCTCGCGCGGTCAGACTCACATGATCATGCATGAAGCCTACATCGCATCGAAAGGTGAGACCTTCAAGGTTTTCGCCGGTCGTAAAAAGAAGGACTGGAGTGATATCGATCACCGCTGGAACCTGGGGGTGTGGCAACCGTATCTGACTTTGGATTCTCTTCGTCCCGAAGAGGAAGGTCTGACCGGGTTGTTTTTTGACTACAATGAAAAGAACTATCAGGTTTTGGCCATGGTCACGCCAATTTTTATTCCCAGCATGGGACCGGATGTTCGCGAAGAGGGCGGCGGACTAGTTGCTGACAGTCGCTGGTACCGAGCGCCTTCACGTAACTTGGATTTCAATGCTCGCGTAAATACCGTTTACTACAAACTGGATATTCCTGAACAAGCAAAGCTTGTGAATAACGGCGGAGCTTCATTGATGACTCGCCTGGGAGATAAATCCAAAGGCACTTGGGCTGTGGTCAGTGCTGGTTATTTGCCGGTGAACGATTTGATTCTAAAACGCCAGGCCTTTAAGCAAACCTCTGACGATAAACTCGATGTGACGGTTTCACCCGCAGTCACTTATCACAGAGTGGCCTCGGTCGATGTGGGTTACTCCTTTAAGGCTGTGAAAACCACGTTCTCGGTTTTACGTGATGAACCTGAAATTCGTCTTCCCGAGGAAGAATGGGTGATTCAGAAGTTGGAGCCTTTGCAGGCGTATTCTGTCGCAGCTGATTTTGTTCTGACTGAAATTATCACTCGTCCTATCGCTGTTCAGGTGGCTTATCTGAAAGTGGATGGTGGTGGCATCGAGGATATCGATTCCAAGGGTACTGCTGACGACTTCACGCTGTATGATTCCCGTATGAAATTCACCAACAGTTTGATGTTGCGCCTGGAAGGTCAGGTGGCAACGTGGTTCAAACGTCCGTTGGTGACTCGAATCAAGTACCTTTACGACTATGATCAACGGGGTTCCCTGTTGAATACCGAGTTTCAATACTTCCCCACGCAGAAATGGGCCGTGGTGCTTGGCGGAGACGTTCTGGGAGTTCAGGATGAGGGGCATGATCCTTCAGGTTTCCTGAACCAATTCCGCGCCAACGACCGTTTCTATGGAGGCATGACTTATGTTTTCTAAAAACACCTGCATCGCGGTGATGATGGCGGCTTTGGTCGCCTTCACGGCGGGCTGTGATTCTAAAATTGGCGAAGCACCTCCAGAAACCAAAGCTCATGAATTTGGTGGGGCCACTTGTTTGACTGACACCAGTTCCGCAATGCGCGACTTTATCGCTGGTGAAGCCAAAGACGGTGACATCAACGCTTTATGGAGCTGCCTTGGCGGAGCGGTTCAAAGTTTTCAGCGCTACGTGCGCGGCAGTGATAAGTCCCGTTACACCTCTCAAGAATTGGCAACGTTCATTGAGAAAAACTTCATGGATCAAACCAAAGCTCCGCATATCAGCAAAGAACTTCAACTGGAGTTCATGAAGCTGAAGCAGCTTTTCCTGGGCGGCAATGTCGAGTTCCTGACACAAAAGGAACTGACGCGCCTGCAGGAAGTGTTTGCACTTTTGAATGGCATCACTTTACGCATGAATCCCTACATGAAGATCATGGTTTTGAAATGGTCCGTTTCTGAAACGAACCAGGTTCAAAAAGACATGCAGTTCTTCGAGGACGCGAACAAGGAACTCCAAAACTCTGCCAAAGCTTTGGCAGGGCATATCGAGAAAAACGGTCAGGCCTACAACATGTCTGACTTTGTGACTTTTTTAAATGAGCTTTCTTTGGCTTTGGACGATGACTGGTCCGGCGTGGAAGTGGTTCGCACTTATATGCCGGTGGTAAAGAAAGTTAAAAAAGCCCTGGCCGGTGGCAACGAAAACGCCATAGCGCCCAATGAATGGCGCCGTTTCAGTCTGCTAGGGGCCCGCGGTTATATTCAGTACCTTCGCTATTACTATTTCATCGAGCAGGTTCCGGAAACTGATACCGGCTACCGCCTGACTTATCTGGCTCGTACTTTGGAAGATGTTTTGTCTGTGTTTCAGGATCTGGTTGCGGAAAAACCTGAAGGGGTAGTTTCCCGCGAGGAAGTGAACGAGTTGCTGATAACGTTCAGCAAAGTTTGGCCGGACTTTAAAATCTCTCAGAAAATGATCTTGGAATCCATGAAAGTGAAACAGCTGATCTTTGGTGGCAGCATGGATTCCTTTACGACCAATGACTTTAAAACGGCGCGTATGAAGGTCAACAAGCTTAAAACAGTTGTTGAGCGATTCCTGCCGTTTTACCCAATCTACAGTCGCGATTGGGATCCGCAAATGTATTCTCCTGATGAAGCGCAAAAGTATTTTGCCGACGCTCAGGCTGTGCTTGAGAATTCTGGAAAAGAATTGGGTTCTTTGGTTGAAGGGCCTTACGATTTGAATGATTTGATCGTATTGCTGCGTGAATACGAAAAGCTGTATCCACCAAAGCCTAAAGACGGCGAAAAAGAGTCAGTTTTACTTAGCGATGAACTGCAAAAACTGATGCCGTTGATCGTGGATGCCAAGAATATGGTGTTTGGCGGTAACGACTCTTCCTTGTCCAAGAAAATCTGGAGCCCTTTGATGGCGCTGGGTGCTCGTGTCTATATGAGCAGCCTGTATCATCACTACTTTGTTGCTGGAAAACCGTTGGACGAAGCGCAGACTTTGTCGGCGGTTTCCATTTTCTCGAATCAAAGCTTGAATCTGGCGCGTGATATTCTGGTTAAAAAAGCCTCTCACCAGCTATCGATCAAAGAGATCATGCAAATTGCCAATCGTCTGAATCAGGCGGGCTATCTGCCTGAAAAAACCAAGATGGATTCTTTGAAGACCTTGATTGATCTGGCGGTGAACAATGTTCTGGTTTCTCCAGAGGATCGTCTTAGCAATTACGTTCCAAACGCTATCACTATGCACTCGTTGGAGTTGTTGCGTGAAGAAGTGCAGATCTGGATTGATACAGAGATCTTCTTTTCTAAACTGACTCGCAAATTCAATAAGAACGAAGGACTCCGTCCTCGTGATTTCGCAGCTGCCATTGAAAAAGGCCGTACCAGCCTGGACAGTTCCGCGGCCTTGCGTGAAGGCTTGAAAGAGCTGGGCTTTGCCGTCAACACGCCGACACCAATGACCATTGATAACAAGGGCCGCCTGATTATTTCCCGTGAGCTGGCTCAAGTCTATGATCGTTCTTCCATGGCGCAATTGAATTTGAATCGCATGCTGGCGCGAGTGATGATGCGCTCCTTTGCCGGCAATCTAAGCCGTATCAAGGCTTATGCCGGTGTCACTCTTGAGGAAGTAAATGCAGTATTTAAAACTGTGAAGCCCTTCTTCGTGGATCTGGCGATGCTGGAACCGGAAAACGACACATTCGGGGATGCTCGTTTCCGTGATGCCAATATTTTCATGGGGCATTCCGATGGTAACAAGTACGCCTCCTTTACCGAGTTAACTGATCTTGTGGGAATGTTGTGGTCAGGCGTCACTGTGAACACGATGCTGACTGAAACTTTGCCTAAAGAATGTCAGTTTGAAGAATGGGTAAAGAACAAAAAAACGGGTCAGTCCAAACTTGAAAAAATGGTGAAGGTTGACTGCGCTGCCAATGCGTATCGATTCTCGTTAATGGATTCCATGACGGCGACTCCGGCATTCCGCAGTTATCTGAAGTCAGCGAGCAAAGAACTGACACTGGAATTTATCAACAACATGTTTAAATCTTCAGGATATATTCCTAACAAATCCCGCACTACAAAACTTGCGGATTTGGGGCAGGTTCCTCACGCAATTCAGTACGTGGAAATTCTGTTTGCCCGTTTTGATATGGACAATGACGGTTATCTAACTCGTTACGAAGCATCGAAAGCTTTTGATTTGTTTGCTGACCTGTTGAAGGAATATGCGGGCGATCAAGTTGCTCCAAAAGACTTGGAATCTGTATTCATGTTCCTGCTTCGTTACGGTAAAGCACCGACGACGTTCAAAGAAAAAGCGACATGGTTCCTGCGTTGGAAGGGCAAACCCCACAACTGGGAAGTGGCAGCCGACCGCGGTCAGCTGGCGCGCATCCTGGGCTATATCGCCGACATGAGCAACGCTTCAACTGCTGCGACAGTTCCAGAGCTTACCGAGCAAGATTTAGCTCACTAAACTTCAAGCCAATCTAAATTTAAGAGATATAAAGTTTCTGACGGTGACGGGTCAGAAACTTCGCGGACTTTTTTGATCGAGTCCAACAAAAGGCTGCGTACTTTCGACACATCTTCTTTGGAAAGACAAAGCGCCACACTGTAAGCAAGCTCACTGGTGCTTTTCATGGAAGCGTGGCGGGACATCGCCTGCAGGCGCCACTGACTGTGGTGAGTTCCGATCTGATAGGAATCATTTCCTAAGTGCATGTGTGCAGGACCCACGTTGAAGCGGGTGCCTTCCTGAATGCAAAGTCCCTTGTCCAATAAAAAGTCCATGGCATCCGCGCACTCTTTAAGGGGAATGTTCAGGCGTTTTGCGATGTCTTCCAGGGTATTGCTTTCGGGAAGTACACTGGCCAATCGGATCGCAGCATAGACCCATGATGAGTAAAAGCGGCTGGTGTCTTCAGAAGACAGTAAAACATTTTCATGGGGAACCACACCCGAAATCTGATGATGCTTCAGTCGCAGTTCTTCAAGTTCACGGGATAATTCCTGACGAAGCTCTTCGGAACCGGCGCGGTCATAGTCCGCCATTCTTAAGAAGTAACGTTTTTGCCAGGTGCCCAGTAACATATAGTTTGCGATTCCCAGGGCTTGTTCTGTGTTTAATGAGCGCTCGCCACTTAAAATAAGACTGAAATACGACGGGAAGACACCAGCGGCTTTCGATAAGCGGCCATTGATTCCACGACGTTCCGTCGGTGAAAGGCTTTCTATATAGGCCTTCACGAAATCGACGGGTTTTTTGAAAAGGAAGATGTCAGTCATGGCGCGCAATTAATCAAAAGATTAAGGTAAACACAATTAATTAGTTAATAATTAATTTACGCGCGTCGCGGCAACATGCTAGAACCCTTTCATTCAAGGAGTTCAATGATCATGAAACAAGCGTTTCTGTCTTTACTGATTTCGGCATTTTCATTAACTGCATTGGCGCAAATGGGTCCAAGCAATGGCGGCGGCGGTGACGTGGTTGTTCTGCCGAACGACCAAGTTGTATTGGCTGATCCGTTTCTAAATCACGACGGTCAGCAACCGAATAACATGCCTCCGATGAGATCCATCAATCCGCGTATTATTCAGGCTATTTTGCAGTATGGAAAATTCAGCGCAGAAACTCTGAAGCGTCTTTCAAACGGGGAGTACGCAATTCTAAAGCAAATGGAGCTTTTGATTAATCCAAAAGAAAGTGAGCTAAGATTTTATGCCGTCCAATCCGCTCAGGAATTGGCGAACTTCTGTGCTCCGGGTGGAAAGAAGTCCTACAATCTTCCAGATGGTGCTTCTGTTCAAAGCGTGGCTTGTACCGCAGGTCATGAAACCTTTTTGGTTGAACCACTGTTCCTTCGCCTGACAATCCGTGATCAAGCCATGCTTTTGATTCATGAACGACTAACTACATTGCGTGATAAAAATGGCGGTAAAAATTATTCTGCCATCGCTCGCTTCACAACAGGTCTTAAGACGTTCATTTCCGTGGGACAAGATCAGGTGAAAGGCGTAGTCCGTCGTTTGACTGAAGGTGAAGTCCAAAGATTGACGGATTTCTATGTCGCTGCTGAAGAGATTGAAAGACGCAATGGTGATATCGAGGAAACCTCTTTCACTTACCAAGCCCATCCTTATGGTGGCGGAATGATTGCTGCCAGTGCTCAAGTTGCCAGCTCTGCCTATGTGGATCTTCAGTCGCAAATTGCTGGTGGATCCTACGTTGGTGCGGGTGCTATTTTAAGAAACTTCAATTTTGTGTCTAACTGGGCAGGTGCACCGTCCAAGGTAGAGGTTCAACCCGGGGTTCAGGCTCAGAATGTTAAAATTTATTGTGAATACAACGGACCTTGCATTCGTAACTTTGTGATTGGTCAAAACACATATCTCAATAATGTTGTTATGGAAGTTAATGAGCAAACAAGAATCGCATCAGGCCAACGCTTGAGTAACGCAGCCGTTGATCATGAAGCGAAGGAATACGCTCCAATTGGTTACAAACTGAAAGAAATGAATTCTGAAAACTCAGTAGCATGTCCTACCGACGGACAATACTGGGGATCAGATGAAGATCGCATTGAGATCTTCACGACTAAACTTGTTGGCAAAGAGAAAGTGTTTGGTAGGGATTGGAAGTACAGTAAGTGCAGTGTGAAAATCCACACAACCAATTCGTTGTCACCCAAAGCTCCAGGCAATATGTATGGCCTAAACAGCAACGGCATTCTGTATAAAGCAGGCGTTAAAATCCGATATAGAATGGAAGAAGCAGGCTATCCAGCGATGTTAAATTTTTTGCGTTCCCAAGGATTTGGCGTAGGTAGAGACAATCAAGGTCTCTATATCGATGCACCGGTCGTTAAAGAGTAGATTTGAGATGGAATTTATGATGAAAAAGAGTGTTTTGCTGGCAGCAGTGCTTTCTGTATTTTCAATATCTGCATGGGCGCAAATGGGTCCAAGCAACGGCGGCGGCGGTGACGTTGTGGTTCTTCCGAACGACGAAGTTGTATTGGCAGACCCATTTTTGGATCACAGTGGTAATCAACCGAACAATATGCCTCCAGTGCGCTCGTTGAATCCGCGCATTCTTCAAGCAGTTCAGCAATACGCAAAGTTTTCCGAAGGCGTGCTGGATCGACTGTCTGTTAAAACCAGCGAAATTTTAGCGGAGATGGGTAAGCTGGCAACCAGAAAAAATGATTTAAGAATTTATGCGGTTCAGTCGGTTCAGGAATTGAATAACTTCTGCGCGCCAGGCGGGAAGAAAAGCTATCAATTGCCGGATGGAGCTCTCGTGCAAAACGTTGCTTGCACAGCAGGTAATGAAACATTTTTGATCGAACCTTTGTTTTTACGACTGACTTTACGTGATCAGGCCTTGTTGATGATCCACGAGCGTTTAACAACTCTGCGGGATGCAAATGGTGGAAAGAACTATTCAGCTATTGCACGCTTTACGTCTGGACTAAGAATTTTTCTGGAAATCGGTAAAGAGCAGCAAAGAGGCAAGTATAGACAGCTTTCTGAAACCGAAGTCCACCGTTTAACTGAGTTCTATATCGCAATTGAAGAAATCGAAAAGCGTAACAGTGAGGTTGATGTAGAGTCTTTTATGTGGCGCGCTCATTTACTGGGTGGTGGAATGGTTCAATCAGATACGACTATCGGAGCAAATGTATTGGTGAGTCTTCGTTCCCGAGTAAATGCAGGTGCTGTCATTGGTGATAATGTTCGTTTAGTAAATACTGTTGTGGGTGATTCTTCTAAAATTGGCAACGGAACGTTGATTGAAGACAGTTTCGTTGTAGGCAAGTCCATTGTAGGTGCGGGCGCTGTCCTAAAGAACTTCAGATTTGTTTCTAGTTGGGATGATAAACCTTCCAAAGTAGAGATTGAAGCCGGAGTTCAGGCTCATAATGTTTTAATCCGTTGTAAATACAATGGACCTTGCATTCGTAACTTTGTGATCGGTCAAAACACGTATCTCAATAAAGTTGATATGGAAGTTGACGAGCAAACAAGAATCGCATCTGGTCAACGCTTGAGTGATGCGAAAGTTGAGCGTGAAGCTAATGAATACGCGCCATTTGGTTATAAAATTAAAGAAATGAATTCTGAAAACTCAGTAGCATGTCCTACCGACGGAAAATACTGGGGATCAGATGAAGATCGTATTGAGATCTTCACGACTAGACTTATTGGAAAAGAGAAAGTGTTTGGTAGCGATTGGAAGTACAGTAAGTGCAGTGTGAAATTCCATACAACCAATTCGTTGTCACAGAAAGCTCCGGGCTATATGTATGGCCTAAACAGCAACGGCATTCTGTATAAAGCAGGAGTTAAAATCCGCTATAGAATGGGAGAAGCGCAATATCCAGCTATGATAAACTTTTTGCGGTCCCAAGGTTTTGGCTTTGGTGAAGACAATCAAGGTCTCTATATCGAAGCGCCAGTCGTCAAAGAATAAGAATTTGAAAAGCGAACTAGTCTAGATAGAAAAAGGGAGCCCGTGTGCTCCCTTTTTTATTGGAATGCGTAAGCGAAGGATGCTCCGACAATGTGATTACTTACAGAGGTGACCGGTACGTCGAAGCCCTGTGAGGCATCCAGTGCTTTGTTCCAGACATTCTCGTCTTCAGTGATCATGCGAGCGAATACTTTTACGATCGCAGATTCCGTCAAGTAAGTGTAGTAACCCAAAGTCAGGATGATGTTTTTATTAACGGCGGCGATGCTTCCACCGGAAGCAGGCGAGGACCACGAGATCCAGCTATATGCCAACCCAACCCCTGCAGACACAAAGGGCGTGCCCCAGGTGGTCTTATAGTTCAGCTCTGACGAGATACCTAAGCTGGTTCTAAGAATTTGGAAGTCTGTGCTGTCCAAGAGGGCGGCATCAGATGAAAAGTGAAGATTATTAAACGCAAAAGTCACATCAGGGCCGGTTTTAAATCCGAATCCTTTATCTTGATTGCGATTGGGCGCAACGGAAAGGCTGATAGCATTGGCCAATTGTCCGACACCTTCTTTATTTGAAACACTCGAATTCGGAGATTGGATGCTCTCGCGGTCCTGCAAAAAGACTGTCGTGCTATTCATCGCTAAATCAAAAGATACTGCATTGGGTAGATAGGATGTGATCTTCTCAGTCAGAGAAGTTTCCTGCGCCAATGCAGCCTGAGAAAATAACAGTAATATAGCGAGAATAGATTTCATCGGATTTACTTTGTTTGAGCTCTAAGTTCCAACTCGGCCTTCATTTGTTTGGCGATCTCGACAAACATATATGCGATCGCTGGAAAATCGTGGAAGGCGGCTTTAAAGCCCGGAATGCCGAAGCCATCGTAGCGATCGCCTAGCTCATTGATGCGGGTTCCGTTGTTAATACTGTCTTGGGTTGAAGCAACACATGTCGCAAGCACGTCAGTACTCATAGTCTTGATTACTTTGTCCCATGTTTTGTTTATCAGGACGTCTTGAGTGATACCATTGCCGGTAAAGGTTCTGATCATATTAATAAAAATTCGAACCCGCATTTCCATCTCAATGTTCGCAACATCGCGATTTTCAACAGCCAGGGTGGTGTTGTTAATACTTTGGCGTGCATAAACATCACCCAAAAAGCGGTAAGCCTTTTTTCGGGAATTGATGATGCGTTCTTTTTCTGGAAATAGAACCACTCTGGTGTCGCCCAATTCAATAAGTTTGTCGGCTTTTAGAATATACTTTTCCAAAAGCACTTGGGCTTTTTCCAGATGTGGAATTGGAGTGATTGGTTCGTTTTCGGGAAGTGGTTTTAGCGGTGCATTCAAGTCCATATCATAACTGTTCAGTTCGACAGCGATTTGATCCAGGCTTGCAACACCATCAGAATGTACTTGGGTGTCTTCGGTCTTTTTAACGCCCTCTTGGCAGGCCGTTGTGAACGAAAGCATTAGTGCAGAAATGGCGATCAAAAGTACCGGCTTTTTCATAAGTCATTCCTTCAGGATTTTGGATGGTCGAATTTACCATTTTCCTTAGGAGTTCTCTTGTTTTGGGCGCAGGCAGGTAGATAATTTAAAAGTTGTAGATAAGTTCGACAGCGGTCGAGCTAGTTCAGAAGCTTGGCGGTGCCGATAGCGGCGCCGGTTACGCGGGATTGGTTTACTATAAGACCCGTATAGATTCCCGCTGCCTGCTGGCTTGCCGGGTAGGACCCAGTCAGATCACCAGAGCTATTGGTATCAATGTCGGCCGTCGCGGCCGCATATGGCGTGTATCTCCAGATCAGAACACGGGTCTTGTTGCTGCCGCCGGTATTGTTATGGATATCGATAACAAAATCCAAAGACAATGGGGCATACATTTGCGTGATCGCGCTGCTGACCGTGACCCAGTTGCCATTCACGCCCACTTGCACGCCGACGTTGATGCCGTTGCGAGTGAACTTGATCGCGATTCCGGAATTTTCAGAAACATTCAGATCATTGGAATTAAAAATCAAAGTAGTCGCAGCAGTGGTGGTGCTGCCATCCAACTGGCCTTTGAAGACGAAGGAGTTGTTCGTCAATACTCCCGCCAGGGGAGTCAAGAAACGGACTTTGCCGATACCGTTGATTTCAGTGGCCGATGCAGTAGTAAGTGTGCCGCCAATTTCCGTGTAGGCATCAATACCAGTTCCCTGGTCGGAAAGGGTTCCACCACAGGCACTTAGCAAGAGGATCGCTCCACCGGCTAATGAGATTAAAGTTTGACGAGAGAATCTTAGAATGAATTTTTCCACATCATTGATTCCACTGGTAAAGGAAGCTTCTCATTGTACTTCGCAGAAGGCTTCACGTTATACGGCGTGAGGATTTCACCTTTTACTTCAAAGTAGATCAATTGCCCAACGGGCATTCCAGTGTAAACTCTGACGGGTTGTTTTACGGAGATTTCCAGTGTCCAGAAGTTACAGAAACCCACGTCGCCTTTGCCGGCTGTTGCGTGGATGTCGATACCAAGACGACCAACACTGGATTTACCTTCAAGGAATGGAACGTGTTTTAGAGTCTCAGTGTATTCCTGAGTCACGCCCAAATAAAGCATATCCGGCATGAGAACAAAGCCCTCATCCGGAATCTCGAAGGTACGAATCTTGTTATGCTTCTTAGCGTCCAGCACTTCGTCTTCATATACTGCAAGAGTTTTACCCAAGTGAACATCGTATGAGTTCGTTCCCAGGCATTCTCTGCGGAAGGGCTCAACTTTAATTGCGCCAGCTTCCATGAATTCGAGAATCTGCTGATCCGTAAGAATCATTACTTAGTTTCTCTGTGAACCGTGTGACGTTTCAAATTTGGATTGTACTTTTTCTTTTCAAGACGGCTTGGAGTCTTAGTTTTGTTTTTCGTTGTAGTGTAACGAGAAACTGGTTTGCCTTCACCGCGAGCTTCTGTGCACTCAAGAGTGATGATGATTCTTCCTGATTTTTTAGCCATTTTCGTACCTCTTAAAACTTCATATGTATTGCCTCGCGTAACATGCGAAAAATGACAATACCTTTTCAAAGGGGCTCAAGGTATCAAAGGAAAACGGAAACTTCAACAGACAAATTTGCGTCTTACGAGGGAAATCATGAAGACCTTAAACCTTTTTTTGGTAGCCGTTCTTGTTTCAGCCTGCGCTCATGCTCAATCCAGTGGCATCTTCCGAGGGGAAGACCTGCAGGAAACGACCTTATCCGAGTCTCTTTCTAAAGTCACTCCAGGCTCCATTATCTTAGTTGGAGAGAACCACGGGCTATCAGAGCACCAGCGTCAACAGCTCGAAATCATGCAGGGGCTTAGGGATTCCGGTCATGTCGTTGCCGTTGGGATGGAATTTTTTACATTTACTGATCAGTCCCACGTGGATGCCTACCGGGCCGGGGGCTTGGCAGAGGTGGATTTCCTGAAAGCCATTCAGTGGGGTAAGCCGTCTTTCGACTTCTATAAAGGACAGACGCTGTTTCCGCGGGCTTCTGAAGGCGCCAAAACTGTGGCTTTGAATGCTCCCCGGGGTTTGACGGGGAAAGTGGCAAAAGGTGGTTTGCCGGCTTTGACCGAACAAGATCGTGCCTTGCTGCCGCCGCAGTTTTCGTTGGGACGAGAATCTTACAAGAAGCGCTTTTTGGAGCAGATGCCGCATTTACCGAATCCTGAAGCGGGCGAAAAGTATTTCGCCGCGCAATCCATCTGGGATGACACGATGGCGTGGCGGGCGACGGATTATATTTTGGCGCATCCAGAACAAGTTTTGGTTGTTGTTGTCGGTGAATTTCACACACGTTTTGGTGGAGGGTTGGGGGACCGCATCCAGGCTCGTTCCCCGAAGACTCCTGTGATTGCATTCTCGCAGATTAACACCACCGACCTAAGTGATGACGAGATTCGCAGCGAGATGGCTCCACATCAAGAGTATGGAGTCCGAGCGAATTTTCTGTGGTTGGAGCCCGCAAAAAGTCCAGCCCCATAGAGGGACATGGAAAATCCGTTGTTAATTGACCGAGGAAATTTCTAAAATAGGGGAACCGTTTGAAGGAGTTCCAATGTTTCCCCTCGAAACCCGCATCTTGGTAATTGACGACATGCCCTCTATTAGGGACTTGGTGAAAAACACACTCAAGGCAATGGGCTATAGAAATCTTCAGGAAGCAGGAGACGGTGAGGAAGGATTGAAAGTCCTCATGCAATCCAATACTCCGGGTTCCAGCATTCAGTTGGTTATCTCCGACTGGAACATGCCTAAAATGAAGGGCTTAGAATTGCTGAAGCATGTTCGTGCAACGGCAGAGTGGCAGAACTTGCCATTCGTTCTTTTGACGTCAGAGTCAGAGCGCGATCAAGTGACTGAAGCCGTTCTTGCAGGGGTTTCTCAGTACATCGTGAAACCATTTTCGGCAAAAATTTTCGAGGATAAACTTAAAGCAGCATGGACTAAACACAATCCAAAGTAAGTGAGGGGTATGGAACAATCCCAAACGTTTTCACCGCGGGTGGGTCTGAAAAGGACCCTGTCTGACAGGACACTTTTAAAAGTATTTTATTATCTGCTATTCCCATTGGCTTTGGCCTTCGTATTGCCGTTCATTCCGCTGATTCTGATGGCGTTTGAAGACGGCACTCCGCTGACGGCCCTTAGCTTTTTGGCTTTGGCGCTGCCGATGCCGGCGATTCTTTTGTTTCAGGGGTTTTCATTTTTCAGACCCCTGGCATTTAAACAGGTGGCGATTTTTCCGGATCGCCTGGAGATGCTGGGCAAAAACAAAAAGAACATTGAAGTTAATTTTGCTGACATCAAAGAAGTGAAGCTGTCGCATTTGCCTTACCAGGGCGGATCGTTCACCTTGTTGATGAAGGACGGTGCCAAGTATAAATTCACCGTTATTCTGGAGCGCAGCGAGTATGTGCTGGAAGCGATATCGTCCTTCAATCCAGTGTTGCTGCCACCGGCTTCATTCGAAGGGTATCGTCGTACGGCGATTTGCGCGGATCACAACTACACCCGGATCAATGATGCTTTGAAAAACTGGCGAATGATGGTTGTGAAGTATCTCCTACTGCCGGTGGTCGTATCGGTGGTGGTGGTGTTAGCGGCTCCCTATGTCGGTCGGGTTTCTATCACCGAGGATCTGGATAATGTGTTTCGCTCATTCACCGTGGTCAATTTGATGTTGGGTGTGATCTGCTTTTTGGTGGCGGCTTTGTATATCACGGGCATCACCAATCAGGCTTTGATCAAGGATCCCAACAATGCCCGCCGTAACATGGAATTGGAAGCCAAGGTTTATCGTATTTCTGGATTGCTTCACTGGATAGCCTTTGCGGCTTTTGTGATTAATTTCACAGTTCGCTAGCGTGAATGGCCAAGCTAAGCCGCTTTGATTTTTTTGACTGGTAATAGTTCCGTGATGAAAGGCACTTCAACGAAAAGGGAGGTGCCTTTTCCATTTTCAGAGACCACGCGAACGGTGCCGCCCAGATTTTCAGCAGCATGTTTGATGGCATCCATACCCACGCCGCGGCCAGAAGTCTCTGTGACCTGCTCGCGAGTGGAGAACTGGCTGTCAAAGATATGTTGGATCACCTGTTCATCGGATTCCTTGGAGACATCCACACCCTTGGCAGTCAGTTTATTGCGAATGACTTCTGGGTTTACACCGGCACCGTCGTCAGACACGCGGATCTGCAGATAGTCCACATCGGGTTTTCTTAAAATTTCAAATTGAACAGTGATCGTGCCGGCTGCGGGTTTGCCTTTTTCCTCGCGAACAGAGGGCATTTCAATGCCGTGATCCACGGAGTTGCGGAACGAATGCACGAAGGTCGCAAAAAGATTTGAATAGATCTCTGGCAGCACTTTGATTTCTGAATTATTGAACTCGACAGGGTTCAGCTGTTTTTCCTGCTTTTCAGCCACTTTTTGAGCCACGTCACTGTAGGAGCTGAAGAAGGAGCCCACAGGTTCCATCAGGAATTCATTCATGATCAGACGAGCAGCAGCGGTGCCTTGTGGCAGCTTTTGCATTTCATCCAGAGTGTGTTGCAGTTTGCTGACCGGAATTTCAATCTGGCGCTCATTGGAAAGAGCTTTTTGACCCAGAATCTCTGAAGTCTTATCCAGGAATTTTTCAAAGGATTTTTGAACCAGCTGACTTTCCTGCTGCAGCTTTTGATATTGATCTGCATTGCGGGATTCTTTGAACTCCGCCAAAGTGGTCTCAGCATGGTGACAGTGTTCCGTCATGTCCTGAATGGAAAACAGGGCAGCGCCACCTTTAAGAGTGTGCAGTTGACGGAACAAAGCTTCGTCATCAGCGGATTCCCAGGAAGCCTTCAGACCTGTGTGCAGCTCTGCCAGCATCGATTCAGATTCGCGAACGAAGCGACCGATTTGATTTTTGTTTTGAACCATGTTGATGATTAGATTCGCATAAGAACGGTCTTTTTCAGCCTGTTCCTGTGCTTCCACCAGTTTCGTGATATCCGAAGCCACCATCACAATACCGTCCATTTTACCGTCGGCGTTGCGCAAAGGGAAGTATTCAAGAGAAATGTGATTGCCCTGGGAGTGAGGGTAGCGCTCGGGCCCCAATGGTGCCAGATCTTCGAATGGCAGCATTTCCATGAAAATGGTTTTCATCCATTTTTGGAAGCCATCGACTTTTTTCTCTGGAAGTTTTAGTACATCCCAGATATTTTTTCCCTGAGGGCGGTCTTCGATCGTATTTTCGCAGGCGCGGGACGTGATGTCCTGTATGCGACCCTCTTCGTTAAAGATCAGGAAGCCCTGATTCAAGCTGTCCAGCAGGGCTGTCATCATTTGATTTAAACGTGACAATTCCGCCGTGCGATCAGCGACCATTTTTTCAAGGTTCTTGGAGTAGTTTTCAAGTTGAACTTTGGCGTCCTCAAGATCTTTGATGACGTCTTCTTTTTGTTCAAGCTCGGCACGATATTTTTTTTGCAGACGTTCTTCCAGAGTCACATCGCGCACGAACACAATCCAGTTTTTGTCTCCCATAGAATCAAAGACGGGCTGCAGGGTTAATTGCACTTTTCCTTCGCCACCTTGAGGCGTTTTGAAGTTCACTTCTCTGTAGGGAGTCGGGTCGCAGACATGAATCAGTTTATCCAGGCCGTCAATCGGTTCGCTGAAAGTAAAAAGATCCAGGAACTTCATTGTGCCGCGAGTGATCTTTCTGACAGAAAGACCGCAGACAATGGCCGCTGTTTCGTTGCAATAGATGACTTTTTGTTCCACGTTCAGAACAAAAACCGGTTCTAGCAAGGTGTCGAACAGCGAGTATTGTATTTTCATTTTACAAATGTTTCGTTCTTCTGATGGTAAACAGTGAATTCCCGTTTATTTGCCCAGTCAGACGGGGTGTCGCCCTGTGCTTCAGCGCGCACGCGCCAATAGATTTTGCCCAACGGAATTTTGGACTTAATCAGGAAGCGGTTGTTTTGCAAAGTCGAAGTGTAAAGAATTTTCGAGAAGTCTTCTGTGTTGGAAACTTCCACAGTGTATCCTGTCGCGCCGGCCACTTTCTTCCATTCCAACCAGATGAACGGCTCTTGTTGCGTTTGCAGGAAGATCGACATGTTGTTAAACGGCTCCATCAGTTGTGGAACTGTCAGAATAGGGCGCATGTCTTCGACTGCGATATTGCCAATATCACTTGGTGGACTTAGTTGTCCTTTAGGGCTGATGGCATACACGCGGTAGTAGTGCTGGCCTTTTTCAACCTGCGACCACATCGTTGCAGTGTCTGGCACGTCGTAAGTTTGTGGAGCCTGGAAGCTCAGGTCTTTGGAAACCTGCACGCGATAGCCGCGGGTTTTTGAGACCGGTTTCCATTCCAACTTTGGAGCCATCTCGCTTGCGGGACGACGCTCTTCAGGGCGTGGAAGACGGAATTTTATATCTTTGGCGATGAGTTCCGGGCGTTCTGGGACCGGTTCTTTTTTCGCAGTCACTTGAACTGTGAAGGGAACCGATGCAGACCATGCTGAGTTTTTCTTATCAATAGTGGAGCCGCTGACGCGCACCCAGTAAGTGCCGGAGGCCAGTCGCGGAGTCAGGATGTTTTGCATAGCAGAATTGCCTTCTTTGACGATGGCAGTGAACTGCTCGTCACGGGAAACCTGCCAGTGATAAGTTTTAAGCAAAGGACCTGCGGTCCAACGAACTTCCGTTGAGATGGAAAGTAATGCTGGATCATCTGTTTCCACTTCCATCTGGAAGCGGGCATCAGATACCGGGGTCGTGATGACCGGAACATCCAAATGCGCCAACGTCATTTGTCGGACTTCAGAGAAACCCACAGTTCCATTCTTGTCGTAAGCTTTCACACGCCAGAAATAAGGGCCTGGTTCCAAAGGCTCAACGACATCAGTTTTGCCCTCTTTGGTGTCTTTTAAAACTGCCACATGATCAAAGTTGGCAGTAGGTGAGACTTCCATTTCAAAGTGCGCAATATTACCCTGACCGCGCCATGCAAAGGCCATCGCTTCATCAGGATTTTCTCTGACGAAAACAGAGTTGTTTGCAGTCAAAAGTTCGACTGTAGGTTTCACCAGCGGTTTCATACCTTGCTGGGAGACCGCAACGGGTTGGGATTTCTCCAAAATTTTTCGTTCTTTCTTGTCCTGATAGTTCAGGTTACCGGAAAGCAGACGAAGGTCGACATTGCCGGAGTGGGATTTCTTGAACTCGATTTTACCAGAACCATCCAGGTTGAATTCTTTTTCACCTGATTTGATTTTCAAAGCGGTGCCCTTATTGATGTCACCGACCAGGTTTCCGTAACGAAGGTCGAGCATCATTTGGCCGTTTTTCATATTCAAAGTGATCAAAGAGTTCGGAGAAATGCGGATTACCGTTCCGTCCTGCAGGCGAATCTGGGCTTCAGAGCGTTCACCAGTATAGATGGAATCGTTATCAAATATTTGATCTTCACGATTTGCCGGTAGCCAGCTGAATGTGTCCAGGTTTTTTCGACGCACGTCATTTTGTGATGTGGCGACTGAGCCAATCAAATCCATCTGACTATTTCCGTTTTTCGGGAATAGAAGGGAGTCATCGTACAGGAAGTACGAAAACAGCAGTAGAGCTATGACTGCGACAGTAAATATTGTTTTCTCAGTTTTGCCTAAACGTGACATAAATCTCCCGTGAAGCTCATCGGTTAAGTGGGTGAATTAATTTACAGACCTTCGGCTAACTTATATGAGAATTTCTTTTCGGGTTCCCTGTTACGGGGCATACTGACTTAGTGAAAAAACGTGGATTATCAATAAGATATAAAGTTCTTCTGCTACTAACTTCCATCCCATTGATTACGTTAACAGCATATCTGGTGCTGGCACTGCGAATCTTTGAAGATGATAAGATTGCTTACGTATTTGACTCATCAAGTACCATGTCGGGCACGATGGCGGCTCAAATTAAGACACAGCTTAATGCGGTGTTGGGAACAGCCAAGCCCATCTATCAGGATTACCTATCGGTTTATAAGTTCACGCCTGTAGCGAAATCAATTTTTGATAATGAAGATAATATCGAAGCTGTGATCGTGTTCACGCCGAACGAAAGCGGTCAGTATCAAAAAGTGGCCTTCCTTGAAAAAGTGGCATCCGGTGCTGATGGTTTCGTGAATTCAATTCAGGCTAAACTTCCAATGTACTTTACGGAAGTGGATGCAAATCAACGTATCGTCAAAGTGCCGTTCAACGACGACCGCGTATTGATCATGGACAAAGTGTGGAATCAGGATAAAACCAAAGCCACAGTGTTCGTGATTTTGGTGCGCATGGGTGAATCCGCAGAGATGTTCAAAGGAGCAACTTCCCAGCACATGTATTTGATCTCTCAGGATGGAACTGTGTTGTTTGGTCCGGAAGCTTTAGTAGGTCAAAATATCAAAAGCAACGTAGTGCCAAACTTCCTGAAGGATCCGAGCAATCGCATCCCTCAAGGAGCAGAGACGGTGAAGGCTGCGAATGGGGTTGACTACCTGGTGTCATATTCTAAGGCCGGTTTTGGTGATTTGACTGTGGTAACTACGATTGAAAAATCCAAAGCACTAAGTGCGGTGCAAATTCTGATCAGAAAATCTTTGATCTTCTTTGGTATTTTGATTTCGTTGACAGTGATTATCAGTCTGTTTGCTTCCACAGGGTTGACGCAGGCGTTGACTCAGTTGTTCATGGCGACCAAGAAAGTTTCCGAAGGGGACTTTAACGTTCGCGTGAAAGTGGATTCCAATGACGAAGTTGGCAGCTTGGCTGACAATTTCAATTTGATGGCGGCCGAAGTGTCCCGTCTATTGGAACAAACCGCTGAAAAAGCCCGTATGGAATCCGAGCTGCAAACGGCGAAGACGGTGCAGGAAACTCTGTTCCCTGAAGCTCGCGCGAAGATCGGCCCTCTTTCTATTGCTGGCTTTTACGAACCCGCTTCCGAGTGCGGAGGCGATTGGTGGCATTACTGCAAAGTCGGGGAAAAGATCTTCTTGTGGATTGGGGATGCGACCGGGCATGGTGCTCCGGCGGCTTTGATCACAAGTGCGGCTAAATCAGCATCCACGATCATCGAACAGCTGGATATTTCACCAGCGAAGGCGATGGAGCTTTTGAATCGATCAATCTACGATGTTTCAAAAGGTCGTATCATGATGACGTTCTTTTTGGCATCCTTTGATCTGCAAACAGGTCGACTGGTGTATTGCAATGCCTCACATGAAGCTCCGTTTTTGATAAAAAAATCAGCGGATCCTTTGAAGAAAAAAGATCTGGTGGCGTTGAATGAAGTGAATAACCCAAGATTGGGGCAGGCTCGTGATTCGGTCTACGAACAAACCAGCATCCAGGTTGGTGAAGGGGACGCCGTCTTTTTCTATACTGATGGTATTCCAGACATTCAGGATCCTGCAAAAACATCCTGGGGTGAACGTGAGTTTATCAAGGCTTTAATCGCTGCGAACAAGGACTTTCCTTCGGTGGTGGATTCAGTGGATCGATTTGCTACAAGTTTCCAGACACATCGTCAGGGAGCGCCTTTAGTCGATGACGTGACATTTTTTGTGGTTAAAAACGACGGCATTCAGTAAAATTGTAGATGCATTTTTCAGGGAGAATTAAGGATGAGTAAACTTGACGTAAAAATGAACAAAGCTGCTGATAAGTTGTCGGTTCAGATGGCCGGCACTATTGACGAAGACGTCGACTTTGCACAGTTTGATCTGGCAGGAAATCAGCAGATCGAAATGGAACTGGCGGGTGTTAAGAGTATCAACTCCTGCGGTATCCGTGAGTGGATCAAATGGATGGGGACAGCAGGATCCGCTAACATCACTTTCGCGAATTGTCCGAAGGTCATCGTTGATCAGATCAACATGGTGGATGGATTTTTGCCGGCTTCCGCGAAAGTGTCATCGTTCTTTGTTCCTTACTATAATGATGATTCCGGCGCTGAAAAGAATGTCTTATTTCGATACGGTACTGAATTTCAGGAGGGTTCCGTGATGCCACCACAAGGCATCAAAGACGATGAAGGTAACGAAATGGAGATGGACGTTATCGAAGCCAAATACTTCAAGTTCATCAAGAAGTAAAAAGCCCGGACCTGAGTCTGGTTTTCTGGTCCAGAAATCAAAGCGAGCGCTGCAGTCCAGCCTCGCTTTTTTCATTTCTGCCTTAATTTACGCAAGGTTATTACCGACAAGAGAATCGTGAGCGAGAATAAAAGTAAAATCCTTATTTTGGAAGATGACGAATCGGTCTCTGCGGCACTGAAGGAAATTCTGAGCCGGGCAGGTCATACCGTACTCGTTGCAAGCCGTCCTGATGAAGCGACGACGATGCTCACTTCCAATAATATTGAATTTCTTTTCTGTGACTGTATGTTGCCGCAAATGACGGGGATCGACTTTATCGGTCGCGTTCGTAATGAGCACCCGAACTTGCGTTTCAAAGTTATCTTAATGAGCGGTATCTTTACTGATAAAGCTTTCATTCAGGAATCCACGAATAAAACTCAGGCCCTGGCGTTCTTGCGCAAACCATTTGAGATGGATCAGGTTCTGAAGCTGGTTAAGAATGAATCCTCTGCCAAAGAAGAGACTGCTAGTGCGCGTAAACTTCTTTATCAAATGTTTTCAAATCCGAAAGTCACGAATCGTCAAAAGCGCAAAGTGATCGAGTCGATTGAAGAGGTCAGTGGTTTTGATCTGCCGTTCTTGTATTCGCTATTGGTTGAGACGAAGAGCAGTGGCTATTTGAATATCTATAATTCCGACGGATCTGTCTCTGGTATTTCCTTCTGCAATGGCAACATTGTCGGAGTGGATGTAGATGACAAGACGACTTTCCTGGGCGAGATGTTGATTCAAAGTGGTTATGCCACTCCGGGAGACGTGCAAACGGCCCTGCGTGATAAAAATAACCGCCGTATTGGTAACTATCTGATTCAGAATAATCAATTAAGCCCGCATGCATTTGATGTGATCCTGATGGAGCAAATGAATATTCGTCTGGTGAAAACAATCGTGGATGAAAAAATCCGTGTGAATTTTGCATCTGCGGAAGTGGAAATGTCGAATCCAAGTATCGATGCGGATGCGTTGTCTTACTATCTGCATGACTGGATCGCTTCGAAATTGTCTCTGAACTGGTTGAAGTCATTCTATATGATCTGGACGGGCAACGTGATTGCGAAAAGTCCGACGTACGTGGATGATCATCCGGCATTGGGTATGTCCATGCTGAAGTCCCTTGATGGTTTCATGGCAAAAATTGACGGGGAAACCACGATTAATAAGCTTTTGGATGTGAAGGGCTATACGGAAATTGGTGTTTATAAAGCAGTCCATTTCCTTTTGACGAAGGGTTTGATTGTATTCGCTCAAAGAGCGGCATTCGAAAGCCCGGAAATCCAAATGAAGTCTTTGCAGAAAATCTGGAGCAATCTGGAAGGAAAGAACGGATTTGAGATCGTAAGCTATATGGAAACCGGTACGATGGGTTCGACACTGGAAAGCGTGCTTGAAGACTTCCTGACAACACTTGGCCCGGCGCCTGTGGATGAAAGATCTGAAGTGGCGACGCTTTGGAGAAAGATCAAGAAAGAAGCAGAAGATGCGGTTCTTGTGGCTCAGGACTCGAATAAAGCGACACAATTCCGTCAGGAAGCTCAACGTTCCGAGGCCGAAAATAAACTTAAAGCCAACAGTTTGATGGATGATATAAAAAAGGCATTGCAGTACACGCAATACTCCAAAGCCATTACGATGGTGGCGGAAGTTACCAAGTTGAATCCATCCCAGGCGCAGCTATATCTTTATGGCTCATGGGCAAAATTGGGAGTTGCGGAAAAAGCCGATGGCGTACGTCGTGCAGCAATTTGTAAAGAAGTTGAAATGGATATGATGCAGATTCCACCGGATGAGCGCTATGATGCCCTTTATCCGTTTGTTTCTGGTTTGTTCCAAAAAGTTCGTGGTGACGTTATCGGAGCCCGCAAGCAGTTTGAAAAAGCTATTGCTATGGATGCTTCCTTCATGTCGGCGCGTCGAGAGTTGGCATCTTTGGGTGCATCGAGACAGCAAAAGCAAGACGTCTTCAATATGGACCTGAAGCAGATGGTTTCAGGCTTCTTCAAAAAGAAATAGGTACGGACACACTTTCTCCATAAAAAAAAAAAGCTCGGGATTGACCCGAGCTTTTTTTTATGGAGAAAGTGTGTCCGTACCTTTTAGAATTTCCAGAAGGCCATGCCGTTAAGTTCGATTTGCATGTCTTCTTTCGGGGCTGCAGGATCGTATTTGTAACTCGCTAACCCCAAGCCATATTTCAAATAGAAATCTTTTTTGATCTGGTAGTAGCCGTTGCCCTCAACGCGATAAGCATTGCTGACTTTGAAGTCGCTACCGGAGCCGCCGAAGTAATATTGTAGTTTTAGTTCAGACCACTCCATCGCTTTTTTCAACCATGCGGCTGACGGTTTGTTTTGCACAAAGATGCCCAAGCCATAGGCCATGGAGCTGCCATCAGGGCTTTGCACCATTTGCAAAGGCAGGCTTAAGCCCCAGGTTTCATCCACCAAGTGAAAGCCTGAGTTGGCGCGCCAGAAAAGCTCTGCGCTGGTCAAATCAACTTCCGGATAATCATCATTCGTTGTCAGGTGCTGGTCTCGGCTGATTGCCAAGCCCCAGTGCAAGCGGGTGGCGCCGCTGTTGATTCCAAGGAAGTTTTCAAACCACCACTCAAATCCAAGTGTTCCGAATGCAATTCCAGAAGGAGTTTGATAGCGGGCACCCAGCCAACCAGAAAATGGATTGCCACGTTCGATATCATAACCTGCCATGAAGTTATTTTCGCCACTTTGTACTTGAAGGTAATGGCGTGTGCTTTTTCCAGAAGGCAGGTTTTTTACGTTCCAGATAAATTTGTTACCTTCACTTTGAAAGGTGGCATCTTTATCCGAGCCATCTCCGCTGACAGTCACGCCCGATGGTGCTGTGCCTTCCAGCTTTAAATTGGAAGAATACGTCTGAGTCACAGAACTTGATGACAGTGAAGGGCGGATTGTTGCCGGAGGAATGGCGCCACGTACGTAAAATTCCTGGCGCATCGGAATGTCGCCGTCACCTTTAAGATAAATCAAAGGGCGTTCTTTGCTTAACACTGTTTGCCAGCTTCCATCGGATAGTCGGCGCACTTTGCTGCCATCTGCAGGCTCTGCACCTGAAGCGGTGATGACAATGCGTTGGCCGTTTTCAGTTTGCACTGCATCCTTGAAATCCACATCGTTCATGCGGGTTTCAATTTCCAGGAAAGCTCCGGATTGAGTCAGGGCTTTGAAGGCCACACTTTCGGAGCGATCATTCAGGTAAATGATTCCCTGATTGCCGACAACTTTACCGTTGATTTCAACCTGCGCTGCTTTTTTTGAAGAAGAACGAGGAAGGACTTCCAGTTGGCCTTTTGCGGAAGAAAGATAGAGCTCTTTGGAGCACAGGTAAGTCTGAGTATCTTCACTTTGACGATAAATACAAAACGTCATGAATGGCAGATACTTCATGTCGTCGACGATTTTGGCATCTTTCAATTCAACAGTCAGGCTTGCCAGGTCTGAACGCAGGTTTTCTTCGTCGCGCTCATTTTTTGATACTTTAACACTGTCCTGATTCAGGCGTGTGGTAAAGATCGCTTTGCCGGCGTTATTTTTAATTGCCAGCTCGCCATCTTTTAAAAGATCTGCGGGCCAGGTGAAGCGCACCTTGTAAGGGGCGTCGTTCTTGGTTGGAGATTGCAGATCAAAAGTTAGTTTTGTTGAGTCGATTAGAATGTCGCCGACTTTCAGGCGATCTTCATCAATCAAAGTGTATTCGAATCTTTGTGGCAAAACCTGCAGGTTGTTTTTGCTGGCTTGAAACAGCATGGGCTTGCGGGCATTAGCCGCAGCTACGGAACTGATCACAAGGGCAAGTAACAGAACGCTATAATTTTTCACTTCAAAAGCTCCTTAGTGATTTCATCTGCACTTTTGTGGGTCATGATCGCATTGATAACCGAAAGCGCCGTGGTCATTTTAGAAAGGAAGTCCTTATTATGTCCAATAACTATGCGACGAGGGTGCCCTTCCCAGGCTTCCAGGATTCTAGAGTTCAGATTGGCTGCTTCCTGAAACGTCTCGGTACGAATTGGATTAGAGGTGTCGTAATGGTCCATATCCGCTGTATCCAGATGTAAAACCCAGTCATAGCGTGAAAACTCGGTCGCCTTGTCGGATTGAATGCTATCAAAAAAGTGACTCGGCTCTGAAGGCCAGTAGGCCAAGGCATCCACGGAGCCACGATCACAGACGATCAATGACTTTTGACTTACCTGGCAGATCATCTCTTCAAGTTCTTTTTGTGTAAAGTAAATGGCGCGCTGGGCGTTGATAATCCCTTGAGCTTCTTTGTAACGGGGAAAGCCGCCACGATACAAAATACTGGCAGCTTCCGGGACGACGGCGCATTTTTGTCCCAGCTCTTGTTTCAAGGCTTCGATCAATGTGGTTTTCCCCCCAGAAGGGCCACCGGTAATAACAATTTTCACATACTGTTTCATAACCTTAGGATCAGATACAACTGCATCTAAGGTCAAAATAAAAATCAGAGCATATAGCGCAGTCTAAATGCGATCTTTGAGAGGACACGGGTCAACCACGAGGTGCCGGTTGTCGTAATGTTTTTAGAGTGAGTGAGGTCTTCCTCCCACTGGCTGATCATATTGTTGACTGTTTGAGGTGTCTTGAAGTGAGCAATCACCTCTAAGTCATGAAACAGGCTGCGATAGTTCAGGTTGAAGGACCCTACGTACGCATCATCGTCAATAATCATGGTTTTGGCGTGCAAAATGGATTTTTGATACTCCAGCACCGGGATTTTTTTCTCGACTAAGAAACGGACCAAAAAGAATGCCGCCCATTGGGAAAAAGGCACGTCAGACTTGCCGGGAATCAGAAGTTTGATGTCGACGCCGCGTTCTTTGGCGCGAATCAGGGCCCGAAGCAAAGATCGCTTGGGCAGGAAATAGGCGGTGGTGATATAAACCCGATTTTGCGCATGGGAAATACGACGAAGCAGATCGCGGTAAAGATGTTTACGCATTTTTTGGGTCGTGTTCAGCTGTACGGCAGAATTAAGTTGTTTAATTGGGGTCCGCCAACGGCTGATCCACGAAAGAATTCCCTTATAAATTGTGCGTAAATAAGTAATTTGGGAAGCGATGACCAAATGCTTGACTGCGGGGCCCTGAACGCGGACCCCAGTGTCTCTCCAAGCTTTGTTTCCAACGTATTTTTCACAGTGAATTTCGGTGAAGTTCAAGCTTCCCAAATACGCAGTTTTTTCATCAAAGATGACGATTTTGCGGTGATTGCGGCGATTCATACGACGCCACCAGCTGGCATTACCCAGAATTTCGAAGGCAGGAACGCGACGAAACCATGAAGAGGGGTAGGGCATGATATGAAACACCCGCAGTTCAATGCCATGCTGCTGGCAATATTTCAGAATCAACGGAATGGTTGAATACGAGCCAAATCCATCTAAGATCAGTTTTACTGAGACGCCTCGTTTGACTGCCAGAGAGAGTTCGTGAAGGATGTTTTCTGTCAGTTTATCAAGATCAAAGATGTAGCTTTCAATGGTGATGTTTTCTTTGGCATTTTGAATGTCTTGAATCAGACTTTCAAAAAAAGCGTCACCCGTATGAAATAATCTAACGTCACTCCATGAATCCATATGCTGCATTGTTCAATAATTAATTAAAAAAGTCGACAGCAAAGCAAGGGGGAGGGCAAACTTGGAATCTATGGCATCAAGCAAAATAAGTATTATTAAAAAAGTTATGACAGTAAGTCTTCTGGGTGCAATGTGTTGGGGGAGTGCTCTGGCGCAAGCGTCAGTTCCTTCTAATAAAACACGGGTCATCTTCTTTGGTATGCAAAACCAAGCTGACTTTGAATTGAAAGTTAAACCGTTGTTCGACTCCACAGCGAATTGCAAGTCCTGTGAAATCTTGAATTACACTCCTTATACGGCTGAAGGTGCGGTGGATGAACAGGCGATGCATGAACGCATCGAGACTCTTCCAGCGGATACAAGTTTCGTATTTTTCGATTTCAATCTTAAATCCAACGAACAAAGCAAGGCTTTGCTAGAGGCTTTGAATAAAAAAGCTGACAGCGGTTTGATGGTTGTTGGTTCTGCGGGAGCTCCTAAAGCTAACGAAGCTTCGGGCCCATTGACTCGCACTGTTTTGGGGCAAGTTCACAATGCTGTGATTATTGGGGAGTTGGGTGATCGTGATCGTCTGATGCCATCGGCTTTCTATGGTCCGGAAATGCTAACGGCACTTCGTCCACCCAAAGACAAACTTGGTCAAGGATACTCTCCATTGATTTTTGCAGCTAACCTGGCTGAAAACTGGAACAAGCGTTCTCCGCAACAATGGAATGACCACTTCAAAACCAAAAAGTCCAAAAATCGCAAAATCTGGATGGACCTCAACGACCTGTTCTAAAGGTCGCGCCAGAGGTGAAGATACACTTTCTCCATTTGATAGGCTCGGGAATAACCGGGCCTTTTTTTATGGAGAAAGTGTGTCCGTACCTTTAGCGCGTACCTATCTTCCGGGGAAGATGACGATGCGGGATTGGTGTTCGAGTGGGATTTTGTGCTTCAGAATGCGCTCGACTTCGTGATTGGGGTAGCGGCTGGAGATGTGAATCAGGACGATCTGTTCGGACTCGATTTCATCAAGGCGCGGAATGATTTCATCAATGTGGGTATGACCCCATTCGCGGGCATTGGCGATGGTTCTTTTGTTGTCCAGGTAAGTGGCTTCCATAATCAATATCTTCGATTTTTTGATCCAGGGACGAGAATCCAAAAATTCGATTTGGGTGTCGCCGGTAAAGCTCACTGCCGGGGTGTGGTGAATCTCGTTCACTTCGTCGCCCTGACGGCGCAGGTTTACAATTTCATCCTGGCTGAGGCCGTGAAGGTCGGCGCGCAGTTTTTTTGCGGTTTCAAAAAGGGTGAAGCCATAGGATTCAATCCGGTGTGTGGTCGGAAAGACCTTAACATAATTATTCTGGTTCAGGCTGAATTCGTCGTCGGCCTTGATCGGAATAAATTCAAACTTGTACTGATGGCCTTCGATCTTTTCCCATTCGCGCATGATGTTGGTCATCGGCTCGACCAAACTGCCGGGCATGTAAAACTGACCCGCGTTTTGCGAGGTCATGGCTTTTTGGGAAATGATGTAGGGGATCCCAGCGGCATGGTCCAGGTGGCCATGGCTGATAAAGAATTTTTTTAAATTCAAAAGATAGGGGTAACCCTGAGCCACGTCGAAACTTAAGGAAAGTTCCGGCATGGAGATGGCGGTGCGAATGCCCGAAAGGGAGAGGCCGTGGAATTTATATTTTTGATAACTCCAGCTTTCCCCAGCCTGAACGGACATACACCACCTCGAAGGTTAATTACTCCGGCGGAGCCGGAGTGCAGATCACATACAGCGAGCAACGATATCGTGGCCCAACCATGCAACCGGTGACTTCGGTGTCCAGGAATCATGAAGCATCACATAGCCACAGGATTTAAAGACAACCTCAGACAAAACGGCAGTGATCAGATTCTTCTGATCCTTATGTAAATCAAATAGATAGTCCGAAGACTTCAACATGTACTCCATCTGATCCTGACGAGTATGTTGAGGCCATTGCGCATACTTTGTAAACTCCAAAGTCAGCGGGTTTGTCAGATACTCGTCCGTGTATGCTTTGATCTGTTCAAAGGTGACGCCGTCTTTTAGAAGTTCCTGGCACTGCTTAAGAACCTGTTCACCGTGCTTCTTATCTCCGGCGTCTTTATGGATAGCTGCGACCAAAGGATAAAGTGATACTTCAACTCCCTGGAAGACGGAGCTTGAGTTCGTCAAGATCTCTGGGCAGTTGTATACGCAACAATGAACGCCTGTTTTGGCGAAAGCGGTGGAGTAATCCTCCAACGCCATTTTCGCCCAACCCTGGAAGTAACACGTGTAAGTCTGCCATTTGTAATCGTTTTTGATCAAAACTTCTGTGCCGTGGTAGCCGTAAGCTGTGTAAGAAACATGGCTGCCGGAAGCTTCCAATTTTTTACGCAAAGGAGCAGAGATTTCAACCAGGTGCTTGAAGGTCTCGGCCGTTACTTCCTTGAAGTTACGCAAACAGAACTGACCGATTTCAGAATCCATCAATACTTGGGAGCCCACGTGTCGATCGCCCGTGCCTTTGCAAACGCGATTTAAAATCGGCATTACGATTTTAGTACGGGGAACGCCACCAGCCATCAAATGGGCGAACAAAACGTTGGCGCCAGCCGGGATGTGTTTTTCAAGTTCCTTGACGAAAAGGTCGGTGTTCTTTTTAAAACGCTCAACCCCTGCTTTTTGGGATTCGTCGATGGCTTTCCAGTCCAGTTTCGCGTTTTCCCACTCGCCCAATTTAATGCCTGATAATTGATCACATGGGGTCACGCCATTGGCAGCGGGTTCCATGTCAAAACCTGCTTCAAGGGGAACATTGATAAATGGTTGAGGGATGTTGGCTGTTTCTTCAGCAGTCAAAGCGCGCAATGAACCGTCTTTTTCGCGGCGACCGACAGTGGCGCGAACGATCGTCATTCCACGGCGTTCAGCTTCTTCAACTAAACCGTTGGCATATCCACGGGAGAAAAGTTCGCCAAACAACACAAGTACGTCGCCTTTTTTGTAGGGACTCAATGCTGGCTTTTCTTTAATTGGGAATAGTTGCGTCATTTTTACCTCGCTTTTTCAAAGGGGACATAGTCATCCGCCTCTCTGAAAGAATCAAGTTTTCAATCTATTTTCGCTCTGCGGGGTTAACAAAACTCTGACAAATGGAACACCACATCTGACTAGCCTTGGCCGCAAAAATGACCGACCATTTTTATATGCAAAGGAGTGCATTATGAAATGGAATTTATTGTCCGTTTTGGGGCTGATTTTATCAGGTTCCATCGCATTGGGTTACGAGCTTGCGCCGGATTGCATTGCAAAAGGGCAGGTGCTGCCAATCAATAATGAACAGGTTTTGCAATGGAAGAAGCAATCGCAAAACCAGTACAAGGATCGTGGGCACATCCTGGGAACAGTGACTAATATTTATCCTGGCCGGTCCAGTCATCAGCACTTTCAAGTGAAAATCGGCACAGGTCCTCGTGACACGATTGAACTGATTTACAATGTTAAATTCCGTGAAATCGACAATCTTCGCATCGGTGCTGAAGTTGAATCTTGCGGTGACTATATCACCAGCAAAGCCAAAGCGGGTCACTACAAGCCATCACCGGATGGTGCGATTCTGCATTGGATTCACCAATCCACAAATCCCCGTCATGACTCGGGTTATGTGATGGTGGACGGTGTCCTTCATGGAATGCCTTATGGCCGTGAGTTTTACCAGTGGGAAAATCCCTGGGAACCAGCTTTTGACTCCATGATCCCTGCGCAGTAGTCTTTTCTTTGTAGGAGACTTAAGAATGCGTGTGGTTTGTATGGTCCCATCGTGGACGGAGACATTGTTAAAAGCAGGAATCAATGTTGTCGGCCGCACGCGTTTTTGTATTCATCCCGCTAAAATGATCACGAATATTCCCATCGTCGGTGGAACCAAGGAAGTCTCCTGGGATCTGGTGATGGATTTAAAACCTGATATCGTTCTGATGGATCAGGAAGAAAATCCTCTGGAAATGGCCGAGGAGTGTCCCGTCAAATATCTGGCAACTCACGTTTATTCCCTCGAGTCCCTGCAGCAAGAACTGGTAAAGCTGGGGGAGTTTTTTGAAAATGCCCCGCTGTTGGAAATGGCGGTGGATGTTCTGGATATTCTGGAAAAGCCCAACGCGAAATTCAATGCCAAGAAAATTCCGGGAATCTTGGAGTGGGTGAAGATGCCGACTCAGGAATACTCCGAAGCCTTGTATTTAATCTGGAAAAACCCATGGATGGCGGTCAGCCGCGAAACTTATATCGGATCAGTTTTGGAAAAGCTGGGAATGAAGGTTGTGGAGTTGCCGGAAGGCGAAAAGTATCCAGTGATTGAATTGGAAGATCATCCGAATGCCTTGTGTTTGTTTTCATCGGAGCCATTTCCCTTTGCCAAAAAAGTTTCAGATCTTAAAGGGCTGGGTGTCGAGGGAGCTATCGTCAACGGGGAGTCGTTCTCGTGGTTCGGTGTGCGTTCGATTGAGTTTTTGAAAGAGACTTTAAAAGAGGCGTCGAAGTGACGCGACCTCCGCGCACACTTTCCGCGGGCATTGTGCCTTATAAAAATACTGAACAGGGCGTGCGCTTTTTAATTCTGCGCAGTTTTAACTACTGGGATTTTCCCAAAGGCGAAGTCGAGCCCGGCGAAGATCCGCTAGAGGCCGCCATTCGGGAAATGCAGGAAGAATCGGGTTTGGTAAATCCCCAGTTTGTTCACGGCAAGAATCACTACGACACCGAGCCCTACAGCAAGGGCAAAGTCGCGCGCTATTTCCTAGCACAAATTTCTGCCGATCAAAAAGTCGTGATGGGTATCAGTAAAGTTTTGGGAGTGCCCGAGCATCAGGAATATCGCTGGGCCAGTGCGGAAGAGTGTGAATACCTGTTTGGCCCAAGACTTACAAGAGTGCTTGGTTGGGCCAAGGCAAAGTTGAATATCTAGTTTCTGAACATTCCCGGAGTTGCCGGCAATCCAAGTTTGAAGGTCTTGATCAAAGCCTGATTTGCATCAGTGATGATATCTTCCGATGTGCCTGCTGATTGCGGCATCAAAGTTTTACCTTTAATCGCTGTCACAAACTTATGGAAGTCGTTCGCAGAACGCAGTGCCAGGAAGAAGTTACGATTGCGATCGTCGCCATTGTCCTGCATCTGTGCGCTCGATGTTTCCTGAGCGATCATGTAGTAATCTTCAGTCACATCAACTGGAAGAGAGCGTTCAGTACCTTCACATAGCATCAAGCCACGAGTCACAGCAGCTACGATTTCGTTTTCACCCAAACGTGGATTTAGCACGTTCAAATAATCAGATCTGCTGAAGTCATACCAGTTTTTCTGACCTTTAATGAAAAGTGCTGGATTCAGGTTCACCACCGCACATTGTTCGTACTTGGCAACGCGAACTTTAATTCTGCTTTGTTGCACAGTCAGTGTTTGGGTTGTGTTAACGCCAACCCCGTTCGACGTTGCATTCGCATCAGTGGTCGCCCAGCTGATTGTATAACCGTAATCAGCACCCACGTTGAACAAATCCAGGAACTTCTTACCCAGACCGGCTTTCATAGAAACGCTGTGAGAATGAGTTTTCGCCGTTGAATGTGCGCGACTCATACCGAAGCTTGTACCAACGCTTAAGCCTTGATTGTAACCCTGAAGATAGCGGCTGCCGATCACTTGTTTTGCGATCATGCGACGCTCAACCTGGAAGAACCTTGTTGGGTCTTTTTTTACTCCGTTATAGCAATCAGACGCCAGCGTCATTGCCGTCTGTGGATCCAGAGTGCCGCCTTTGTCTTTGTTCATGCGAGGCAAATAGTCCTGAACCCAGAAGGCACAAAGCTTTTGCGCGACATCGCCACTCAGTTTTCCTGTTGCGATCGTATTCAACAGGTCTTTTTTAGTCGTCAAAAGGCGGGCAGCGCGACCCGGAAGGGACGGAACCAAACCGCCTAGAGTGTTTTTATCTGCAGCCGTGTTCAGAGTGATCAAATCCAAATTATTTTGCTGGGCAAAGACCGTGGCCTTGGCCATACCCGCAAGGTTTTTCATGCGCTGGGATTGTTCGATTTGTCCTTGCGCGATGATTTCGGCGATTCCATTTTTTTGCGTATTGGAGCCTTTGCCCTCAAGTAAGAATTTATTCACTGCCGACGCATCAGCCAGGCGCACGTTACGGCCGGCCTCGTCCACATTCAGAACGATGGGACCCATGAATGTCGGTGTTTCAAGTGTGCTGGATTTGTCGATGGCAGAATTCAAACTTGCCTTGGCATCTTTCAATGTAAGTTGAGAGTCAGCGCCCACTTGAACTTTGGATTCGTCCACTGGATAGATCTCGATCAACATCGTGTTGCGGTTCCCCAGGGCTTTAAGATCCTGAGTTTGAAATTTCATCTCCGTATTGATTTGACCTGAAAGAACTGTTACCAGCTTTTCAGAAGCCGTCACGAAAGTTCTGTTAGTGTCATAATCGGCATTCTTAACTACAGCCATTTTCAGCAAGTAAGTACCGTCGCGCATCTTTTGCACTTCAGAGCGACCGTTCGACAAGCTTGAATACACCAGTAAGTGTGGATCCATGCGAACCTGGATCTTTTTAATCATAGTCAGATTGAACAACGAGTCCACAGAGTAGTTGTAAGAAACAGTATTGTAGCTGTAAGCATCCAGCATCACTTGTGTGCGCGGACGATCTTCCTTGCGGCAATCCAAGATCAACTTTTCAGTTGGATCTACGTAGCGCAGGTCACGGGCCATTGGGCCCCAGTTTTCCCAAGGATTCACCAGCATGCCGATAGATTCGTTCATGCCAAGATCTGCATTGGAGATTTGCACTGAACCCTTGATGAAGCGTTGGCAGTCAAAGTACTTGAATTTGATGCTTTCGTCCCAAGTCACGCAGGAGTTGTTGTCAGTCTTAATGCTGACAGTTTTAGCAGGCTCCGATTCGTTTTGACGGAACTTGGTGATTGTAAATGTATGCGCGCGCGTGTTCTTTTGATCAAGACCGTTTTTCACGCAGGCTTTTACGCTGTAAATCACTTCGCGCATGGACGTAGTTTCCTCACCCACGCGAACAAATTTGAATTCCAGCTGTGAAACTTCGATCTTCGGTTTTTGATAAGTCTCATCATCCACCGAGTTCGAGTTTGTTTTGGAAGTCTGGATCATTTCAGCGTTGATGTATTCAGACAGCTTGAAGTTTGGCGTCTGGACAACTTGGGAGCCGATTTTTAAGAAGTTGGAACCCTTGATTTGATCGTATTCGTTCAGCATGTAAATGCCCTCGAAAGGTGTCAAACCTTCCGGTCCGTTGACAGCGGAAAGCTCCAGACCAAAAGCGATTTGTCCACGAGTGGGAATCGCGTTCAAAGTCATTGGCGCTTTCAAAGCCAGGCTTCCGTTTTCCATTTTCACTTGGATCTCTTCTGTTTGACCCAGGCGACGGTGGATTTCCTTGTTCTTTTCAGTATAGATGTGGATCAGGCTCATGCGTGCTTTGAAGGTACCTGCAGTCAGGTTTTTCAAAACGAATTCGCCGTTCATTTTGGTAAGCTGAATGGAAGGGGCGCTACGGAATTCCAGGGAAAGAGTCACGCCTTCTGTCGACATCTTCTGTTCGATCACGAACAAACGGCCGTCTTCCATCCAAAGCTTACGTGGACGGATCTTTTCGTCTGAACCATAGCCTTTAAGAGCCAGTTGTTTTGCGCTCTCATCATTTACCAGGGCATCCACTTGCTCTTTGCGAAGGTCGACAACTGCTGGCAGGTTTTCACCGTGAGACCATGGGTTGATAGCAAGATCAATTTCGCGTGTCCCTTTTTGTAGTCCCAAGCCCTGGATGTTGCGGTTGATTTGGATGTACTGGGAGTCTGCCAAAAAGTTGTATTTGATTTTTTCAGACCAGTTCAAGCAACCAGCCGCATCGGAGGTTACTTCCTGATTGATTTCTTTAATCAAAAACTTGTGGCCTTTGATAACTCTGTTATAAGCCACGTCCTTTACGCAAACTGAAAAGTTGAAGGCTTTGGATTCCGGCAATGCAAACGCACCCGCAGTTTGTTCCGCAGACGCAGTTCCCTTGATGCTGTCAACCGTGAAGGTTGCCGCATCTGGCGTGTTGGAGGCCTTGTCTTTAGGTGAAGGCAGGTTACACGCTGCCAGCGTCATAAGACTCATTCCCAGGAATAGTTTTGCAAAGATCATTTTAGATGTTTGCATAGAAAGTCTCCAACTTGATCATGATAGTTTTCTCGCGTGATTGAACTGTATTTGAGAACATGACTTCAGAATCTCTGTAAGAAGCACCGATGTTAAATCCATGCTTTTTAAGTGAAAAAACAGTGTCGACACGGTAACCGATGCGGTTGGTTTCATAACCGCCAGCATTGAAGTAGGCAACGGCCGCTTCGGGTGCCACAGAAAAGAATTTTCCAGTAAGACCAAAATCAAGTGCGGAGGACATGTGAATGACCGCTCCTGCAGATACGCTATATGCGGTATTTACATCTTCAGGGGCTTTTTGGTTTTTCAAGTATTCAGCGCCCAGGACAACGTCGAACAGTGTTGCGAGAGGGATCTGCAATTCCGTGCTGGCTTCGATACCCGCATATTCGTTGATAAACTCGTAGTGAGCATCAGAGATCGTGTTCACTTCGTTACCCAATAGCATGGAGTTTTGTGCGACAGAGGAGGGCAGGTTGCTGTACACAAAGTAGCCCACGCTGTTTTTCCAGAAAGCAGATTTGGAAGGCATGTAGTTCACATGAACTGCAGCCGTATTTAAACCTGGAGTGGGTTCTTTTTCCTGAGTGTTCGTGCTTAAAGATGTCGATGTTGGAATAGCAGTTTCAAGCACCAGGCCTGAAACAGTGGAACCCAAGCGGAACAGGCTTTGGGCACGAGCTGTTGGGAAGGCCATGGAATCCACCAAAAGTGATGTGTGATTGTAGCTTTGGTTCAAAGCACCGGCTGCGAATTGAAGGCTGCTTAAAGGCTTAAAAATAACGCCAGCTTGATTCAACAGCAGGGCGTTCTTCATGCTATCAGCACCGTCGATGGTTTGTGCCTGGCCAGAAACCATGCGGATCGCCGGTTGTAGATCAAGATATAGGGAATTCGTCAGGATATACTTGGATTTAACTTCCAAACGCAGGTCTACGTATTTGGATTGGGTCTGTAGATCGCTTTCGTCCTGACCCTTCATGGACAAACGCCATTCCGCCGAGAAGCGTGACTTCTCGGACTCGTTTGATACCGGCATTACGGACGTGCCTTGCGCGAAGGCAAACGTCGCCTGTATCAAAATGAGACAAATTGTTGTAATGGCGGACCTTTTCATAAAACCCCGTTTGCAGGTATTCCTTCAAGTTCCGTGCACGCTTTGTAATCTTTAAAACAAATATAGTAGGTTTAATAATGCGAGTTTTTGGTGAGTGCCAAAAATTGCTTAACAGGGGCTGAGAATGGCCCTTAGAGCTTAATCTCTAGTTTAAGGGCAGTGTCTCAAAAGAAGCTGCTGATAACCCGTTGGGTGGAGTTCTTATTTTTGCCGATTTCAGAGCGAATTTCTTCCTTGATGTGAGGGAATGCAAAGGACTTTTTGCGCATGCGATCCATCAGTACCACAATGTCGTCAGCCGAGTGCACAACTTGCACAATCATGCCTGATGAGAAATTGCGTTTTTGGTAAAACAAAGCTTCGCGATTGTTCTGGTGATGAGGACCGACCATCACTGGCAAACCAGCGGCCAAGGCTTCCATCACCGAGTGCACTTGTTTTTTAAAGCTTCCGCCGATGAAGGCAATATCAGACCAAGTGTAAAGCTCGGCAAGAATTCCGACCTTATCGACCAGCAAAATGCTACCCACAGGCCACTGCGTGGATTTGGTATAAAGAACGTAAGGAATTCCAGCATCGCTGAATTGTTTTTCCAGTTTTTCCAAATGCTCGGAAGTTGTTTCGTGCGGAGCAAAGATGATTTTCAAATTATCGCGTTTCATCTTGGCCAAAGCAGGAACCAAAACCGCTTCGTCTTCAGGCCAAGTCGAGCCCGCGATAAAAACAAACTCGTCGGTTGAGGGCATCAGTTCATTTTTCAGTTGTTTTGGGTTTTCCAGGCGATGGAAAACCTGATCAAAGCGGGTGTCGCCACTGACTTCAATACGGGCTTTAATTCCCAGTGAATACAAATTCTGGCGGTCTTCTTCAGACACGCAGTGAATTTCATCCAGCTGATTCATAGCGTACTTAGTCAGGTATTTTGACATGCCTTTAAGGCGCGAGGAGTTGTCGGCAAAAGTCGCGGAAAACAGACCCGTTGTCAGACGTTTCTTTTTCGCAGTACGAGCCAGAACTGGCCACACATCCGTGCGGGAAAACAACAAAGCACGGGGATTCCATTTGGCAATGAAAGCGGCAATTAAAAAATCAAATTCCCAAGGCAGAGCAGTCCACATGTCGATGTCGTGCATGCTTTCCAGAATCTTTTTTGCGGATGGGGAAGAGTAAGTCACGATCACAGGAATATCCGGATGCTTTTTCTTAAACTCACGAATCACCGGGCGGGCGTATTCAATTTCCCCGCTGGCAGCATGAATCCACAAAGGGCGATGCAAAGTGATCAGTTTCTCTGTATCCGGATGGGTCATTTTGTAAAAGCCGCGATTCTTGTCCTCGATCATTTCGCGAAGTTTTCCGCTGATGAAGGGACGCAGGATTTGTAGAACAATCCATGCGAAAGGCACGATAACTGTTTTATAAAGCCAAAAAATCAACACGCTCATAAAGTATCCCTAAGAATGCTGCGAAGTTGGTCTGCGACTTGTGCCGGAGTGATGTCGACCAGGCACTTATGAAATTTCTCTTTATTTACACAAGGACCCTGGCCGTGTTTGCTACAAGGTCGGCAGTACAAATCCAGTTCCATAATTTTAGTGGTTGGGCGTGAGGGAAAACCAAATGGTGCAGGACCCATCAAGGCAATCGTGCGTTTTCCCAACTGCTCGGCCACGTGCAAAAGTCCGGTGTCGTTGCTGATCACCACACGGGATAAGCCCACTACTGCGGAGCTGACCTGCAAAGAAGTTTTACCCGCCAGATTCATCACTCGTTCCGGAGCCACCGCATGAATATCCTCGATAAAGGAATCCTCAGGCCCGCCCAGTAAAACGAATTTCTGCTCTGGCATAAGCGCAATCAACTGCTTCCAATAATCCTTGGGCCAGCGTTTTAAAAAGTAAGCCGCTGATGGAGCCAATGAAACTGCACCCACATAGTCATTCAAAATACCGCGGGCTTTTTCAATCACGTCAGCACTTGGATAGATTTGCGGCGCAGGAGGAGCTGTTTTTGAAACACCCCATTTTTGCAACGGTTCCAGCAAATCGCGCTGGCCGTTGAAGGGCTGCTCGAACTTGTTGATACGAAATCTGAACAGCAAAAATCTTTTCCAGCGACGGATGGATCTGCGAATGAATTTAGGTCCAATTCCCAAGCAACCCAAAGGACGAAGAATTAATGCGATCACTCGAGAGCGGCTGTTGTTGTGTGCATCATAAATATGAGTGAAGTTTTCAGCGCGCATTTTCCAGACAAGTTTGATCAGTCCCAGCATTCCAGTTTTGCGGTCAAACTCCCACACCTTGTGAATGTGCGGGTGATTGCGCAGCAGCGGAGCCATGTCCTTACGGGTGATCCACTGGATTTGTGCTTCGGGGAAGCTCAGAGCGAGCGCAGAGGGCACGCTTAATGTCTGCACGACATCGCCAAACGCTGAAAAGCGAATGATTAAAAATTTAGCACCCCGGGGCGTCTCATTTTGAAACATGAGCCGAGTTTAGCAAGGGCGCCCAAAAAGGTCACATGATTAAAACGTTCCATGGCCTTCCTGCTTAAAATGGCTCTCGACAAGGCATGACCTTTGATGAATAAGGGTCAGAATAGGGAGTACTATGTTATTTAGGCATCCCCAAAAAGGGGCCTCTATATTTCATCTGATGATAATTTGGGCAGTAATTGCGCTCCCAGGTTTCGCCGTGGCGCAGGTGCGCACGGAGATGAAGCTATTCTCGGACTCCTTTATTAGCCCTGAATTTGAAGCTACGCAGAAAACCAACTATCAATTCATCGGTGCAGCAATTAAGACAGAGCCTTTTTCAGACGCGAACCTGCGCATGGACATCTCGGGCGGGGTGGCTATGGGCGCCCCACTATTGAACTATTTGAATATTTCCGAGCTCTATGTTCAGACTCGTCAAAGTGATTCAGAAACCTTTTATATCGGTCGTAAAAAATTGCTATGGAGTGAGCTTGATGCCCGCTGGGACCTGGGCGTTTGGGAGCCGCTGTTTAAATGGAATCCATTGCAGGCAGAGCGCCAGGGTTTAACCGGTATTTTCTGGCAGATGCAGTCCAAAAATGCTTCATTCACCATGTTTGCAACGCCCATTTATATTCCAAGTCAGGGGCCCAGCTTTGAAATTGAAAGCGGTGACTTCGTAAAAGGAAATCCTTGGTTTCATCAGCCACCCAAAAGCGTGCGTATTTGGAATGAAGCCACAGAAATGCAATACAACATGAATCAGCCATCAACGACCGAAGTCGTTTTGCAAAACTCTTACGGGGCAAAGCTGGCATTTGGCGATCCCAATGGTTTGAAAGCGCAACTGAGCTATATGTATAAGCCCGACAATACTCTTGCCGTTGGGTACCAAGGCAGTCTTGATTTAAGCACTCTGAAAGGTAATGTCGAGTTAAGACCTCAAGTGTTTTATCATTCGTTGGCAGGTGCTGACGTCATTTATAAATCTGAAAAACTGCGCTTAGGTGTGAGCACTATCTGGGATCGTCCCTCTAAAGAGCAATTAATTGACGAGCCGGATTGGACACAACCCACATTTGAAGATGCTCTTCTGGTCAGTCCTTTTGTGGAATGGGATGGCGGCAACTGGGCAGTGAGTGTCATGCGTTTGGATATTCATGGTGGCCGTGTAAATGAAGTGGGCGCGGACCGTGCGAACGAACCTTTGACGAATCTGTATCCTTTCTATCAGGCAAATCAGATTTCATTCCTGAATAATATTGGTTTGGGCAAAGCCCGCCGATTGATATCCAAAGTAAGTTTCACGCAATCTGATAAAAACGACTTTCAGCTTTTGCGCTTTAATACACGTCTGCGCCTGACAGGGGATTGGACTCTGTTTGGTGAAATGCAGATGTTGAAAGCCGGTCCGACAAGCGATGATAATCGCAATGAACTTTCGCAATTTGCCAATAACGACCGTCTGATGGTGGGAGCTGCTTATGTCTTTTAAAAGCATGTTCTCATTGCTATTAGCAGCAGTGATGCTGATCTCCACAGCTGGTTGCAGTGACTTTATCAATGGCCAGGAAGCCAAAGAAGAAGAGTTAAAATTCGCCAACGACAAGTTGGTCTGTTTGAAAACCGTTCCGTCTTCTTTGCAGCGCCTGACCAAGGGTGAAGCAGATAAGTCCGAAATCAATGACTCTGTGGATTGCCTTCGTCAGGCCTTGTTGTACTTCCAGAAGAAAACCTACGGGGCGCAGGCCAATGCCTACACCGTCGAGGAAATGCGTCGTTTCTTCAGTAAGTATTTCCTAAAGGAAAACGTCGTTACGCCAGAGTTCGCTCTGGAGTTGATGAAAATTAAAAAAGCACTTTTGGGCGGTTCCAGTAATCACTTGACCAAGGATGAAATCACTCGTCTGGTGGAAGTGCTTGCGATCGTTCGTGATGAGGCCGTGGACCTGGCTCCGCATATCAGACTGTTGCTCTTAAATATTGAAAAGGATGCCGCTGACTGGCAGCGTGTTTCTGCCGCGGTCGAACAATTGCGCATCAGCTTGCAGCGTCTGTTGGAAAAAACCGAAGTGACTCGTTCTGACTATTCTTTTGAAGACGGCAAGAAAGCGATCAAAGGATTTAAAGAGTTCGTAAACGAGGAGAATACCAACGCCCGGGTTTCCCAGTGGATGCCGGTTGTGGAAGTGGTCAAAAATGTGTTGATGGGGCGCGAAGCTCAATTGGGCACGCACACTCAATGGAAAAGCAGTTTAAACAGTCTGATCGATCTGTATGGTCTGTTCTTAAAGTATCACTATGTGATTCATAATTTCGATACCGGTAGCCAGGATAAGGTGCGCGAGGTGAGTCAGTTCCTTGGTCAGGCCCTGGATCTTTTGGAAGGCAGTCCGCAAATCAACGCTGGCGGCACGATTCCTTTGGAAGACATCGACAGTCTGATTGAGACAGTTTTGAACCTGCCACAGGTGAAATCAAAGTTGAACGTGCGCCCGGAGTCTGTGGAGATCCTGTATCGTGCAGCGATTTTAAGATTGCTGGAGCCGGGTCGCAATGGTGACTCCCGCGGTATTTTGGGACTTGAAAAGAAACACATCGTGGCTCTGCGCCGTGAATACAATGTATGGCGCCTGGTTCAAAGATTTATTGATTCGCAAATGACGGGTTATTCCAAAGCGAATACGCCCATCAAAAAAGAAGACCTGTTGAAATCCTATGCCGAGTTCAAAAGTGACGATGCCATTCGCATGGGGTTCACTATTGATCCTTACGAGCAGGCGGCGTTTGCCAATGCGTGGAAGGACTATGGCGATCTATTGAACTCTGACTTGATGATTGCCTACAACCCTGAAGGGCGAGTTAAAGAATTCAACAATAATGAACCAATGACCACGGACTGGCTGGGGTTAACCCGCGCCAATGTTATGCGCGCGATGACCCGGGCTTTGATGCTGGCCTACGGCAATGACACCAGTGGTGAATTAAGACTGGCGAACATTCAGCCGAACGGTCTGTATACGTGGTACGAAGATTTTAAAGAATTGATGTTTGATCTGAAGGCCTTTGATCGACGTACTGGGAATACTGCAAGCCGTAGCTTCCAGGAAGCGAACTTTTTCACTTTCAGTGGAAATGGCGATCAATTCATGAATCAAAAAGAAACCTACGAATTTATCAGCTTGTTGTTCAGTGCTGGATTGTCGTCCTCGTCTTCAATTTACAATGATATGCAGGAATGCCGTACTGCTGATAAAGCCGTGGACCCATTGGGATTCAATTATCTTGATAACTCTTGTTTTGAAACTCAATTAAGACAGCGCTTTGGCAAGTACTTCAATAACCTTCCAGAGATGGTGAATTTCGTAGCCAAATTGAAACAGGAAGAGTGGAACGAGTTTTATAAAATTTTGCGTCTTGTTGCGCGCGTCTCTATTGATGAGTCAAGTGGCCGTGTGGAAGTCGCAAATATCCGCACGATGGTAACGATCACGCACTATCTGGAGTCAGTGATGGTGACTTATGACAAAGATCGCAGCCAAACGCTGGCTTTGTCTGAAGTTAAAGCGGCGTCTCCTCGCTTTTTGCCATTTATTCGAGCAAATACGACGGTGACCAGTGAGACATTGCTGAACGAAGGATTTGCGTACTTGGTATTCTATGGCAAGGAAGGCAGTGCTGCTGAGTTAGCCTGGTTCCAGGCTCAGAAGATGTGGATGAAGGATGCAACCCGCTTGAATCTTCTACGGGTTATCAAGGTCATGAAAGAAAAAGAGCTGGTCAAGGCACTGATGAGGAAGCAGGCTGCGGCCCAGGCTCTTTCAGCTCAAAATAAAGCCAACTCCAGCAAAAAATAGCTAGAACCAGAAATTGAACAAGATCCCAAACTAAGCTAATGTCGTCCAGATGTTGGGGCTTAGAATCTGGGGACTTATTTTAGTTGCATTGGTGTGGGGTGATAAATCCTACGCGAACTCCTATCATGCCATGGATCAGGAAGTTCAGATTTCAGTCCGTGGGCCTGCATCTGAATTGAATCCTAACGCTGATCCCAATGCGACCGCTCGAATCAGTCAAATTCTGGATGACAAAACATTGAAGGCGACATCCACTTCGAAAGATTGGCGCATTGGCGAGACCGTTTCTGTTCAGGCACAAAAAAAAGGCGTGGGAGTTATTGGGTTTTTGGAAATCATCGGCGTTAGCAATAATGAAGATGGTAGCTATGAGATAACAGCCGAATTGCTGCGTCAGTCTCGTTTGCATCTGTTGCAAGTCGGCGACGAGATTTCGCATATCGATCTTTCCTCGGATAACGAAAAATACAAAGGCACCACTGATCTGCTTGTGAAGACTCGTGGAAAAGATATTTCTTCTAAGTATAAGGCCTTGTTCACACAAGGTGTGTCCGTGGGTGAAACTGCAGAAACTTTGTGGCAAAATGAGTATTTGATCACCTGGTACGGCCAGGTCAGCTACGGCCTGACAGACCGTTTATCAGTGAATACCATCCTGCTGGCTGATGTGGGTGGAGCACCCAATGCGGCGGCGAAGTATCGCGTGTATCAATCAGATTCCAATATTTTTTCACTCGGTACGAACGTGGCTTACGTTCCCAAAGATGCTTCCACCACACTCAACTTTACGATTTTCTGGGATTCCGTTTCTTCCGAAAGCGTGATTTCCCACACTTTGTTCACAGTGGCTGCGATGTCGTTTGCAAGCGCTGAAGACATCACCGCAGTGAAGTCCCTGGGTACAACGTCCTTCCAAACGGGTTACGAATTCATCCTGGATAACTGGGACCGTGTTCTTTTGGGGCCCAGCTATAACTTTGAAACCAAGGCACTGGGTGGATATTTGACCTATGTGAAAATCTGGGATCGCTTCCATTTCAGTTTATCTGTGAACTCCACCGATGTGTCTTCATTTAAAATTTCACCTGTGGATGGTTACTTCTTCCTATTTGATGCGTACTGGAGATTTTAATAGTGAATCGTTTTTTCGTTTCGACACCCATTGGATTTGAAAACACCGCTTTGATGGAAATGAAAGAGGTGTGGCCGTACTTATTGGGTAAGGATGCGAAGACGCACTCTTTAAGTTTTCCTGAAGTGACAGTTCACATGGGTGGGTTGGAGTTTGAAACAGAGTTGTTTCAGGCTTTGCAGCTGAATTTCTTTTTGAAAACCGCGAACCGCGTGTTGTTGCGAATGACTTCATTTCGCACCAAAGATCTGCCAAAGTTTTATCAAAAATTTAAATCTCTGCCTTGGAAGGAATTTCTTCCCCACGCGAATGTCGAATGGGAAGTGGCTGCGCAAAAAAGTCGTTTGAATAATGAAAAACGTCTGCAGGAAAGTGCTGAAAAAGCCCTGAGCGAAATTTTCGCAGGCAGCATGGGGGAAACCCCGTGTGCATCTATCTATATCCGTATGGACGACGATCTGTGCACGATCAGTCTGGATGCCACAGGCGAGCACCTGCATAAGCGCGGCTGGTCTGTGCTTAAAGGTGAAGCGCCAATGCGTGAAACCATCGCGGCAGAACTGCTGCGCGAAATGATTGGTGAAGCGACACCGGCTGAAGTGGCTGATGTAAATCTTTATGATCCGATGATGGGCTCTGGGACATTCCTGACGGAAGCCCGTGCCCTGTGGTCTGGTCAGTTTCACCGGGATTATGCTTTTAAATCCTGGAAAAAATGCCCGAAGCTTTTCCTTTCGCCCAGTTTTTCGTTGAACTACGAAATTCCCGCACGAGCACCGTTTAAGACGTTGATCGGAATGGACAACAATCCCGAAATGCCAGTGATTGCGCAAAAGAACTTCCAGGAAGTGGAAGCTCAACTGAAGGCCTATCAGCGCGATCAGTTCGTGTCGCAGGCTCATCAATTCGGCGTCCAAGACGCTCTTAATCCCAATGCTGCTGAGATACCGGCCCACCTGTGGATGGTCGTAAATCCCCCTTACGGCGAGCGTTTACCGGTCGCAGGCAAAGGGGGCTTAAAAACCCTGGCTTCCGAGCTATGTCGCCTTTATAAGCCCCTAAAGCTGGGGATTTTGTATCCAGAAAAGGACAAGGTTCAACCGGCTCCAAATGGCTATAAAATCGAGAAGGAGCTCAAAATCAACAATGGCGGCATCCGCTGTTTGTTCACTATTTTGACACCCCTGTAAAAGAGGATTTGTCTCTGGCGGAATTGTAAGGATCAGGGTAGATTCTGCGACCATGAAAAGCCTAAAAGTCCTTTCCGCCTTATTTTTGTCTTCCGCACTGTTAACGACAGCTTGTACGCCTAACGATATTGAGGTCGGTACTCCCGATGTCATGGCGAAAGTCGACAGACCTAAAGGTACTAAAAAGAAGCCTATAGTTAAGCAAAATGGCAATCCCAATGCTTTTGATTTCGGCGCATTCTCTGCTGCATCAGTGATGATGGAAAAGCAAATTGAAGCCATCGAGCTTATTCAGGTCGCTTTGGGCAATACAGATATTGCAAAAACGCTTTATACAGTCACGGAAGAAAAGACCGAAAAAGGCGTCAAGCATTTGATCGTGAAATCCACTAAGGATGAATTGAAGTACTCGAACAAACTGGGCGATAACACCAGCGTTGCCGAGAAAGATTTTAAAGCCTTTGTAAAAGTGGATGCAGCGGGTGCACGAATTGGATCTAGCAAGAAAACCATTCTAGCTATAATTGGATCGAATATTTACAAGAATAACGGGCCTGGTGGTGAAAAGACCAGATCATTCCTGAATACCTTTGAAGTATATGAATTAACAGTGAATGAAGTTCCAGGCGATGAAAGTGTTCTAAGTGTTAATATTGGAACTGAAGGTAATACTGCTTACCGCGCTGGTAAAGGTTTTCAAAAACAGGATTTCAACTATGACTCAACGTTTTTTATTGATCGTGCGAGTTTAAATGAGGCTCAGGTCAAAGTCGTTGATTCAAACATGTTCCTGAATTTGGGGACTAAACAGTTCAAGGTCAAAGCTGAAGAGTTTTCAGTGAAAATTGAAGGCCGTTGCAGTGAACTTAATGGCGCAGCAAAAATCAGCATGGGCAGAGGCAAAAAGAATGATATTATCTTTGGCCAAGAGCTGATCAAAATCACAGACAAAGACTGGGAACAAAAAATCGCGGCTTGCGGTCAACGTCCCACAGTCGACGTCATGAGACTGTTGGTTTACTAAAAGTTACGCAAGGATGGTCGGAAGAGATTCTGACTCTGGGTTAAAAAAAATCCGCGATCAAAAGTCGCGGATTTTTTTTTGGAGAGGTAACAGTTCCCTTTTTGTACTGCCACGCAGTACGAAAAGGGAACTGTTACCTGGGGAAGTGCTATTTCTTTTTAGCGGGAGCTGCTTTCTTCTTTTTAGCAGCATCTTTTTTATCAACTTTAGCCGCTTCATCTACAACCGGAGTTTTCGCCGGGCTTCTTTGTTTCAAACGAACATAAAGCGGGAAGTGATCGGCAACCCCTGTGTAGTTGTCGTAATCCCAACGTTTCGGGTATTTGCCTTTTTTCAAGTGCAATGGGTTGTAGCGGATCACATCAATCGTTTGCGGCAGCATTTGGTAGCTACCAGTGCCGTCAGCCAATAGGGCCGGGCTGTAAACGTGTGCATCCAGGAACGACCAGCCACCACGGTAGTTGTGCGATCCCGGGCAGTCTTTGCAACCAACTAAATGAGAAACCGCACCACCTTTGGAAAGGATATCGCGGAAGATGTGGGCGCTGCTTTCCTCTTCTGCAGAGATATTCAAGTCGCCACCGAAGACAACCATCGCATTCGGACCTTTTGCTTTGATCAACTCTACTGCGAAATTCGCGATCTGTTCACGCCAGTAAGTAGGATTCGCTTGGGACGGGAAATGGGCTGCCAGGAAAGTAATAGGATCGCCATTAGGTGCTTTTACGGTTACTTCAAGGATACGGCGGGAAGACTCCATCCATTTTTGGTCATTTTCGTTTTTACCCTTCCAAGGGATAGGGTGCAAAACGGGTTTGCCTACCAAAGGGAAGCGGGAAAGGAATGCCAGATTGATGCCGCGCTTATCTGGGCCATCAATAATCACTTCTGTGATGTATTTAGCCGGAGCCAAAGCCTGGTTTAATTGCTTTAGAACCACATCAGATTCGATCTCCATGATCATTAAATTGTCAGGGCCCTTGCCATCAACATCCAGGATCACTTTAGACAGGTTTTCTAGTTTCTTTTCCAGAGCATGATCATCCCAATCCGTGGAAAGGCACTCGTTTTGGCGATAAGTGCTGTCGTTGTTTGCGACACAGGCACTGCGTAGTTTCGCATCCTTCTTTTTTGAAGCTACCGACAAATACGTCTCGTCGTTATGCCCTGCAGTCTTTACAGTATCGAACAAGTTTTCGACGTTGAAGGACATCACGCTGACTTCGTCATCGGCCTTGGGCGGCAGGTCCCATTGTTTTTTAGAGAAGGATACGGCACAGCCTGTAAGCAGGGCCAATACCAGAGACAGAATCAGATTCATAAGCAACGTGTTCTTTTTCATAGGCCCACACAGTAGAGGTTTTGGGGCGGCCCCTCAAGTCAAAATACTGTCTAATTTTTGACTATTGTTTAATGCAAGGCGCTATGGCATAACCTTCAGGACTTACTCGTAAGCTTCCGTAATTAGGAGTGAAAAATGTTAAAAAAAGCGACCGGTTTATTGCTCGCAGGTTTGTTCGTTTCTACATCTGCATTTGCTGCAGTTTTGGATGGTGATGACTTCGTCTCTGCGACATCTGTAAGCGGTAAAACCAATGACTGGTCTTTGACGTTTTTCTCCGTAGCTTCCCAATCCAATATGAAGCCTGGAAAAACTGAATCAGGCACTCGCTCCATCGAATCTTATGACTATTTCGGTATTCGCTACAAGTTAGGCGCTGACCAAAGAATCGCGTTGAATTTGCCGTTCAACTACAACACTGCCGGACAAAATGCTTACGGTGACAATGTCACTTCGGACTTTTCTTTGCATGATATTCACTTCGTTTACTCCAACTATGACTTGGGTTATTTCGGTCCGATCGATTATTCCGGTAAAGTGAAGTTGTATTTGCCAACTAGTAAGAATGCTCAGAACACCGGTATGATAACTAAGATCCGTCTTGAGGGTTATGCAGACTGGCAGTTCGCTCATTCCTGGTCGATTGCTTACGTGGCAAAACCGGATATTTATTGGCAGAGCCAAACAGCCAGCCTTAATGATCAGATTGGTTACCGTGATGATGGGATGTATTTCTCGGACCCACGCAGAACCAATAAGCAATTTGGTTTGGAACATTACCTGCAACTTGAGTGGAGTTTGAACGAAGTGTTCCAAGTATCCACAAGCGTAGGCTTCGATGAAAGCTGGTATCATGCTTCTACAGTCGAGCAGCTTGAAGCAAGTCACACAACTTCACTTCGTACTGGTGTGGATTTCTGGATCAAACCTGCCCGTGGTTTCTCATTTACTCTGGGGATCGGTAACGACACTATGCTTACCAGCGGTAACCGCGGCGAAGATGTTCAGTTCTGGCAACCGCAAAACACGCAGTACAGCCTAATGACGAACATCTACTTGCTGTAGTTCTATATTTTAAACAGATGATTTTCGCCTGTGAGGGGATTCGAGAATTCGATCTCGCAGGCAGTCAGTTCGATTCTTTCTTCGCTCCATCTTTTTTCTGCCCCATAGGCGTGATCGCCGATGATCGGGGATTTTTCATAACCCAGCTGTGCACGAATTTGATGAGTCCGCCCCGTATGCAGATGAATTCTTAATTCCGTATGGGAATCCTGTTTTGTAACCTCTAAAATCTCCAGCACACATTCCTGCCATTTTTCTTTCGGCTCGTGGCTGACGGTTTTCGGTGCGCGGGGAGAAGGCTCCATATAGTGCTTCAAAATATTTGCAGCAGGCGCAGCGCCTTCAATTTTTGCGCGATAGATTTTTTTAATTTCTCGCGCGATCAGAAGTTTGTTGAACGCTGTTTGGAACTCTACTGTTTTCGCATAGACAATCAAACCATTCGTCGGCACATCCAGGCGGTGAGTGACGTACAGTTTTACGCCCACGGCTTCTTCCATGTAGGATTGCAAATTCTCGCGAATGTTATCAACGCTGCCATGAACAGGAATTCCAGAAGGTTTGTTAACAACCACGAAATGTTCATTCTCAAAAACAATACATTTTGTGAAGTCGACATTACCTTTTGGGAATCTTCGCGGCTTGGTATGCACTCTTAAATAGTCACCCGAAGAAACCGAAACGTTTTCAAGAATGCGACTATGGTTGAGATAAACCGCACCAAGGTGAATTAGGAATTCAATTTCATCCGGTGAGAGCTGTAGAATGCTTAATAAAACATCACGCACCGGCCCGGATATTGGGCTGATTATGTGTTTTACGCCGTATTCAAATCCTCTTTCGCTCTGCATACTGATCCTAATCGTGGAAAGTGAACATAGCACAGCGTGACGTGGGTGTTCAAGTGGGGCGGATGCCTGCATAGTAGGGAACCTAGGAGATTTGCTTTTGGAATTTGCAAACGAGCCGATATTTCAGTGGCTAGCACAGTTCGCCTATCAACCATACATGGTCTATGCCGGTTTGGTGGGTATGATGTTGCTTTCTGCGTTTGGTTTGCCTCTTCCTGAAGAAGTCACCCTGATCAGCGTGGGCATCCTGGCTTTTATGGGGGCTCATCCGGATCATTTCCCTCCACCATATCCTGGCGCTCCTGTTGTGAACGTTCATACCGCAGCCTTCGTGGCATTCCTCGCGGTCTTCTTAAGTGACGTTCTCATATATACGATAGGCAAAGTGTTCGGGCGCAAACTTTTATATCATCCCCGCGTTCATAGAATGTTCCCACCACACCTGATGAAACGTGTGGAGGAGTGGACTCACAAGTACGGCGCTTACGCGTGCGGTATCTTCCGTTTCACTCCAGGCATTCGTTTCCCGGGTCACTTGGCCTGCGGAATGTTGCACTTTCCGGTGTGGAAATTCCTGGTGATCGATGGTCTTGCGGCTGCGATCAGTGTCCCGACGCAAATCTATTTGCTAGCCCATTTCGGCGAGCCGATCCTGAATAAACTTCGCCAGTTTAAACTGGTGGTCTTCGGAGTGATCGCGCTGTTGCTGGTGTACTTCGTGGTTAAAAAAATCCGCGAAAAGATGATCCAAAGAAAGAAAATGGCCTAAAAGAAAAGGGAGCTCAAGAGCTCCCTTTTTTATTTCTAATTTGAAGCTGTCAATTAAGCAGCTTTGATACCGTGAACCAGCTCTTCCGTCACTTCGCAGCTTAAGTGCAAAGCCACAGGCTTGTTGTGGTTCTTAGGCTCAACGTCCTTCCAGAAGATCTTTTCGTAGCCGTTTTGCAAGGCAAAGATCTCTTCGCGGATTTTGAATAGCAAGCCCGCAGGGGAGCCCAGCAACCAGTCGATTTGGACCAGATAGAAGGCTTCTTCCAGCTCGACCGGATTCATAGAAGTGATAAAAGATTTCGGAAGATTGTTCACCAGGTGGCAAGCATTGTGCGAATACTTTTGGAATGCTTTTTCCATGGGGTGAGCAAAAAGCTTCTCTACACGTGCATCGGGTGTACCACGTCCTGTGAACGGCTCAGAGAAACGTTTGAAGTTCCAGTACAAAAGAGCATCATTCACAACGTATTCCACGCGCGGCAGATAGTCTGTCACAGCATCCACTTTCACAGCTTCGTGGGAAGCATCCTGAACGTGGGCGTTGTGATCGATTGCTACCAGGCTGCGCAAGTTATAAAGGAAAGAGTAAAGCGTGTGCAGCTTATCCATAAACGGTTTTGAAAAGTTCAAACCGAAATTGTAAAGCAAAGGCGCTTCCATTTTGTTTTCAAACCACGAGAAAGTTTCCAGCAAAGGACCCAAAGCTGTCAGATCAACGCCTTGCGGAGTCATCGCAACTTCAAATGTTTCGTTGAAATGTTCTTCAAACAAAGCGCAAAGTTTTGGATCAAGCACTGGCAATTGCGATTGCAGGGAGCGAACACGTGCTTGAGAGCGACCATAGATCTCTACATGAGGATCCAATGTGTTCCAGGCATCCATCGCGAAGGGATAATCCATGTTTTTAGTCGCCAGAGGGGACTTGATGTAGGAGTTCAATTTGACAAGTGACAGACCTACCAAGGCATCACTCATATATTTGAACGGTGCGTGGGGTTTAAACTTTTGAAAACCAGCTTCATCATTCCAGAAATGAACTTTAACGGGCTTAAGGGTCGCGCCCTTAGCCATAGAAACGTCAAAACCCAAACGCAATCCTTTGTGCTTCATAGAAAAATACTCCTTCGCAATCACATTTATCGGAGTAAGACACTGGTTGTTCGAGTCCTGAATTCATGCCAGTCTATAGGCCTGATTACAGACCAGTAGGGGGCACAATGGTGGCTTTTGGACGATGGATCGATGCTCACGGACATTTGGCAGATCAACGCTGGGACGGCCAGCAGGCAGAGATCATCGAAGCAGCCCAAGCCCGCGGGATCCACTTTTTCATGCAAGGGGGCGTGGGCCCCGAGGACTGGGAACGTCAAAGAAGGCTTAAGGCGCAATTCCCACATCACATTGGTCTTTGCTATGGCGTGCACCCGTATTGGGTGGCTGATCACAGCGACGAGGAGCTGGAGGTTGCAATAAACCTTCTTGCCCAGGAACTGCCTGAGGCCATGGGGTTGGGGGAGGTCGGTTTGGATTTTCGCCCTCATATCATGAAGGATTCTCAAGAGCGGCAAATCACCGCTTTCGAGGAACAGTTGGAACTGAGCCACATTGCCAGTCGCCCGTTGGTTTTGCATCTGGTGCAAGCGCACGAACCTTCGCTTACGATCATGGACCTGTTTGGACTGCCTCCGCAAAAAGGCATGGTACACTCCTTCAATGGAAGCTGGGGCAAAGCACAGGATTTCCTGAAAAGAGGGTTGTACCTTTCTGTCGGGGGCCCGGTGTGTCGCGAAGACAATCAAAAGTTGCATCAAGCCGTACGTGAAATCCCGTTGGAGTTTTTATTGATTGAAAGTGACAGCCCTGATCAAGGCCCGCCGGCCTATCAAGGACGTCTAAATCCACCTGAATCCATTTGGGAGGTGGCAAAGACTATAGGGAAGCTAAAATCCCTTGATCCTTTGGAAATATTAGATATCACTACGGGGAACTTTCACCGTCTTTTTGGCTCGACCGATACCATTTTCCAAGGCCCCAAAGACAGCGTGCATTGATCCCTTTAAGGGGCAGGATAAATGGATACTACTGACACTCAAACACCGACAGCACCGACACTGAATCAAAACCCGCAACAACCGCCGGAAACAGAATACGTTTTGCACCGTCGCTTTGATCGCATGGGACGTTTGGTGGGCGATGCCACGATGAAGAAACTGATGAACACGCACGTGATGGTGGTGGGCATTGGCGGAGTCGGTTCCTGGGCGGCTGAATCTTTGGCGCGTTCAGGTGTAGGTCACATCACTGTTGTCGATTTCGACGAAGTTTGTATCACCAACACCAATCGTCAATTGCACGCCATCCAAGGCATGGTCGGTAAGAAAAAAGCCGAAGTCATGGGCGAGCGTCTGCGCAAAATCAATCCGCAGATGAAAGTCACAGTTATTCCAGAATTTTATAATGCTGAAAATTCTGATCGCATGCTGGCGATCAAACCTGATTTCTTGATCGATGCTATCGATAATTTGACGGCGAAAGCCCACTTGTTGGCGACGTGTGTGAAGGAAAACATTCACGTGATCACCTCTGCCGGTTCTGCGGCAAAAATGGATCCACTTCGTATTCAGAAAAAAGATCTGGGTGTCACTCACACTTGTCCATTGGCGCATCAGCTGCGTAAAATTCTTCGTCAAAAATACGATTTCCCGGAAAAAGAATTCGGAATTCCTTGCGTGTTCTCTGATGAACCTGTGATGATGCCGGAAGAGCTTACGTACGATAAGGGCATGGGCTTTAAATGCGTGTGCCCTAAGACCAATGATTTCCACGGTTGTGACAACCGAAATATGATTTACGGTTCCGCAAGTTATATCACAGGGGCGTTTGGTCTGGTGATGGCATCACACATTGTGAATGAAATTCGCGCGGCAGTGGCCGCAGCAACTCAAGAGGGAGCAAAAGCATGATCGTAGCAATGTGGTTTACCATGGTGGGACTAGTGATCGTTGCGGGGCTGGTGCTCCTGGGTTTAACATTTAGACATTGGGCACAAACAAAGAAGGTGACCAATGCCAAAGAAGCAACTCCTGCGAAATAAATTAAGTCTGGGCTATTCATTAGCCCGTTCTGCGCACTTTACCGCGCAACAATTCACTTTGCCTTTACTTGAAGCTTTGGTGACACGGTCGATGAAAGATCGGCCGTCTGTTGAACTCAAGAACATCAAAAAATCCTACACGGAACTTTATAAGCTTTTAAAAAAAGACACCGACAACATCGATAAAGGTCTTTATCCGCTCGAAGTTCTATATCCTGAAAACCTGGCCAAGCACGCCCTTCGTTATCCTAAAATTTTAATTGATGGTTTGCATATTTCCCGGCGCCGCCACGAGCACGAAGCCAAGGAATTCAATCAGGAAGCACGGGAATATCTGACAAATGTGCCAGAGTACTATCAGCGTAATTTCCATTATCAAAGTGGCGGTTACCTGACTGAAAAGTCCGCTGAACTTTACGAACATCAGGTGGAGATTCTTTTTGCTGGGGCCGCGGATGCCATGCGTAGACTTATCATCCCCCTCGCCAAGGATGTTTTCTTGAACGAGGGCGCGGGACTTAGGTTTTTGGAAGTGGGAGCTGGAACGGGGCGTTTGACCCGATTTATGAAGCTCGCTTTTCCCAAAGCTCACATCACAGTTCTGGATCTAAGCGAGCCCTATTTAAAGCAGGCTCGCAAGAACCTGTTAAACTTTCGCGGCCTGGATTTCGTTCAAGGAGCTGCGGAAGAACTGCCTTTTAAGGATGCACATTTTGACTTTGTGTATTCCTGCTTTCTTTTTCATGAATTACCTGCAGATGTTCGGGATGGAGCTGTTTTAGAAGCCATGAGGGTGATTAAACCCGGTGGTTACTTCGGTTTTGTCGACTCCCTACAAAAGGAAGAGGCCAAAGACCTTGAGTGGGCCTTAGAACAATTTCCTAAGGACTTTCACGAGCCATTCTATAAGAACTACAGTCTGCACCCTATGGAGGATTTACTGCAGGCTGTGGGTTTTTCAGACCTGCGTAAAGACACGGGGTTTTTCAGTAAAGCTGTGTTGGCTCAAAAGCCCGGAGGAGTTAGTAATTGATGGCTGGCGTGAGTCGAAGATGGGAATGATTTATTTTTTCTGACTGATATTGAGCGTAACCGCGAGCGAATAGAAGCCACAGCCAAATTTGACGAGGTCAGGATTTTTTTCTTTTAAACGCTTAAGCGATTTCTTCAATCTATCATGGAGCAATTCCATCTCAATGTCATCGGGCCAAAGTGCCGCACAGAGGGATGCACGATCCTTACGTCCTTGAGATAAGAGAATCAAAATCTTTCCTTCCAGCGAATCACGTTTTAAGGAAACCGTTTTTCCTTCATCAGTTTTAAGAATGCCTTCCGTGGGATACCAAACGTATACGCGATCGGTGATCACGGCGGACTTGTCAGCCATTTTATTTTTCCACACAGGTGGAATGACTGCAAAGTCAGTCAGGGACGGCATTGCAGATTTGGAAATCTTGGCCCTTACCAAAGCGTGAGCAAACTGCACACGGCTTTCAAAAGGTCCTAGTAAACCATGAAAGAGCGCAGCCGCTTCGTCGGTGCGTCCCATTTCAAAAAGGAGGTCACACATCTGTAGCGTGATCAGTTGGTAATCTGAGATAGGACCAGATTTTTTCAAATATTTCTGCGATTCTGTTGCCGCCTCAAAAGCACTAGGCAAATGCCCTCGGCGTTCCAGCAGATAAGACTTTTGCCGTAAGATCATTCCTAAAATTTTATCTGCCTCAATTCGATGGGCGAGACGCTCTAAATGGGAAAGGTGCCCCTCTTCCTGGGCTTCGTCCAGTGCTTGGGAATTTAGTAATCCGATATATTCATTGTATTTGGCCAAAAGAGCTTTTGCTGCAAACTCCTCAGGGGGATAGAGCTCTGCTGCTTTTTTGAAGAACGACGCGCCACTTGTAAAGTCTTCACCGTAAAAAGCATTAAGACCTTTTACAAAATAAACCTCCGCCTTAATGAGCGGGTCCGTAGTTTGATTTTCATTTAGGAATTGATCGCCCTGAGAGAGTCCTTTGTTCTGTTTGTAATGCAGACGGGTGGCCAAGAGTCTTCGCAGCAGCTCCGTTTCCGGCGCTGGTGTCAGTTCATTTAATCGGCGCATATCCTCAATAAGATGCTCGGCTTCCCGGAGGGAGCCTAACTCTAGGTGATCTAATGCTTTTAAATAGCGCGCTTTCATCTTCGTCCTCAGAGTCTGCCATTAATTGTCCATCGATCGTCAACTTGCTGACGATCCAATGGTGCCTATAAGTGTTGCCCATGGGGCTTATAGAGGAAGAATGCAAAGGCAGCGCCAGTCGAGTGTCTCATTTTTAGACAGTTTCTTCCCCATTAGTCCCTGGAGGAGTTTTTGGGAAGGCGATAAATTCCTTCCTGTTGAACAAACAAAGGAGATCAGAATGAATAAACTCTATATTTTTGTACTCTTGACGGTACTTGCGTTCGTAGGGACGGAAGGTGCCCTGGCAAAACCACATTATAATGCCTCTCAAAAGTACCTGTGCGATGCCGCCGCTGCTCAGATGGCGCAATATCCAGATAGGGCGGCGCAAGTATGCGAGGGGTATCCTGGCTGTCGCTACATTGCGCCCCAAAAAGTAGGTGGCGACTGTGTGGCCCGTGACCCTCGCACGCGTCACCAAGTACAACCTCTCTGCAACGCTGCTGCGGCAATGGCAGCAAATACGCCGGAACAGCTTCCACGTATCTGCGAAGGCTTTCCAGGGTGCGAATATATCGAACCATCGTGGTCGTCATATATAGGCAAATGTGTACCACGCTAATTTCGTCCGAATCAAAAACCCCAACAAATAAGTTTTTAAAAAAGGAGTATTTATGAAAAGTATTATTGCACTGGCAGTTTTTCTTGTGACAGGTCTTGCTTATGCTGGCAACGGCGATATTGATTCCGCTGAAGGCACTTACAAAACCGGTGGCTTTCTTTGTGTTATCGATCCAGGTAAAGGTCCTTATAGTGGGAATTATTTCTCCGGAAACATCGATGGAGAAGCTCAGCTTACAAACCTGGTAATGAAGTATTCAAGAAGAGAGGCTCATCTTGAACAGTATGGCCTGGTTTCTGTCGGAAGAGGCTTTGAATTGAACTTGATCGAGCATCTTGAAGACGACTCAACAATTATCAAAATCCAGGCATTGAAAGGCCACGGTCGTTCCAAGGCCACTTTTGAGATCCGCAATGGTGAAGTGGTCAGTAAGCACTCTGGCGTATGTTACGTTGATTTCAAAGCTGGTATTTAACAGGAGATATCATGAAAAATCTTATTCTTGTGCTATTGGCACTTACTATTCCAATGGGCGCTCAAGCAAAGTATCCATCATTCTTTCAAGTTTGTTACATTGACAGCAATTCGGTAGTTGGAGCGAACTACCGCATAGATGGACGACCAGAAGAAACAAGAATCTGGGGCTCCTCCGACGGCGGCATCAGGAAAAAAATATTAGCAGCTGCAGAGCAGGCCGGTGTTTGTCCAACTAATAACAGAAGACCAATGCTGAAGGCTCAATATGATCTTTGCCTGCCAAGCGTCACAAGAGACATCCCACCATTTTTGGTTCCAAGCCAAGTTCACTGGAAGGTTGAAGGGGGGAAATTTACAAATCTTGCAGACCGTACGGTTGAAAGCGAGACGACAACTCTGTTTTCCCCGCAATACATGTCGTTCTCAAATCGAAAGGCCAAAAAGCAGTATCTTGACGGTTTAAACCGTTTAGTAAGTGCTGGAGTTTGTCCGGCAGTTTCCTTAGATATCGTTGACTAAAGAACAGGCTTGGGAGCTTTAAATTCCCAAGCCCATTAAAAAGGACCGGGTTTTTTCCGTTTCGGGCGTGTCTAAATCGAAATCAAAATGAATTGCGGCTTTCTTAAAATCTGTAGTGCCTACGTTGCAAGACTTGTCGATGCTGGTGATGTTAACTGACCAAGTGCTTGGTAGTTCATAGACCATGCGAATGTCCGCTAACGGGTGTCTGTAGACGCGCTCAAAGCCGTAGTTTTTTCCAGAAGCTGAAAACTTGCAGCTTCCGACCTCCAATTCGACCTCCGAGGTTTCACGAAGATCTTTTACTTTCATCGCCAAAAAGGATTTCCCCGAGGTACGTAGAAGCGGAGTGGAAAGGCTAAAGCTCATTTGATTACTTTGATCACAGGAAAGTTGAATATTATTGGTTAAGAGAGAACCTTGATTAAAAATAATTCCCCTTGGCATTCTGACGCCGTCATTCCATTTTTTTATCTGGGATTCTGTTACCTGTTGAATTAAAGAAAACCAGGCTGATTGAGGATTCTTGATATAGTCCGAACATACGGCCTTCTTGACGTTTTCAAGAGCTGATTCAGAAATTAATTTGCTTTTTTTCTTGCTGGCGCTTACGCGGATGTAGTTCATCAACTGATCCAAATTGCGAAGGGGAAGTACTTTTCCCTCAACAATATAGGCGACGTACGTAATTCCATTGTTGTCGGTAACACCGGTGCGAGTGCAGGTGGACGTGGGGACGTGTCTGGAGTCTGTAAAGAACGGCGAGTAGATATAGTTCCTGCTGTCTTTAATAGTACCGCCACCATCGCCCCAGTCACCACCGCGACTTCCACTGAGGGATTCAATTTTATCTTTCTTGATATATTTCTTTACGATTTCCTGAGTTGATTCGGAGCTGGCATCATCCAGAGTGCTTGTATTCGCATAGTCCCCATCACAGGCGTTTCTGAAGGAAAGGCCTAGCTTTTTGGAGGTGAAGTAGGGAAATAGACGTCCCGTATTTGGGTCGTATTTATAATCGAGATGTTCGGAGGGGGGCGCTTGTTTCGAAAGAATTTCCACAATTCCTTGTTCAATCGTCTCTGAAGGAATCAACAAGGAGAGCTTTCTGAATGACTTTGTTTTACTCACCATACCTGTAAGTAGGTTGTTATATGTGCTGACGTCTTTATCAAGGTATTCAAAAACCGGGGACCCGCTCATGCCGGGACGAACACCTATCGTCAGAAAATGGGGATTGAATTGATAAAATGGATTTTGCATGCCTGCGGTGACATTTTTACTTAACAGAATTTGATTGATAAAGTCCGCTTGTTGTAACTCATAGATACCCAGATCTTTACGGACCAGAGGTGCCCATTTGAAAAAAGGACCTTCAATCCTCTTTTTAGCGAACTCCGTATTCTTAAAAAATGGATGCATCAATGCAAGATGTTCATAAGTATCAATATCTTTTTTGTCTGAGCCGTAGGCAGTCTCCAGATAAGAGCTTCGGCGGGAAGCGGGGTTATCTGAAAACGAGTTCGGATTTGTGGTGTTTCTTTCGCGAAGCAGAGGTTGCACTCTTCTGACGGCTGCGGCGTGAGGACCTTGGGGAAGCTTAAAAAATGGCGCAAAAGATACACTGCTTTTGGAAAGAGGCTCTAAGAGTGCAATGTCGCGATTGGTATCTAATCCTACGACACGCATTTCAATAGCCTGGTTATTACAACGGGCAATCACTCGGGATGATCCAACAACTCCATGGGCAACGGTTAAAATATAGTTGCGATTGTTGGGGGCCCAGTGAATTGTAGTGCCAACAAACTCCTGAAACTTCATGGTCTCTGAATTTGTCTGATAGAGCGAAAGAAGCTGGGGCTGAATGCATGTGTTTTGTGCGTCCGATTTAGCATGGACCAGCGCCGCCGAAAAATGGCATAGCGCCGTCAAGGTTAGTGACAGCAAGGTAAACTTATAACGGGGTAGGGCCCTAAGTTCATTCATAACTTTCTAGTGGTGCAAGCCTCAGTCCCGTCTCATTTTGAGAATCTGCAGCAGCAATAGTCGATTGTGGTTAAGCTAGAAATGATGCGCCGCGCTGGTGGGCGCAGGTAGGCGGAAAAACCGAAGTAATTCCCCTTGTTTGAACTTACACAAAAGCCATTCTCTGCTTGAGTTTTTGCTTAAACATGCTACTTTTGCGCCTCTTCGCATTAACAGGAGCATGTCATGGGACCGATTTCTCAATTTATCGAACATCACTATCGTCATTTCAACGCCGCGGCACTTAAAGACGCAGCTGTTGGTTATAAAAAACACATCGATAATAAAGGCCAAATGCTTGTGACACTTGCAGGTGCAATGTCTACAGCTGAGTTGGGTCTTTCTTTGGCTGAAATGATCCGCCAAGGTAAAGTTCATGCGATCTCTTGCACAGGTGCGAACCTTGAAGAAGACGTATTCAACTTGGTAGCTCACGATCACTACGTGCGCATTCCAAACTACCGTGATTTGACTCCGGCTGATGAGCAAAAACTTTTGGAAAAACATTTGAACCGCGTAACTGACACTTGTATCCCTGAAGAGGAAGCAATCCGTCGTATTGAAAACGTGGTTTTGGAATACTGGCAAGACGCTGATAAAAAAGGTGAGTCATACTTCCCACACGAGTTCATGTACAAAATCCTTCTTTCCGGAAAATTGAATCAGTACTTCCAAATCGATCCAAAAAATTCTTGGTTGTTGGCTGCTGCTGAAAAAAATCTTCCAATGGTTGTTCCAGGTTGGGAAGACTCTACTTTGGGTAACATCTTCACTGGTCACATCATCAAAGGTGACATCAAAAAATCGACTACTGTTAAAGGTGGTATCGAATACATGAAAACTTGGGCAGAGTGGTACATGTCTGCTTCTAGAAAAGCTCCAGTAGGCTTCTTCCAAATCGGTGGTGGTATCGCTGGTGACTTCCCAATTTGCGTAGTTCCAATGTTGGAACAAGACTTGGGTCACGAAGACATCCCATTGTGGAGCTACTTCGCGCAAATCTCTGACTCTACAACTTCATACGGTTCGTACTCGGGTGCGATCCCGAATGAAAAAATCACTTGGGGTAAATTGGCTCCAACGACTCCGTCGTACATCGTTGAATCAGACGCAACTATCGTTGCGCCATTGATCTTCTCATACGTTCTAGGTCTATAATCGGCAAAGCGGTGAAAATGGCCCGTCTGACTTCGTTGTCGGGTCATCTCCTCGCTCCGACGGGCAAATAGCCCGCCTGCGCTGCGGGGATAACCCTCCGCCTCGCATCCGAACCATTTTGACCGCTTTGAAGAAGTTGGTCGTAAGATAAACCCCGGCTCAGAAGGCTGGGGTTTTGTTTTTTTTAGGCTGTTCTTTTTAAAACGATGTGGGCGGACAAGCCGACGGCATCAGCAAGTCGAAGTAGGCGGTCGATTGTTACCTTTTGCAGGCTTCCTGACAGTATGCCTGTGACGGCACTTCGGGGGAGTTTCGATCTGGATGCAACCTCGGTATGGGTTAAGTTCTCATTTTCAATGACCTTGGATACAGCCAATATAATTTGAGCTTTCATAACCGCTTCGTTGCCTTTGGCAGGGGATATGCGGAGCATTTTTGCCAGTTCGTTTCCAGAAGACTTCTTTTTCATACGATAATCTCTTTCAGTCGGCGTTTTGCGAGTTCCAGGTTCTGCCGAGGAGTTGCTTGTGATTTCTTAACAAACGCATGCAGCATAGCGATTACTCCGTTGCCTACGAAGACATAAATAACTCGATAGTTTCCCGAGCGATCTTTAAGGCGTAGTTCGTGGACACCAGATCCGATAGATGGCATTGGACGTGATAACGGCATGGACAACTTCATTCCCTGATCGAGTCGAGCCAGTGCATCTGCCAAATCTTCTCTGATCTCCACGGGAAACTCAAAAATCTCCCTCTCGCATTTCTTCAGAATTCAGATCAAAATCAACCTCAGTGTCTCATATTTAAGACATTAAATCCATGGATGATTTTGGGTGTTGCAAAATGTACCAACAATCTACGAGCCGTTAGTTTGTTTCTGAAATAGGATTTGTCCGCCTAGGAGTAGTGAATCCACCGCCACGGTGGCGGTGGATTTGGGTAAGTTTATTGAACGGCTTTCTTTACGGCGGATTCTAAAGTTGTTAGCGGACGGCCGATTAGTTTTTTTAGGTCGTCGCGGTTGGTGTAGAGTTCTCCGCGGGAAATTCCGACGTCGGAGTCGGCCAGGGCTTCAGCGTAGGGTGTTGGTAAACCGAAAGACATCAGAAGTTTGGCGTATTCTCCTGAGGGCATGTTTTTGTATTCGATCTTTTTACCGCTGACCTTTGAGACCACCGCTGCAAACTCAGGCATGGTGAAGGCGTTGCCTCCAAGTTCATAAATTGCGTTTTCAGCAGTATTGCCGGTAATAACCGCGGCGGCTGCGGCGGCATAGTCAGAGCGGGTGGCGGCGCTGATTTTTCCGTCTCCGGCGCTGCCAACGATCGCGCCATTTTGCAAAGCACTCTCCAGGCGTTCTGTGTAGTTTTCTATGTACCAGCCATTTCTTAGGAAGGCGTGGGTGATGCCAGAGTCTTTAATCATTTTTTCCGTGGCTTGATGTTCTTTTGCCAAAAGTAATTTGCTGGAGTCGCTGTTTAAGATTCCGGTATAGGCAATGAATTTTACATTCGCCTTTTTTGCAGCATTCACAATATTAGTGTGTTGCGGAATTCTGGCGCCTACTTCACTTCCGGAAATGAACAATAGTTTTTCAACACCCTGTAGGGCATTGACCAATGACTCTGCATTTCCATAGTCGGCCTCACGAACTTCGAGGCCCTTTGAAGACAGGTCCTGGGCTTTGTCTTTATTTCTTACGACAGCTACTATTTGATTCGACTTTGTACCCTTATCCAGAAGTTCCTTAATTGCCAATAAGCCCAAGTGTCCGGTCGCTCCAGTGACTGCGATCATAGTGTCCTCCAGTATGTGTGAATGATTTTATACTTTCGCGCTGAGGAAGACGACCGAGATATTAAAAGACATATACGGCCAAAGAAAAGCTGCACCGATAGGTGCAGCCATTAAACTAACGAAGACTCTTCATCAGCTTTTCCAATTGGTCAGCACAGATGCCCCAACCTTGGTGAAAGCCCATTTCTTCATGCTTCTTCCGATCAGTTTCATCCCGGTGCATGGCAATTGCAGTGTATTTGGTTTTTCCGCCGGCTGCCGGTTCCATTAAAATAGTTGCGGTAAAATGCAAACCCGCACCGGATTCAATACTTGCTACAGGTCTGAAATCAGGCAAAAGACAATCAGTCCAAGTTAATTTCTTGTTCGGAACAGTTTCCAAAAAGCAGCCTGCATTCGGAAACTTTTCACCTTCAGGTGATTGCATAATAGTTTTAAAAATGCCGCCGGGGCGTAAATCAACTTCTGCTTCGGTGACTTTCCAAGGCTCTGGGCAAAACCATTTGCAGATAAGATCTGGGGTTGTCCAACCCTTCCAGACTTCTTCAGGCGTTAAATCCAAAGTGCGTTCAAGAACCAAATCAAGTTTGCTATCGATTTTCACAACGAACTCCTTGTTTAAAAAATTCAGTTTCAAAAGAATACTTTAAAGATTGTGCAGATCTATTTCAAACGCCAAAGAAATTTAACTGGACCCATAATTGTTAATGATCAAATTCAAACCATTACTCGACAGGTTGAAGAAGTGGTTGTGATACTATTGTTCAAAAATTTAATCTTCAGGGGGATTTTCATGAAACAAATCGTTCCAGTATTGTTAGCAGCATTGATGTTTTCTATCGCGCCAGCGCAGGCGAAGCCCACCGAAGATGCTAAGAATCGCGAAAGCCTGACTAAGATTGTGCCTGCTGGAAACATCGTCCGACAGGATGGTCACGAATACAAACTGACGACTTCAAAAAACACGTTGATGGAGGTTGAGTTCAATCGCGACGGCTCGATTGATGAAGCCTCTGGAGATGCGGCCGGTGCAGGGGATGTCTTGGTGCCAGGGGAAGGCAGAAAAACTTTGGAAGAGGTTGTTAAGTCTTTGAATGTTGCGGGCAAAAAACCATCGGGTGATTGGTCTTTCAAGAAGTCCTTCATACATGGTTGGATTTATGAGGTCGAAGGTTTTGAAGGCGGTAAAAAGATGGAGTATCTGGTCAGCGCGAAAGACGGATCACTGATTAAAGAAAAACAGGACTAAGGATTCAACTAAATGCCGTACCCTTTTAGGTACGGCATTCATTCGGTACTAGAAAGCTTGCGGAAGAAGTGCCAATCCAGGCTCTTCGGACATTTGAGACGCCACTGTGACGTGTACGGTTTGATTTTCAGAGTGAAGGACAGAGGCCACTTCATTGCGAGTCATAACCTGGCAGGCAAGTCCCGCTGCCGGGAAATTCAAATCAACCACTTTGCCGCTGCGGGCCTGGGCCAATTCAAACTCAGACCACTGAACTGCGTGTTCACAAGGGATCGTCTTTTTCACGGGTTTGTAGTTGGAGAAACGAACCACGACCAACATGCCGACGTAAATACATACAGCCATCAGCGGTGACAATGAAATCAACGTCAGATGGTTGACGATGTTTAGTTTTTCTTCTGTGTTATAGAAGAAATCAAAAACAGCCAAGCTGCTGCCGACAATGAAAACCACCCACAATGCAAGGGTGCTAGTTGTTTCAATTATTTTTCGCATAAGTAACTCCACCGCGGTCGGGACTAACCCAAGAACTGAATTGGCGTTTCGGCCCAAAAAGAACCTTAGGAATCGCCACAAATAAAACAAAACTATTAATCATCCAATAAGCAAACGGATACCAAATCGCCACGAAGCCCAGGCCGGAGTCTTTTTCGTAGCGACCGTGCAGGAACATGCCCACCACGAACTGTGTGAAGCTCATGATGCCAGTTAGTAAAATGGCATAGTTCAAATTGATTTCATGCAGGTTCGTACCAAAAATCGCGAAGCCAATAGTAACAGGCAACATAAAGGCCCATAGCACAGAGAAAATGTATTCCAAAAGAATCAGACGCAAACCCGTGTCGCGACCATTCAAAACGGAGCGACCGTGTTTCAGGATCACTTCAAAACCACCTTGGGCCCAACGCAAGCGTTGCTTCCAAAGACCTTTCAAAGTGTCTGGCATCAACACATCACATTTCGCTTTTGGTTCATACTTCAAAGCCCAACCGGAAGTTTGCAGCTTCCAACTGATACCCACGTCTTCAGTCACAGTGTCAGTATCCCAATAGCCAACGCTTTCAACAGCGGATCTACGGAACATCACCAAGACACCTGACAAAGCAAACAGACGTCCCAAAGACTGGTGATAGCGTTTGATCATACCGACCAACGCCGAAAATTCACCTACCTGAAGACGGCCTACAAGTGTGCCGCGGTTTTTTACGCGCGGATTGCCAGTCACACCGGCAACGTCAGGATTTTTGAAATGCTCCATCATGATTCTTGGTGCATCCGCTTCAAGTTCAGAGTCCGCATCCAGGCACAAAATGAATTCATGTCGGCTTGCCATTGCACCCAAAGTCAAAGCCGCAGCTTTACCGCGATTTTGTACAAGGTTAATGACTCGCATATTCGGGCGAGAGATCGCCAGTTTTTCAAGTACTGCTTGAGTCTTGTCACGGCTGCCATCATTGATGGCGATAATTTCGCATTTATCCGCAGGCAGAATATCCAGGGAGCGAATCGTCGCTTCCGCTGTTTTTTCCTCGTTAAAGCAAGGAATCAGGATCGTGTAGGATTGTTCTGAAAATTCAGTCAATTCCTGACGTTTGCGCTCACGCTTAAAGTAGAACAGCATTGCGCCCATGATCCAGATCAATGGCAGTACGAATGGAGTCGTCAGGAACAGGAATTTAAAAATGGCGGGTAGATATGATAAAATCATTTCGCCTCTCCCCGTGGATGTTGTGGGATGGTTGGAAGCACCGAGAACAGATTTTTGAAATCCTCATCCGGCGCGTACCCTTTGAAATTCACATCGAAAAACAAATTCAAATAACCCTGAGCAATCAGGTGGGAAGCATCGTGCTTATAGTCCTTCGGTAGCGCCACAATCAATTTTGCTGGAGTGCTGCCTGGGGATTTGTCTTTTTCCAGTTGCTGAGGAGTGATCACCGCAAAATCAAACAGGTCTGGATCCACGTTTTTTTGGCCGATGATTCCAAATTGCAGTTGCGGACGGATAGAGCGAGCAGACGCAATTAAATCAGCGAATGGAATTTGCTTAAGATCATCTTTGCCGGAAACTTCAAAGAAGATCCCGTCAAAATCCGTATACTTCGCAAGATCACGAATGGCACCCTTTGCAGAGTCAGTGTCTTTAATAAACGAGCGCGGCAGATGAGCATAAGTATATAACACTCGAGCGCGGTTTTTAATGGTATGAGCCGCACGGCTTAGGTAGTCACCGCGAACTTTCAGATGTGTGGTCAGGAAATAGGCTTCGCCAGAATCAGATACAGCCTGCAACATCGCTGCATTCGGTCCCAACGAAAAAGTTTCTTCAAGCAGGTCACCCAATACTTGCTCAGTATCGCCTTCGGATTTTTTCCACAAGCCATCAAGATCCACGCGGATCATGCGCAGCGGGGACTTATCGACAAAAGCATGCTCTAAAGCTGTGGCAAATTTGGAAATGTCCATATCCGCCAAAACCAGTCCGCGACCAATTTGAGAAATATCACTGGCGTAGTTTAAGCCTGGTGCCAGGCTCATTTGCGTTGTGTGGCCTGTGGCTTTTGCAGCTTTGCTTGAAAGCTCATTGTATTTTCCGTACGGCCAAACCACGACAGTGTTGTCGATGCCCAGATTCTTCTTGATGACTTCGTTGTTCTTTTTAAGATCCGCTTGGATGATGTTCGCGAACTCTTCCTCAGACTGATACGCTTTGGTTGCGGCATCGTACTTAAAGTAGCTCGCCATGGCTGCCTGATTGCCCTGAGGATTGAAGACTTGTCCCTGATGAAGATTGTAAGAGTGCGAAACCACCTCTACCAATCCGGATTTCATCATTTCCTTAAGCTGCTTCCAGTTGGACATTTTTGGATTGGAATCCTTAAAGCCGTAATCTGGAGCCGCGCCCTCTTCAGTCCATTTGCCGACGATCGCGAAGACTGCTTTGAATTTATAGGTCTTCAAAAGCGGATAAACGTTTTCATAAAAAGAAACCAAACCGTCATCGACAGTGATCAGAACTGCTTTCGGTGGAAGAGTCTTTTTGCCCTGATTGGCGTCGCGAACATCCTGCAGGCTGATCACGTTGTAGTGGGCTTTCAGATATTCGAACTGCTCTACTAAATCTTTCGTGCGGATGCTGAAAGAGTTGCCGATAAAACCGTTGTTCACATCGTGATAGCACAAAGCTACGAATGAGTTTACCGGAGTTTCAGGAGTCAGAAGGGGAGAGTTCGGTACTTGCGTTTGTGCAAATGCACTGCAGACCGCGAAAAGCGATGAAAGGAGGAAAAATCGGGCTGATTTCAGCATCAATTTTGGAAGGCTCACGTCATGGACGGAATTCATTTTTCTTTCACCACTTGGGCACTACGCCCGCTATATTTGTGGCAAATCTGTAATCCAAATTGTACTGGGCGTCAATGGTTCAAATGAGCCCTTGTGCGACTCTGAAAAGTTCCTCGCAAACGGGGTCGGTTGTAATATTCGGGATGGCCCTTAATGCTTGGCGGGGAAGACCCCGATTGAGGTGCTCCTGAGGGGTGTGAAATTATTCTACTGGCTGGTGGCCGTTTTGTTTTCCAGAGGGACCGGCGGTAGGGGTGGTACTTTTTGGGAGATGTTTAAGATCCCAGTCGCGTAGTCCCGGCTGTTGTTATATTTCATTAGGGCAGTGACCTGAGCTTCCAGGTTCTTTTGCTGCCAGCCACTTTGTTTTAGGTAGTTCGCAACACTCATGATCGCATCCGCCGGGGCTGAAAGATCAGGGGTGGCGTCAGGCTTTATCGAGGCTGAAAAATCACGATAGCTTGAAGGAATAAATTGCGGCAGTCCGAAGGCCCCTGCGTAAGAACCACGCAATTTTACCAGGTTCAGATGCTTTTTCTTACGCACTTCAGCTAGGGCGATCAGTTGCTCTTCCGCCCATTTGGATTTGCTTTCCACGCGTTTTTGCATCAACGCCACCAGTTCCGGGCGTTTATATTTTTTTACTGCTTTGTTTTTTTCTAGAGCCATCTGCGTCAGAATTTTCAGGTTCTCGGGATTGCGGGACTGAATCAGATGCAGAAAAACACTTACGATGTGAAAAGTGCCGGTGTCTTCACCATGACGAGTTTCAATCCACAGCAGGGAAGATACCACTTCTGCCGGCACACCAAACTGTTGTTGCGCAGTCTTAAAGGCCTCGGTGTTTTCTTTGATAAAGGTCGCAGCTTTCTTAACGGCTTTGGGATCAAGCTCGGTCAGGTGAGCACCTGACGGAGTCAGAAAGCCCAACAGATTCAATGAAACCACTCGTCCAAAGGATTTTGGTTCGTAGTTTGCGATGGATTCTTCGGTGAAGGACTTGGAAAAGCCAAAGCGAAGCATGTATTGACGAAGCCAATCGGCATCTTGTGCTTCAAGGTCCTTATGCGTTGGGGCGGCACCTGCAACACTGGCGGTGAGCACTGTAAAGATCAAAATTAGTAGTGTTCGCACAGTAAAACTCCTGACCCCTTCAGATTCCCTAAAGCTCCATGCTAGTATAATTGGATCTTGCTGGCTTCCCCAGAAATAAAAACGGACCCGAAGTCGCAAAGACTAAGGTCTTGTGCCCCAAAACAAGCACTGCTACGCTCATCGTATGAATACTATGAATGAAGCTCAGCGCAAGAAGGCCTTGATCATTGTTTCCTCCATTTTCTTTATGTGGGGATTTTTAACCTGCTTAAATGACATCTTGATTCCACATCTCAAGGGAGTCTTTTCCCTTAGCTACACCGAGAGCGCTTTGATTCAGTTCACGTTCTTTGGGGCCTACTTCATCATGTCTTTGCCGGCGGGATTCCTGGTTGGCAAACTTGGTTATAAAAACAGCATCAGTGCCGGACTTTTTGTTTCAGCCCTGGGGGCCTTTTTGTTTTTACCGGCAGCAAAAATGGAGTCCTATCCTCTGTTTCTTTGCGCACTGTTTGTGTTGGCTTCAGGGATCACTGTTTTGCAGGTTGCTGCCAACGCCTATGTGACTTTGTTGGGAACAGAAGAAACCGCTTCCAGTCGCTTGAATCTGGCGCAAGCGTTGAATTCACTAGGTACAACGGTCGCGCCAAAAATTGGTGGGTTATTTATTTTGTCGGCCACAGTATTAACCGCAGATCAATTGGCGGGAATGGGATTGGCCGAGCAACTCGCTTACAAAACTGAACAAGCACAAGCCGTTCAGGGACCTTATCTGGTTCTGGGATTGATTTTACTTTTGCTCGCAGTGGGTATGTACCTGCTAAAACTTCCAAATCTGCAGGACGAGAAAACAGCAGCTGTGAAAAATGAAGCCACCTTTGCGCAAGCCTTCAAGCATCCGAATTTGGTTCTGGGAGTGATTGCATTGTTTTTGTACGTGGGGGCTGAAGTATCTATCGGAAGCTTTCTGATCAACTTCATGGCTCAATCAGATATCATGGGAGTTTCTGAAAGCTCAGCTGCGGGGCTTGTACCGATTTATTGGGGCGGCGCTTTGGTGGGACGCTTTGTCGGGGCCTTTTTGATGAGAAAATGGAATCCCGCAAAGATGCTGGGAATTGCTGCAGCTGTGGCTTCTTTGTTGGTTGCGGGAGCTGTGTTAAGTACCGGGCCGGTTGCTGCATGGACGTTATTGGCAGTGGGTTTATTTAACTCAATCATGTTTCCGACGATTTTCAGTTTGGGTATCCGCGGTCTTGGGGCTGCGACCGAAAAAGCTTCAAGTTTACTTGTGATGGCCATCGTGGGTGGAGCGATTATTCCTTTAATTCAAGGTGTAATCGCGGATCGCGTAAATTTGCAGCACGCCTTTGTTCTGCCAATGGTGTGTTACTTGTTCATTTGCTTTTATGGATTCAAAGAAAGCAGAAAAAATTAAGTTTTGGGATGCACTGCGGAACCACAGCAGAGGTATTTGACTGCCAGGGTTGACTGCGAATGCCCTGGCGCCGTCTAATAAATGCATGAGAACTTTAAATGCACTTATTATTTTCGCAGCTTTGATTCCTTCCATTTCATTTGCCACTCGTTTGTCTGATGGGAAAGACCATCACAAATTGTCTGGCAAAAAAATCATGACGACTTTGGATAAAGGTTTTCACTTCAATACAGAAGCCCCAGCGGGTTTGTACATTGATGGCGAAATGGGTGCGATTGAGCCTGCAAAAAAAACTGAAAAATTGATTGTGTTTGATGCTTCTAAAGCTAAAGACAAATCTTTTTCCATCAGCTTTTACGTCTGCGATGATGCTGAAACAGTGTGCGAGTCTCACGAAGTGGCTTTGAAAATCGAAAAAAAGAAACTGGTGAAAGTTTCCCGCGAACAAGTTCCTATGGTGAAGCCAGAAACGGGTGCACCAGTTCCTCCTCCTGCAGATCCTAAATCGGTTCAATAATCGTTATGCAAGTTTCGGAATTAAGCATTTATCCATTAAAGTCGGGCAGGGCACAAAACTTGTCCTTGATGAAGATCACTCACGAGGGGCCTGAGGGCGATCGCGAGTGGATGCTGGTGGATGAAACTGGAAAGTTCGTGTCACAGCGTACTTTGCCGAAGCTTGCGACTGTCAATGCGGTCTATGAACCCGCATCTCTGACGCTGGCCTTTGAGAAAATGTTCTTTAAAATCGGCCGAAAAACTTCTTTCAGCCGCGAAGTTAAAGTGCAAGTTTGGAATGACTCATTCACAGCCGCTCTGGAACCTGATCTTTATTCCCAGGCATTGTCCCAGTACTTGGGTGTGAATGTACGACTGGTTCGCTATGCTCCTTTTTCCCAGCGCCGGGTCCTTTCCACCAATAAAGAGTGGAAGCCGGAAGTTCGCTTTGCCGATGGCAGACCTATTTTGTTGGTAAATACTAAAAGTCTTGAAGATTTGAATTCCAAGTTAGCGACACCCGTGCCGATGAATCGTTTTCGTCCCAATATAGTTATTCAGGGACAAAAGGCGTTCGAAGAAGACTCTTGGAAAAGAATTAAAATCGGCAATGTGGTTTTCTCGCAGCCCAAATTAAGTGCCCGCTGCAAAATCACGACAATTGATCAACAATCTGGAGTCAGTCAGGGCGCAGAGCCATTGGCCACTTTAGCTACTTATCGCCGTGATGTTGGTAATAAGGTGAATTTCGGCACCCTTTGGATTCCTGAAAACGATGGTACCCTACAAGTGAATGACGCCTTAGAGGTTTTGGCCTAGCGATTTTAGGTCGTTCTAACGCTATCTTAACCGGAATCAAACAATTCAAAATGGTCTTTTAGGTTATAAGTGCCCTCGCAACTATAACCTTAAGGATTTTCGATGAAACACCTAATCGCTCTTTCTGCTCTTTTGATCTCTGGTCCGGCTTTCGCGGCTGAAACTGTTCAATGTCAAGGCTCTTTGAACTCTGGCACGCACGCTGCTTTTGAATTGCCTGCAACTGGCAATGCTACTTTGGCTTTTGACTACCGCGAATTCGTTATCGACATGAGCTGCACAACTTTCGCTGCAGACATTCCAGTGACTGAGTGTGTGGAAATCATCCCTGGCGGCAACAAGTACATCGTACAATTTGCAGCTGGCCAAGCGCACGTAGCGCAGGAAAGCAATGTTCCTTCTGTGAATGTAGTAAAAGGCACTTTGAACTGCAAATAGTTGAATAAAAAAAAGCCGCGGAGAGCGCGGCTTTTTTTTGCTGAAAAACTGTTGCTTAGTGCGGAACCAGTGTCTCACACATATAAGCAGCTGTGTAAGATCCCTCTGGCAAATTAGCAGCGAAGGTCACTGTCGTTCCGCTGATTGAATAACCCGTCGCAACCTTTTGGCCTTTTGTATCCACTAATGCGAAATCCAGTTCGCCATCTTTGTCGGCATCCACTGGGTTGCAACCCAAGTTTATTGATTTAACCAGTTCCACAGTTTTCACACCCATCGAAGTCAGGATGGAAGTGTAATCCGCCGCGCACACTGAACCCATCAAACCACCAGTCAGTTTTGCCATGGACTCATAGATCGGAGTCAATACCGCAGTTTTGCAGTTCGCATCGGTCGCAGCTCTTGCAATCGAGTTGAACATGAAGACCTTGTCTACGCCAAAGCGGGATTGAACCATTTTTACCAGGTTTTCCGGCACACTTTTTTCAGGTGTGGTGGCGCACTTACCATTGGAACACTCGTCTTCATCAGAGATCGCGATCACAACCAGTTTGGATTTTTCGCGAAAGAAATCCTGATTCGCTGGGGTATTTGCTGTGCGTTCAATTGCACGGTAAGCGGAGTTGATTGCGCGCTCACTACCATCACCCAGAAGGCCTACGTTGATTGCGGCAGAGAGTTTGGTTTGGGCATCATTTAAAGAGTGTTGACTTGCTTTAAGGACAAACAGACTGCCCGTATCAGAGTCAAATGGACGGAATTGACCGTCACCCCAAGCGCGGGCTGTTTTATCTGGCGCAGGAGTCGTTGTGCGCGGATCCGTTGTCGTCAAAGCGACATGCCAGTTGGCATCTTTGATAATATTCATGAAGCCGTTAATTTTTGATGAAAAGTTTTTTTGCTCTTCTGCCATGGAGCCCGAGTTATCGACCACGAATAGGATATCAATGTCTGCATTGGCTTTTACTTCCACGTTTTGGGAAAAGGCTTGAAGTTTAGTCCCAGGGACAGTGTTTGGTCCCCCGCCAGCTAGGGACGACAGATCTTGTGCTGCCATGAATTCGACATCTGGAGCGCAAGCGCTTAAAAGTAAGCAGGATGATAATGCTGAGATGACTCCAAGACTTTGAAATTTCATATATTCCCCCGATTTCATTTGTATATGCAAGGTGGGGGCCACTCGTGTACCACGTATATTTGATCCCACTGTAGAACTAGGAAACATCGTCTAAAATATGATGAGTGATTTCAGATGGAATCTTGAAAAGAGACAGTGAAGTCATCTAGAATTGCAGTCATGTGTGCAAGTTACGGAGCAGCGAGCGAATTCAATCTGTTACATAAGACCTACAAGGTGGAGCTTCCGCCGGTGCTCTTCGTTCCAAAACAAGTCATTTACCCTCATACTCAGGCACCCATCATAGTGCAGAAGTCCCAGAACCGCGAAATTCAGGCGATGAACTACTCATTGGTCCCTTCATGGTCGCGTACAAAAAAACCTAAGTTTGCGACTTATAATGCTCGTATTGAAGAAGTTTTAAACAAGCCTTCGTGGAAAAAACCCTTCGAATCCAGGCACTGTCTTGTTCCGATACAGGAGTTCTATGAAGCGGCGTATTCCGGGGACTTCGCAGGGAACTGGATTTCTATTAGCAGCGCCGAAGCTGAACTGCTGACGGCAGCGGGGATTTGGGATGTGTGGCAGGATCAGGAGTCAGGGGAGTTGTTAGAGTCCTTTGCGATTATCACGACCGAGCCCACTGCGGAAATTTTGAAAGCCGGCCATGATCGCTCGCCGTTATTTTTAAAGGCGGAAGCTTTTGAAGAATGGTTGGCAGGAAAGAAATCCGGAAACGACTGGGTGAGGTTCTTAAACTCTCATCGTGAATTTTCCGAACTTGAGTTCGCTGCGGGGGAAAAACTTAAAGGCTACACAGGGCAAATGAGTCTGTTCGACGACGAGTAGTCACATTAAAACTGGGTCATATTCTTTAATATCATTTGTGTCTTATCGAATAATTCTTAAAACTCGGGGCCATAGGGAGAATTTATGGCCACAACGACAGCAAATTCGCAGGTCTCGGAAAAAAGCAAAATCTGGAAAGTCATCGGTGCCTCCAGCGCCGGAACTTTGATTGAGTGGTATGACTTCTATATTTTCGGTAGTCTTGCGACGATCATTTCTGCGCATTTTTTTCCGAAGGGAAATGAAACCGTCGCGCTATTAAGCACTCTTGCGACGTTTGCGACGGGCTTTATCGTTCGTCCTTTCGGTGCGTTGGTGTTTGGACGTATCGGGGATGTGGTCGGACGTAAATATGCCTTCATGGTCACTCTGCTGATCATGGGACTTTCAACTACGTTAATCGGCTTGTTGCCAACTTACGAACAAGTGGGCGTGCTGGCTCCGATATTGCTTTTATTAATGCGCTTATTGCAGGGCTTGGCCTTAGGGGGCGAGTACGGAGGTGCTGCGACCTACGTGGCTGAACACAGTCCCGATGGCAAGCGTGGCTATTATACGAGCTTCATCCAAACGACTGCAACCTTGGGATTGTTCGTTTCCTTAGGCGTGATTCTGGCCACGCGCTTGGGATTGGGCGAGGAAGAGTTCAAAAGCTATGGCTGGAGGATTCCGTTCCTACTGTCAGTAGTGCTTGTGATTTTCTCGTACTTCATTCGTATGCGCATGCAAGAATCACCAGTCTTTATGCAAATGAAGGCAGAGGGTAAAGCTTCAACGCATCCTTTGCGCGATAGCTTCATGAATCCTGAGAATCGCCGCTTGGTGATTCTGGCGTTGGTCGGCGCCACGATGGGGCAGGGGGTTGTTTGGTATACGGGGCAGTTCTATGCTCTTTACTATTTGCAGACGGTGTTGAAGGTCGATTTCGTTCTGGCGAATAAAATTATTGCGATTGCACTGTTATTGGGAACGCCGTTCTTCATCTTGTTCGGTGGCTTGTCAGATAAAATCGGGCGCAAAAAAATCATCATGGCCGGTTGTGCTATCGCAGCGGTGTCTTACATCCCGATTTACAAAGCCATGGAATTTTACTCGGGCTGGGACGCTGCGAATCCTACAGCGACGCCACCAAATCCTGATGTCACGATGTTGGTGCTCCTGGTATGGATTCAGGTGATCTTCGTAACCATGGTATACGGTCCGATTGCAGCTTTTCTGGTGGAGTTGTTCCCAACGAATATTCGCTACACATCCATGTCCTTGCCTTACCATATTGGAAACGGGGTATTCGGGGGCTTGGTGCCATTCATAGGGACAGCGCTGGTGGCGAGTACGGGGAATCACTTTGCGGGGTTGTTGTATCCGATGACGATCGCGGTGATTACCTTCATCGTCGGGACTATCTTCATCAAAGAGCGTACTGATATTAAGTGGCATAGTTGATGGAAGTGCCGCCACGTTGGCGGTAACATAGTAAGACAATGGTACAAATAAAAAAAACCCAAGCCTTAGCTTGGGTTTTTTTCTAGTCGTGGAAGTTTAGACTACGGGTAAGTGATGATGAAAGATTGTACTTCTGTACCTTTATCATCAACTGAAATTGCAATAATATCGTAGGCTAAGCCTGGAACCAGTCCTTCAATATGGACTTCATGCTCTGTCACCAAAGTAGCGTCTTTTACCGTATAGACTACTTCCCCAGTAAAACTATTGGCGATTCTCAGTTGACTGCTGGATGGGTAGTTCGTTGACCAGATCACTTTCGCACCTGTTGAACTGATCGCGCTTACTGATGGAGAGCCCACAATCTTGAATGGTTCTTGAGTGCAAGGATTTGGTTTATGTTCAGGCATTTTATAGTTGGCATTAGAAATCGTTTGCCAGCCTGTAGACTGTAGCCATTTCGTAATAGCCGTTGGTTTTTCATTACTGCTGTTGTAGAAAAAATTATTACCTGACTTACCGCACACAAAGTTGTCCATTACGGAGCGTTTATAAGCTTTTGTATCTTTGTGGTGTTTCCACATTAGCACGTTCGCCACGTGATAGCGTGAGCCTTGATAGTAGAAAACTTTAATCGGAACCTCTGTTCCACGCTTCATAGCTATGGTGCGATACGCGCAACCCATACGGGACGCGTGATTGCCATCATTATTAATAAGTTCTTTCCATTGATCGTCTTCTTTGAAGAAGACACGAGCGCCGTCGTCAGAAATGGACGCCAGTTCATACTCGCCCTCTTTGTCAGAATCAGAAAGTTTTAGGATCGAGTTATATTCTAGTGCAAAGTTTTCAACCAGCTTGTTGCCATTGGAGTCTAGTAATACGGAGCCACCCTCTGTGACAAAACCTTTTGTGAATTGACGGGTGGGTACATTGATAGATGCAAAATACACATCCTGCTCCAACGCGACACCTTTATTGTAGTAATCCATCACGGTGGATACTGGAATCGTCATGTTAGGACCAGGTAGATAGATCTTGGCAGATAAACCGTTTGTGCGTGATTCGGAAGGGGTGCTGGAAAGTGGGTCGCAGACTGTTTGATCTGGATCTGGAAATTCAAAAATGGCATTTGGATCAACACCATAGTTATTGCTGCCATGGAAAGTGCAGGAAATGCTTTTCAATAACCCGCGTGTTCTGCGCAGTTCGGCTAACCTTTTTTCCTCGGCCTTTGCATCAGAAACCGATCCAGAGGATCCGGCGGAATTCGGTGATCTAGAGGGGCTTTCTTGCTTTACCGGTGGACTAAATAATGCTTTTAGAAAATCGCCAATTGATAAGGCGTGAGCCGGTGAGCAAGCCAATGAAGCAATAAGCAATGCAGCAGTTTTTTTCATTATAACGTACCTCTTACATGAATAATAAAAGGATAACAACTAATGTGGTGGAACAGAAGTTTTGGTTTTATGGATTATTATATTGAGACAAACAATGAGATATTTAGAATAGTTTCAGTAGGGAAATACTTATAGACCGAGATGTGACTTTATCAAATTGAGATCTTTTTCCAGTTTCTCATTTTGCTTCTTAAGTTCTTCATTTTCTTTTTTTAGTTTTTCGATTTCAGCATGGTCAACTTTTTGATCTTCCAATGAAGCAAGTCTGCGTTCGTGATTTGCCACGGACTCTTCAGTAGAAACCAAGCGGGCATAAAGGGATTTAACGGCTTCGATCAAAGGTGCTACTAAATGGTCGTACGCAACAGCTTTAAAACCAGTTTTTTTATCTGTAATAACAACTTGAGGGAAAACCTTTTCCACGTCTTGGGCGATTACACCAATTTGGTCTTTGTCGGTATAGACGGTTTTATCTCTGTACTGGTAGGCAACGCCTTCAAGTTTAAGAATATTCTCTAGGGAGTTTTCTAATGGAATAATATTCTCTTTCAAGTTGCGATCTGATGACGTTGTACAACCAGTTGAAGAACATATTTGGACGCCATTGACTCTGTAAACAAAGCCATTGGCTACGTTGATGTCACCGTTTACATCCAGTTTGTATGCTGGTGCAGAATTTCCCATGCCAATAAAACCGGAACTTGCAATGACCATCGCGACTTGATTGGATGTTGCATTGTCTACTTTAGTTTGGAAAATCATTCGGCCGCCATAGCCGTTTGCCCCACCTGAGCCTTCAGCAATACCCTGAATCGAAACAACAGTTTTGTTCCCTGCATTGTTTATGACGTTAAAGTTTAGTTTACCGCCCAAAGTTCCATTGGCCACAGATGCGATTGGATTTGTCATTTCAATTGCGCCTGCATCGGTGACCGACGCTCCACCGCCGTGTAAAGTGATGACGCCAGGTCCGGTGTTTCCGCCGGATACAATCGGAGTTCCAGTGCCAACAACGACATTACCTGACGGTGTGACAGACATCTTCGAGACTCCACCGGCCATAAGATTTAAATTGTAGGCGTCCGTAGTTCCCAGTAGGGCGTCGGAGCCGAAGGTATTGCCGCCGTTTTTAAAGAACGGAGGAGCAAACCATTTCATGCCGTTGGCACTGACGCTGTCTGCGACTAAAAGTTGGCCGTCAGTTCCTGCAGGCAACCGAGTATTTGTAGATCCTGAGTGTGTTAAAAGATCACCTTTGGTAGTTAGCGGGGAAAGAGCATTGAAAGCAGTAGTTGCTGTAGTAGCTCCCGTACCACCCTTAGTGATAGATACTGTGCCAGAGATATTTCCCGCGGAGATATTTGTTAGAAGAGAACCGTCAACGGCTGGAATCTGTGCAGACGAATTCAACGCCACGATTTTATTAGCAGTAGTACCACTATCAACCTGAAGAGTACCGGTGTTTAGGAATAGTCCAGAACCATAAGTTAAACCAAGGCTTGAGCCGGAGACGTTTAGTGGAGCTAGCACTCCAAGGGCAGTGTAAGCGCCTGCGCCGGTTCTTTGCACGATACCAGTGCTGGCAATTGTGCTGAGGTCAGGAGCTGAAACTACGCTGACTGTGCCTGAAGCTACTGATAAACCGGAACCGGCTTGCATCACACCCAATGAGGATGCAGTTGCAGTTGCGACACTAATATTAGGAGTCGTAGATCCGTTTGTAACTGAAATCGGGGAAGTACCTGAAACGTTTGTCACGCCAGAGCCAGCAACTCCCAATGTCTGCGCAGTAGATCCATCCCAGAATTTGATTTGATTCGTGGTGGAGTTATACCAGGTTTTACCTTTGTCAGAGATAGTCAGGCCACCTGTCATTGTCGTTTCAGAGGACATCGTGTAGTTCGCAAAACCCAATGAACCCGTCATTGTGTCGCCAGCTTTATTTACCGGAGTATAACCAAGTATTGTGGTGATATCTGAGGATATTAGTGCAGAACCGGTAGTAACGCGTCCTTTGGTATCGAATGTAATTTTAGAAACACCGGAGCCACCTGATCCAACCGTTACCAGCGTCAGAGCACCAGTATTAGATAGTGTCGCATCCCCAGAAACTGGAACCGCAGTTGCGATAGCAGAGCCATTGCCCACCCAAATTCTGCTGTCAGCAAGAGTTGGTAAAAGGGCGGTAGGAGTTTGGCAGGTAAAACCCGAGATAGTCCAAGTTGGAATTTGACCAGCAGTCGAGCAATTGAAATCGGAAAACTTGCCTGTGCTATCTTTAAGAACCAGACTTGATGTGCCACTGTTGATGCCAGTGAAATTCATATCCGTCGCAGTGACAGTTCCATCAGCAATTTTAGCTGTTGTAATCACACCATTGGAAATGGTCGCCGCCACTGAACCAGGACCTGTCGCAGAGACATCCCCCGTTAGTGCAGTGATGTAATTTCCGGTAGCTTGTTTCGCGTTGAAGGCATCATAGTCAGACTTACTTAAAAGACCGGCGGTGACACCCGCCCCAGAAGCCAATGGGATATTTAAGGTATGAATGCTAGATGCAGAAGACCAATTCGGCACAGTTCCTGATGTCCCAATCGTGCCAAAAGTTTGTGTGGAACCAGTTAGACCATTCAAACTTGTAAGGCCCGATCCCGCAACGCCCAAAGCTTGTGTCGATGAACCGTCCCAGTATTTGATTTGATTCGTCGTCGAGTTAAACCAGACTTTCCCTTTATCCGCAGTGGAAAGAGAAGGGTCCGCAGAGTTGTTTGAAAGATGCAAAGACTTATTCGGTGACATCGTGATAAAGCCCACGTTTGTCATATTGTTCGAGCCCATTTCAATCGCGCCCGACATCGTACCACCAGCAAGCGGGAGTTTCGTCGAATCCGTTGATGATGGCGTGATCCACTGCAAAGTTGAACCAGTCGAGGAAAGTACCTGTCCTGAAGTTGCACCCGCTGGAATTTCTTTCGGTGTATTGATCAGGGCCGAACCGTCCACAGCAGGAAGCTTACCCATAGAATCAAGCTTTACGATTTGGTCTGCAGAAGTCCCGACGTTAACGCGCGCTACGCCAGAACTGATAAGCATTCCCGAAATCGACACGTTGGTATCAAATTGCACAATACCTTTTGCCACATACGAAGCATCACTTGGTAAAGTGCCGGTGTTATCATCCGCCACTGAAAACGCAGTGCCGTTGTATTTCAGAATCTTGCCGGAAGTAAGACCCGTCATATCCAGGTTCACGCCCTTGATACGATTTACAACTGTCGCACCTTGCGTACCACCAACATCACCAGCCAACGAGCCAGTAAAGTTCGTTGCAGACTGCGCCGTCAAAGTTCCGCCAGTATAAGCAGTAAGCAAAGAATCTAAACTAGTGAAACGAGCCAGGATACTTTCCAAATTAGATTGTGTTGTGCCCAAGGCCGCATTCACTTGCAAGAAATCAGAAGGACCCTTGTCAGCCAGTTTTTGCGAATTGATCGATACCGGAATATTTCCAATCGTCACATCCGGAGTTAAGTCAGTGCCGGCCACATTGATACGTAAAGCGCGAGTAGTGAATCCAGACATGGAAACTGCAGAAGCACTTTGACAGTTCACCGATCCCGCAGATGCAAAGATGCGGTCTGCAGTGTTATTAGTTGTGTCAGTGCGTGTACCAGTACCGACAACAACAGAAAACTCGCCCACAGATCCAGGAGTGATGCTTTGAGTTTCAGAATACAAAACACAGGAACCGTAAAGAACCGAGAATGTCACAGTCTGAGGAGAGGTGATCGGAGTGCCACCTGAATCTGTCAGCACGCCTTCGTAAGTAAGTAAAGAGCCCGGAGAAACCGCAAGTGCAGCTTGAGTGAAAAGTGTGAATAGGGTGGTTATTAAGAAGGGCATTCTCATTGAGTGACCCTTCCGTGAAGTACAAACCCACCACCCGAAGCTGTGCGCTGCTGATGCGAAACCACTCGCCCTTTAAGAACCATTCCAGATCCGGTCTGAGTTTGCGCGCCTGCCAGAATTTGTTGTTTGATTTGCGCGGGTGGCACAAAGCGAATTGTGGCTTCACGGTTGATCCACATTCCCGCGCGCGACCATGCACGGAAATTCACAGTGAAGGAATCGCCGTTGTTGATGGTCATGGAATTCATCGGCGCTTTTGCATTGGAAAGATCGATTTGAAATTTTCCATCTGTGGAACACATCACAGTGTCAGAATCATAAGTCGTTGACGGGATCCAAGTGGAACCTCCGTCAAATGATAGATCTACAGATGTTATAAAGCGAGAGCACTCCGCATCCAGCGTGATAGACGTTAAGGTAGAAGTGACATAATCTTTGCTGGGTTTGAACTCGAAGTTGTCGATGGGACGCAAAAATGAAACCTTCGGATCTGCATCCGAACATCCCATAAGAAAAAGTACTGAAATAACAGCCACTAAAGACTGAACAAATTCTTTTTGCATCTATAGAAATATCGGAATAATCCAATACTTACTGTAGTACTACTAAGCAATAAATCTCTTACTGAGACGGTGGAAGCGATACGTAAGTAGGATTGAGGCAAATATGAGGCCTATCAAAAGTCCTATCCATATTCCAATGGGTCCCACTCCAAGATGAAAGGCCAGTAGATAACCGCCCGGCAAGCCCATGATCCAGTACGCGAAAAAGGCAATCACACTTGGCCACTGAGTATCACTCATGCCACGAAGTGCGCCGATAGCGACAGCTTGGACTCCATCAAAGATTTCAAAGAGTGCTACCACCACAAAGAATTGTGCAGCCCACGCAATAACATCGACGTCATTGGTGTAAAAAGTTGGGAACCAGTGACGGAAAGCCAAAAAGCCCAAACCACAAAGCCCCATGTAGGCGCCTCCCAGCTTAATAGCTGTGAAACCCGCATGGCGAGCGAGTTTGTAGTCGCCGCGACCCAGTTCAAAGCCAACTCGAATACTGGAAGCGATGCCAATTCCCAAAGTCACCATGAAGCTTGTGCTGGCAAGGCTGAGTGCGATTTGATGGGCCGCCAAAGGAACAGCACCAAACCAACCCATCATCACCGCGCATGAAGCAAACGCGCCGACTTCGAAAAAGAAGGTAAATCCGTTGGGAATCCCCAAGCGAATCATATTCTTAAGCATCTGTTTGTCGAAAGAATGGATCCAAGGATTGACCAGATACTTTTTAAACTGCGGATGAGCGTGCACATAGAAAACCATGGCAAACATCATGAAGGTACGAGCGCCAAGCGACGCGTATGCCGCTCCCACAAGTCCCAATTTCGGGAAGCCATGATAGCCGTTAATTAACAAATAGTTGCCGACGATGTTCAAGAGAACTCCCACTAACATCACATACATTGCAACTTTAGTGCGACCCAGGCCATCGGCGAATTGCTTGTAGGCTTGATAAATCAATGCCGGCAAAATCGACCAAGTCAGAACTTTATAAAATTCAGAACCTGCCGCTAAGACTTCCGGTGTTTGACCGAAAATATGTAAATGCGGAAGGAGTGCAAATAAGATCCCAGTGATGATTGAGCCAATGCCACCCGCAATCAGTAAACTATGGCGAAGTAAAATTCCACCACGGGGATGGTCCTCTTGGCCTAATGCGCGCGCAAACATTGCTGTCATGGGCGCGAGCATTCCCAAGCCGAAAATCAAAAATACGATATAAACACTTCCCGCAAATGCGGAAGCACCCAGGGCCACCGGACCCAAGTGACCAACCATCAACGTATCAGCCAGCTGGATCAAGTTCTGACCAAGTTGTCCAACAATGATAGGGCCGGCTAGTTTTAGAAGTAGTTTGGACTCGTGAATGGTCTCAGATCGCAAGAACTTCATGGATTTCCGGGAACAATTCTTTCATGCGAACTTCGATGCCGTCTTTCAAAGTAGCTTGAGACGACGGGCAACCCGCACAGGCACCGCGCATGTGGATGTAAAGCTTGTTGTCTTCATACTTGCTGAAAACAATGTCGCCGCCATCAAGGGCTACAACCGGGCGGATTTCGCGATTTAAAACAGATTTGATATTTCTAATGAATGGGGAGTCATTCGGGTCGTCAACATCCGTGTGCTGTACAACTTTAACAACAACGGGTTCGTTATTGTCCATGTGCTCTTGAATCAAACCGCTTAGGGGGTGAGCCAAAAGTTCCCAGTCCACCCAGTCTTGCTTGGTGACTGTGATGAAGTCAGTACCCACATAAACCGAGCTGGTCCACGGGAAACCAAAGATTTTGCTAGCCAGAGGGGAGCGATCCGCTTCTTGCGCAGAGGGACAATCAAAGCCTTCGTCTGCCACTTTGGTGTGCAAAAGGAACTTCATAGTGGCTGGATTTGGTGTGGTTTCGAAAGACACTCTGTTTGTGCTCATTTTTACCTCGCGGAAATTCGTGCCCACAGTATACCACAGAAGCCGCTTTGGAAAGGTAAATTGCTGCGTTGCTCGCTATGATGTAGACGCTTGATTATCCCTAGAAAGTTCACTACCTTTGACCCCGCTAATTAACTGAGCATTCACATTTTTTACCATTTTCTGGAGATGACATGACACCAAGAGTTAGAGAGATTTTGAGCTGGTATGGATCCGACAACCCAGGCGTATTGACGAACCTGGCTCGCATTATGAATCACGGTAAATTGGCGGGAACTGGTAAGATGGTTATTCTTCCGGTGGATCAAGGCTTCGAACACGGTCCGGCTCGTTCTTTCGCTAAAAATCCAGATGGTTACGATCCTAACTACCACATCGAGCTTGCGATTGAATCTGGGTGCAACGCTTACGCGGCTCCACTTGGTTTCATCGAAGCAGTTTCCCGTGACTACGCGGGTGAGATTCCATTGATTCTAAAAATCAATAACTCTGAAACTCTTTACGGCAACAAAGCTCCAATCTCGGCAGTAACGTCATACATCGACGATGCTTTGCGCTTGGGTTGTGTGGGTATCGGCTTCACAGTTTACCCAGGTTCTGCTGAACGCAAAACAATGTACGAAGAAATTGCTGAAGCATCTCGCTTGGCAAAACAAGCTGGTCTTGTGGTGATCATCTGGGCTTACGCGCGTGGTGAACAAATCTCCAAAGATGGCGAGACCGCTATCGACGTGATCGCATACTCTGCACACATTGCGGCTCAATTGGGAGCGCACATCATCAAAGTTAAACCTCCAACAGCGCACATTGAGCAAGCAGCGGCTGCGAAAGTATATGCTGAACAAGGTATCAAAGTTTCCACTCTGACAGATCGTATCCGTCACGTGGTTCAGTCTTGCTTCAACGGTAAACGCATCGTTATCTTCTCTGGTGGGGAAGCAAAAGGTACTGAAGAGCTTCTTAAAGAAGTTCAAGAAATGGCACAAGGTGGTGGCTTCGGTTCCATCATGGGCCGTAATGCATTCCAACGTCCTAAGAAGGAAGCAATCGCGCTTCTTCACGGTGTTATGGATGCATTTGCTGGTAAAAAATCTTAAGGTTAGTTAGGTAGTTAAAAAAGTATGTCGATTCAAGAAAACGCGCTTCGCGCGGAAAAACGTAAAAAATTGCACGCCCTTCGCGAGAAGGGTATTAATCCTTATCCATACACGTTTGAAAATAAAACGGCGATCAAGGACATCGTGGAAAAGCACGCGGCCGGTTTGCAGGCAGGTGAGAAAAAGCCTGATTCTGTATACCGTATTGCGGGTCGCTTGATGACTTTACGTGCGATGGGTAAAGCTTGCTTCTTCAACGTTCAGGATCAATCCGGAACTGTACAGGTTTACGTAAAAACAGAAGAGTTGGCAGAAAAAGAAAAAGCTGCATTTGATTTGGTCGACCTTGGCGACATCGTGGGTGTTGAAGGTTACGTGTTCAAATCACAAAAGGGCGAGTTCTCCATTTACCTGAAACATTTCGAAATTTTGACTAAGACGATCGAACCATTGCCAGAGAAATTCCATGGAGTGCAAGACGTTGAGATCAAATACCGTCACAGACATTTGGATCTGATGACGGATGCTGATTCTCGCAAAGTTTTCGAGACGCGTTCTAAAATCATCTCTGAAATCCGCAGATTCCTGGATTCTCGCGGATTCATGGAAGTTGAAACTCCCACACTTCAGCCGATCTATGGTGGTGCAGCGGCGACTCCGTTCACAACTCACCACAAAGCCTTGGATATGAAGTTGTACATGAGAATTTCCCCTGAACTTTACTTGAAACGTCTTTTGGTGGGCGGCTTTGAGAAAGTTTACGAAATCTCCAAGAACTTCCGTAACGAAGGTATCGACAGAACTCACAATCCTGAGTTCTCTTTGCTTGAGTTCTACGAAGCCTACACAGACTACAACTATCAAATGAATCAATTTGAAGAGCTAGTATCTGGTTTGGCTTTGAAAATCACAGGTAGCATGAAGGTATCTTACCAAGGTAAGGAAATCGATTTCACACCTCCTTGGAGACGTTTGACTGTTCATGACGGTGTTCGTGAATACGCGAAGATCGATCCAGACAAGGCAACAGACCAAGAGTTGTTCGATGCCGTTAACAAAATGGGCGGCGACATGGATAAGCCAGGTAAACGCGGCGAAATGATCATGGAGTTGTTCGAGCTAACAGCAGAACAACACTTGTGGCAGCCGACGTTTGTAATGGATCATCCTAAAGAGATCTCTCCATTGACGAAAATTCACCGTGGTGACGATCGTTTGGTTGAGCGCTTCGAACCGTTTGCGGCTTGCATGGAAATCGGTAACTCCTACTCTGAGTTGAACGATCCTGAAGACCAACTGGCGCGTTTGAAAGAGCAAGAAGCTAATCGTGGAAACGATGAAGAAGCTCATCCGATGGATGAAGATTTCTTGTTGGCGATCGATGCGGGTATGCCACCAACGGGTGGTGTGGGCTTGGGTATCGAACGTATCGTAATGATCCTGACGGACAGACCGTCGATCAGAGATATCATTTTCTTCCCAACAATGAGAATTACGAAGTAAACTGCTTACACTCCGACTCTGTCGGAGTAAAATGAAGGGAGCGAAAGCTCCCTTTTGTTTTTCCGGAGGACGTATGAAATTAGTTATAAGCGCACTGGTGATGGTTCTGGCTCTGGTGGCCTGCCAAACGAAGCCTACAAAAGTCACATCTGAACAAGGTGTTATTGGTGCTCCTGAAAAATTGATGGATGGCGGTCCGGTGATTCTGGATGTTCGGGCTCCATTTGAGTTTAATTTGGCTCATGTGCCGGGTGCTATCAATATTCGTTGGGAGGATTTCTCCTCTCAGGATCCAAACTCCCGCGGGGTTTTGCAGGACGATCTGTTTGCAGTGGCTCGCCGCTTGTCCTTGATTGGTATTGATCCTGATTCCAAAGTAGTGATCTTGGGTAAAGGAAAGCTTGGAGCCGGTGAAGAAGGGCGTATTGCCTGGACTTTGGAAGTTCTAGGCGTCAAGAACGTTCACACCGCACTTCATACAGTGGCCCGCGAGATGAATCCCAAGGGTGATGAACCACCGGTTAAGAACAAGTCCATGTGGAAACCGGTCGTAGATGAATCCTTATTCATTGATTCCAAAAACTTCAAAGCCTACGCAACTCAAAAGCTTCCACCTTTGAAAATGACCGGTAAAAAGAAAAGCAAGAAGGCCATGGACCTTCCAGTCAGCTCACTGTTCGGGATGAATTTTAACGAGGCCAAACTAAAAGTCGTGATTCTGGATGTGCGCTCGTCAGCTGAGTACGGAATCAATAACCTGACTAAGTATAAGAATGTAAAAGCACCTGTGGTGCAACTTGAGTGGAAAGAGTTCTTTACGGATTCCAACACTGTTGCCAAGGATTTGGCTAAGAAGCTGGAGTCCAAAGGGATCACTCAGGATAAAATCATCATGGTGATCAGCAGTCACGGAGTGCGCTCCGGAGCTGTGACCTTTGCATTGCGTGAAATGGGCTTCCGTCAAAGTGTGAATTTTGCCGGGGGCTATGAGCAATGGAAGTAAACGCTCAGGATTTTATTCAGGTTCTGGCCGATAATATCAAATTGTATGAACACCTGGGGATCACTGTTGCAGAATTCAGTTCCCAGCGTGTGGTTTTTCAAGTCTCTTTAGAGAAGAATCTAAATCACAAAGGCACAGCCTTTGGTGGCAGCCTTTATGCGACGGGTGTGCTTAGTGCCTACGCTCTGGTCTTGGCTGGGTTGAAGCAACACCATATTGATACTGAAAACATCGTCATCGCCAAAGGCGTGATCGAATACCATCGACCTATTGATTCAGATTTCACGATCATCTGTGAGTTTCCCGATCAGCAGTCCGAGCAGGAGTTTTATCAGGAGCTGAAAGAAAAACAGCGTGTTCGCCGTGATCTTCAGGTTCAGATATTCAAAGACGGTGGCTCTGGCGGTCGCTCTTTAGGGGCTTCTTTAGTGGGAAGTTTCGTCGTCAGGATGTGAGACAAGGTGTCCAGTACCTCGGCCTTCTTAACGGGTTTCACCATATACATGTCACAACCAGCGACTAAGGTTCTTTGCAGGTCTTCCAAAACAGCAGTCGCTGTTAACGCAATAATTGGTGTGTGACCCAGGCGATTCTCTTTTTCATAGTGGCGAATCAGTTCCGTAGCTTTATAGCCTGACATGATCGGCATCTGCATATCCATAAAGACGAAATCAAACTTGCCCTGCTTAAATATATCCACGGCTTCTTTGCCATTGACCGCTTCAGTGAAAGTGAACGGTTGATTTTTCAGATAGTGAGTCAATAGCAACCGGTTGTCTTGAGAATCATCAACCAGAAGTAGTGAAAACGTGCGCCCCTTAAATTGTTCGGCCCAGTTTGGTGCCGTGGTGGGTTTAACCTCGGTGGTCGCAACTGATTCCGGACGGTGGGGCAGGGAAATTCTAAAAGTGGTCCCGCGGCCTGCAAGACTGCGAAGCTCCAGTCTGCCGCCCATGATTTCAACCAGATTCTTGGAGATCACCAGACCCAAGCCTGTGCCGCCATAGCGCCGTGTTGTGGTGTCTTCGGCCTGAAAGAATGGAGAGAATAAACTGCTTTGCTTATCCCGAGGGATACCGATACCCGTGTCGCGTATTTCCAGAACTAAAAGACTGTTTTCCGGGGTGGAGTTATTTTCCACTCCCACGTGGATGTCGACTTCGCCCTCTTCAGTAAATTTAAGAGCATTTCCGATCAGGTTAAAAAGAACCTGGCGCAGACGAGTGGGATCACCTCGCTGATAGAGCGGGACTTCATCGTCAATGTGAAGTTGGAAGTTCAAACCCTTTTCTTCAGCTTTTATTTGCAAAATTTCAAATACCGAACGAACGGTGCTATGCAAGTTGTAGGTGGTGTTTTCAATGGTCAAAGCTTTGGCTTCGATTTTTGAAAAATCCAGCAGGTCATTGATCAGTGCCTTAAGGTTTTCGCCGGCGTGACTGAACAGGGTCAGATATCTTTCCTGATCTTTGCTAAGATTTGTTTCTTTCAAAAGCTCCAGCATCCCTAGGACGGAATTTAATGGTGTACGAATTTCATGGCTCATGCGTGCCAGAAAGTCGGATTTGGCTCGGGATGCTTCTTCGGCCGTTTCTTTGGCGGTTTTCAATTCCTGTTCTGTGTATCTAAGGCGATCAATCTTTTCTGTGAGTCCTGAAACCGCGGCTCCGGCCATCAGAGCTGAAAAGCACAAAGTTAAAAGCGTCGCCGGCGTTTGCACTGCGGAAAAATCCTGAGGCCAGGGATTTCCCAAAACCAATGGTAAAGCGAGTGCCAGAAACGCCACCCAAGTGTTCACCAGGATGGCGGTTTTTAATCCATACCAGCTTGCGCAGAATAAAACGATAATACCGTAGGCATACCATGATTGAGACAGGGGAATTTTCAAGCTTAGCGCCAAGCTAATTGCCAGAAGTGAAAACATCACGACTTTTTCACGACGGGAAAGATGAAAGAACCAGCGCATCTCGACATTTTCTGCAGGAAACAGAGACAGCTTTTTAGATTCCAACCATGGAGTCAGCAGAATCAGTAAAGGCAGCGAAATGATCACGCTGCTCATGAAGTTTCCAATCAGATTTAAAACACTGGTCCATAAAAATTGATCGCGGTTGATGGTGCCGGCGCCCAGCAAAATTCCCTGCACACCCAAAGCCAGAAGAACGGAAGGAATGATAATGCCATACAAGGTGTAAAGACTGATGCCCTTAGGTGTGGGACTCCACACATCATGGTGGAATCTTTCCTTGACCAATATCCACGCCAAAAATACGTGCAAGGTCTCTGGCAATGCGTATACCGGAAAAAGGAGGGGATTCGAGGCGCCAAATAGTGGTGCGCTGAATGTGGCATTTAAGAAGAGCGGAACCAGAACGCCCGGTCCCCACCAAAGAGTCATCGGAATAGCAAAGGCCACCGGGAAGTTAAAGAACGTGGTCCCCGTGGTTGCGGTATAAAAAAGACTCAGCTGAGTGTTGACGTGAAATATGGCAAAACAGAGTAACCATATCCACCAAGGTAAACGCTTTCTGTTCATGACTTTATTTTAGAGGCTATTCGCAAAGCCGCACTTCAAGTTTGAAGGAAGTGCGAAGGAACAAAGAACAGACCGGACTTTATTCTGGCAATCCGGCGTCAATCCAACGCTTCAGGTAATCTGCTTCAGCTGGAGTCAATTGCACCTTCGTGCGAGCCGGAGGCATGATTTCCTCTGCCAATCCTGGCACCGTGATTCTGTAAAGCAGACTTTCTGCGCCATTACGAGGAATGGTGACGTGCTTATCAGCGTAATCTTTTGCAGCAACTATGTTTGCAACCGAATCCAACATCGGATCTTTCGGTTTTGCGACAGTGCTACTGTGACAGTTCAAGCACTTTGCATCAAAGAAGGCCATACGCAGATTTTTAAAACTCAACTCCAACTGACCCAAATCCGGTTGCGGAGTTTGATCCGCTGGTGGATTTGGAACAGGTGTTGTCGGTGGCGCAGGCGGTGGTCCCGGAGGCGCAGGTGGCCCTGGCGGCGTTGGTGGTGCAGGCGGAGCCGGAGGAGCGGGTGGCATTGGCGGAGCACCTGGTGGAGTCGTCGGAGGAGTCGGTTGTGGTGGCGCCGGATTTGGTTTTGGAGTGGTCGTGCCTTCTGTGCACGCAGACATTTCTTTCACGCGCTGAGGTGGGCGCTGATTTGTTTTATTATCAAAATATGCGCGCAGGATCTGCAACTCACAAGCGGTCAGCGGTTGATAACCTTTGCGAACTGGAGGCATGTCTCCGGATTCAACCGTGGCCATGATGTCTTCACGGTGTTGGTAAACCTTTTCCTCGGTATCAAGAATGGGGGCTTTGCTGTTGTGGCAATCGCGGCAGGATTTCAAAGAAGTCTGACTGACGACGTAATAGTCGATCAAGGATTCAGAAAACTCATTCACCTTGGGAGTTTTTAAAACAATCTCGCCTGTTTTGAACAAACCCATCTCTTCCAGTGCGTAACCGCAACCAGAAAGTCCGAAGGACACAATGATGGTTTGTAAAAGCAGACCCCAAGTTTTCATCGTCATGGTTTTACCAAAGAATTCAATCTCTTGGGAGGGGCTCCAGAGGGGAGAGAAAAACTTCCCTTAGTGTCACAATTTTTGACACTTTATGACGGGCTATTTGCCTTTTTTAACTTTAAGTGGCTGATAGTTCGCGTGTTGTGAAGCTGGCTTGCGGTCGGAGCGCGCTTCCGCCATGCAAGTCAGGCGTTGAGAGTCTGACATTTCTGTTTCTTCTCCGCATTTATCCAAAGACGCCGGATTGAAAGCCTGGCCTTGAATGGAATCAAAACATTTCCAGAATTGCTGATCGTCTTTTTGCAGGTTGCAAACAGTAACCGCATACCAGTCAACATTCTCGTTCTTTTGCATTTTCTCCTGGCAAGCTTTGACGTCGGATTCGCCGACAAAGCGATCGCATACTCCCGGGGGATTGGTGGGCTCAATAGCCAAAGCAATTAGCGGAATCAATGCGATCAAAACAAGAGAATGCAAGATGTGTTTCATGTGTCCTACGCAGCCTTTATTTTAAAAAGTACAGAATACAGTGCCTTCAGCATGTCGGGATCATAACGACCCGCCAGCTTTTCTTTCATCATGGTCACTGCATCTATCGGCGAAAGTGGGACATTATATGAGCGCTGAGTTGTCATTGCATCATAAGTATCGGTGATGGCCACAATACGTGCGAACGGGTGGATCTCGTCACCGATCAATTGTTGGGGGTAGCCATTCCCAGACCAGGACTCATGGTGCTCAAAGCACGCCGCTTTAATTGCATCTGAGATGTTCGGGTGGTTGTTAAGAATAACTAGACCATACTGCGGGTGCATTTTCATCTGCTCCCACTCGGCATCCGTCAAGCCACCTTTTTTGCAAAGGATGTCCAAACTGACATTGCGTTTACCGATGTCGTGGAAAAGTGCTCCCACGCCCAGCTCTTCCAGTTCCTTGGGGTTATAGCCAATAGCTTTACCCAAGCCCAGGGAATAGATGCTGACATCCAGGGAGTGGTTGTAAGTGTAAAAGTCATGACCCGAAAGGGAAATCATAAAGCCCATGGCTTCAGGCGCATTTTCCATCAGGTCAATAAAGTCCGTAATGATAGGGCGGGACTCATCCAGGGCTTTGTTCACATCTGGATTTTCAAAAAGATCTTCCATCAGGGCAACTGAGGATTCGCGCAGGATTTTCGCTTTCTCGAAAGGATCCAGCTTATCAGAGTTCATTTCCTCTTTGACCCAGTCACGATACGTTTGCTTGTCTTCCATGCGCACGAAAAACGAGTCCCCGGTGTCTTTGGCATGCAGACGTGAAATCTTACCGTCCGAGAGTTTATCTCCCGCGCGAAGATACAAAATATATTTGCCGTCTACCATGACGAAAATATCAAAACTGGTGACTTTATCGGGTCGAATCGTGCTTAAACGTATGCGGAAATATGAAGTGTCGGTCATAGGGAAATTCTGCCATCAAAACCGGGGCTTAGAAATAAATTCCGCAACCGTTTTTAACTATAGCCCTTAGTCCAGCGGAAACCCCTGATCAGCCCTCACAAAGTACCAAAACGAGATGTGAAAATGTATAGGGATCTCACTGGATTTTCACTTGGGGACAGCGGTCATTTACCCGAAGAGTCAGGTATGAGAGTTCGCACATTTTTCATCACAGGATTTTTCATACTTCAAGCAGCGGCAGCACAAGCGAAAGTGTTTTCCTGCGTAAATGTCACTTCAGAAAAAGTTGTCGGAACCTGTAAAACCCAAATGAAAAATGCCCGCTGTGAACAATGGTTCCAAGACCATCCACAAGCACAGGCTAAGGCCCGCAGTTGTGATCCAGTCAAAGTCTGTACGATGCCAATGTTGGTAAAAAAGTATGCCGAAAAATGTTCTGAAGGAGTGTGGAACAGTTCGGTGGATTTTGTAAAAGGCACCATTGATTTTGTCATCGGTGACAAATCACTGCCACCCGACGTAAAAGCCCGCGAGGAATTTTTCAAATCATGCACTTCCGCTGAATGTAAAATTCAAATGCTGGGACCTTATGCAGATCTTTTCAGTCCCGAGGAAATCGTCGGTTCGCCAAATACACGGGGGCTTGATCCGGCCGATGTGGTGAACCAGGTTTATCTTAATGGTTACAGTGCCAAAACTCTTTATCGCAAACTTTTGACAAAGCTACGCGAGCGCGCACAGAGTGGTTCCACAAACGATGTATTTATTGAGCCATGGTCAGGTCGACCTGCAGCGAAAGCGCGTTCGGTGGATGATTTGATTGATGAAGTTCTTACTGCAGCGGGACTGCAGAACACCGCCTGCTTCGATCCAGAAGCATTGGTAGAGGCAAGATGTTATGCGCTTGCCACGGTACTGGATCCTTTAACTGCCGCTGTGGCGGTAGCGCGAATTAAAAAAATCACATCACTCATGCGCGTGGCTGATCAAAAAGCCATGACTAAAGCTTTGGCAAAGGACGACCTGATCCGCACCCGTATGATGCGAGGATCCGCCATCGAATCTGACAAATTAAAAGCAATCATGGATCCAATTTGGAAAAATACTTCGTTAAGTTACGAACAAAAAGCCCAGGCGTTGTTTGATAAATATTATGAATTAAGAAGAACTGCGATGGAGCCGCCCGTTCAGAATTTGTCCGACAAAGTTTTGCGTGATGTGCGCTACACGAAGGGGGATAATGCCTCTTACGATATGTTGGCGCAAAGAATGAACATGGGGCGTGAACTGGCGGATGATCCCTTAAATCGTGTGATCACCATGGCGCACGAGTTGGAACATGTGACTCAATATCCATACAGAACCAGTTTGATCGATCAGTTCCAAAATCTTCTGGAAATGAAACTTAAAAATCTGGATAAGCCCCGAGGTGTCACGTCACAACTGCAGGCAGAATTTGAAGCAATGAGTGCCCAGTGGGATATCATTCAAGCAGTTCCCAAGGATATCCGCTTAAAGTCCATCGAGGCCATTCGCGCCAATAAGAATATATCTCCCGCGGCAAAGGCTTCTGCCATTGGTGATATTGAACGCGCGGATCTCTCCCGTATGGAATACCTGAAATCCGTGGCGCCGCTCCATAACTACACCTCATACAACTCGGTGCGCACTCGTAATAACCTTATCGTGGCGGCCTTTTTGGTTCAGATGAGCGTTGTTGGGGCGGATGAGGCTTTTTCTAAGTATACTGGTGGCAAAACCGGCAACGCGCATTGACTTCATTGGGAAATCCGCAATACTGAGCTAGCCATGGCTCTTCGTCTCGACACTCAAATCATGTATCTTAAGGGAGTAGGCCCGAAACTCGGGGACCTGTTCGCACGTAAAGGTTTAAAGACCTTGCGGGATCTTTTTGAGTTCTATCCGCGGGCCTTTGAAGACCAACGCGCAGCCCGCAATATCGCAAGCCTTAGACCCAACGACATTGTCAGTATCAAAGCCACTGTGGTTTCAGTTCATGGTGTGAACATGGGACGCTCCTCAAGAAAAATGTATGACGTGGTGGTGCGCGATGCCTCCGGGCAAATTCACTGCAAATACTTCCGCGTTCCCTACAAAGGCTACTTTGAAAGATTCAAGCCTTTTTCTGAAGTGCGTGTGGTCGGTAAAGTCACTGAATACCGTGGCCGTATCGAATTCCATCATCCTGACATTCGCGACATCGACCCTGATGAAGAAAATCAGGATGCGCTGATTCCGCTTTATACGGAAATCGAAGGACTTGCGACGGCCAAGATCATGAAGCTTGTCCGTGCAGGCATGTCTCAGATCGAGGAGTGGCCTCCTGAAGCTTTGCCAAAATGGATGCGCGAAAAATACGACTTAAAGGCACGCAAAGATGCGCTAACAGAGATTCACAATCCAAATCCTGCGAGGGCTCAAGAGTATACAGAATTTAAAAGTGCAGCTCAGCGCCGTTTGATTTTTGAAGAGTTCTTCTGGCTGGAGTTATTTCTGGCTGCCAAGAAAGCCGGCTTTCAAAAAGAAAACGCCCCCTTAGTGCAAAATGAAGGAAAGAAGTTAGCATCTCTTGAAAAATCCCTGCCGTTTCCGCTGACCGGAGCGCAAAAGAAGGTTTTTGCTGAAATCAAAGCGGATCTTGAAAAAGGTCATCCAATGCATCGTCTTGTTCAGGGGGATGTGGGAAGTGGAAAAACGTTAGTAAGTTTCATGGCGGCCGTTTACGCAGCCGAAAGCGGATTTCAAACCTGCTTGATGGCGCCCACGGAAATTCTGGCAGAACAGCACTACAAAAACGCCAGAAAATTACTCACGCCCCTGGGAATCAGTGTGTCCATGCTTGTTGGTAAAACCAAATCAGCCGAACGCAAGCAGGTGCTTTTGGATCTGGCCAGCGGGGAGACTGATTTAATTATCGGTACTCACGCTTTAATCGAAGAAGAAGTGCGCTTTGAAAATCTGGGGCTTGCCATTATCGATGAACAACATCGTTTCGGTGTTGAACAGCGTGGAATTTTAAAAAACAAAGGCAACTCGCCACACTTTTTGGTAATGACCGCGACACCAATTCCCAGAACCCTGGCAATGACCGTCTATGGTGATCTGGATGTTTCAATCATCGACGAAATGCCGCCAGGCCGCAGTCCGATTCAAACCCGTGCGATTTTTGAAAACAAACGCAGCCAGGCCCTGCAATTTATGCTGGAACAACTGCAAAAGGGACGTCAGGCCTACTTCGTTTATCCTTTGGTGGAAGAGTCTGAAAAGATTGATTTAAAAAACGCGGTCGAGGAATTCGAAAAACTTAAAACCCAGTTTCCGCAGGTCAAATTTGGTTTGTTGCACGGAAAAATGAAACCCGACGAAAAAGATGCAGTGATGGATCAGTTCCGTCGCCACGAAATTCAAGTTCTGGTTTCCACCACCGTCATCGAGGTTGGTGTCGACGTGCCCAATGCCAACATTATGATCATCGAACATGCCGAGCGCTTTGGTTTGTCACAGCTGCATCAGCTTCGTGGCCGCGTCGGGCGGGGAGAGCACAAGTCATTTTGTATTTTGATCATGGGATATGCTGTCTCCGAAGAGGGAAAAATGCGCACCGAATTCATGGAAAAAACCACTGACGGGTTTAAGATTTCTGAATTCGATCTCGAGATGCGCGGACCTGGTGAATTTATGGGCACTCGTCAGTCGGGATTGGCGGGATTCAAAATGGCCAATCTGGTTCGGGATATGGAAATTCTGCAGCAGGCCCGTGAAGCAGCCTTCGAAGTGCTTAAAAAAGATCCATCTTTGGTTTGGCCAGACAACCGGCCGATGCGTGATGAATTGTTGCGCGAACACGGTCCGGCAGCTTTAGCTTCCATCGCATAGATATTTGGTGCTTTCGCAAGGTGCGCCGATAAACCATTTTCCGAGGGGATTTTCAGTCCCATCCTTGGTCCTGGGCTAGTAAGCTAGCTTTAGGACAAAACAGAAACGTTCCGGAGGTTATTGTTTGTTACTTCAAAGCAGTTCTTTGATTAATTTGATCAAAACCAAAATAAGCAAAAGAATTTGCTTAATAAGCTTCAAAAGTTTCCGATAAGAACAATACGATGTGTTCATTCGGACCTCCTTCGCGAAAACCGGAAGCAGGTTCATCCAAAAGGCGACCTTGCGAAAGCAAGAGTCGCTTTTGCATTTTTTGGACCGGACAGATTTTTATTCGCTTAAAGAACCAGCACTCACTGCAATTGAAATCAGCAGATCATACCTATACTCACAAAGATGTGTAGATTCATTTAGCACTTCTGTGAATTCAATTACGCGAATATGCGAGCCATGATAGGGATTCTCCCCCTATGCATCATGAATTATACATCGTGGATGATCAAAAAATCCGCAAAGATCTGTTTTCTGTTTCGGCTGTGCTCATTAAGAAAATTCGCAAACTTGAAAAAGAACATGCTGATTTTTTACTCAGTGATCAAATCCAATATCAAGACTGGCACTCGCTGACTTTCAGGGAGGAGCTTCATGAATTGGAAGTGCTGGAAAAGCGTCACCGCATTCTTTCAACCTTTGAAGTTCATCTGAATCATGTGGCGGCTACATCCAAAGTGTCCCTGCAACAGGCCTATCTGATGTTGAAAGAGGAAGAAGGACAGTATCAAGCCGGCGACGATGTTTGGCGATTTGTGATTGATAATCTTCGCAAGACGCGCTTTCAGGCGGCGACGCAGGATTTGGATAAGTCCGCCTTGCATCAGACTCCTGTCGAAGACGGGCCGGTTGATTTTGCCGAAGTCTTTTTCAAGGATGATTCCGTACTCAGTGGTCTTAAGCGCAAAGCGCGTTCGGTGTATCACTATTTGAATGATATTGATGACGGAAAAATGGTTCAGCATATGGAAGTTCCGCTGGCGGGGTATCGACTGTTCAGGGAAAGTCTGCAAATTGCGATGAAGTGCGGGGACTGGCGATTGTTAGGAAGAGTTTGGAAGACCGCAAGCCCTGCGTATCAACAGCGGTACTTGCGAAATATGCCCCTGCATTTGAAGAAATTCCTGCAAAGAATCATCGATGAAAATGAACGGGAAGAAGCCATTGAATCCGAGCAGTCAGCTGGGGAAAAGGGATTGCGTGAAACCTATCGCAAACTGGTGGTGCTATTGCATCCGGATCGCCAGTTCAGCCAGTCAGTCGAGTATCAGCGCTGGGCTGCCATCAAATGGCAACGTGTGCAGGATGCATTTGAGCGTGGCGATCAGTCGGCCTTGGAGAGGATTAGTTTGCTATGTCGGGCAGAACTTGGGCAGTTGAATGATCTGACCGTGGATGAAATCCAGCAAAGCTCATCGCTTTTGCAAGAGGAACTCGAAGTATTGCAGGCAAGCCTTGTCGACTGTCGAAAGCACCCAGCGTGGAAGTTTTCAAGTCGCCGCAGTTATGATTCCTTAAAAATTCAAGTGCAGGAGAAGTTGCAGAAAAGCTTGAAACCGTTGCGTGCTCAGGTGCGGGTGTTTGAGGAAACGCTTAAAGGATTTGAAAAATAATATTTTCGATCTTGTCTTTTTCGATCTTGCCTTAGGGAACATTTGTACCCTATCCTTTTGCTAGAGCTGTTTGGATAACGGCTCTAGTACACAAGGATGTGTTCAAAATGACTAAGTGTTCCATCAGCCTGCTGGCTGTTTCTATTCTATTTTCATCGGCGGCTCTTGCTGCTGTTCCTCAGTATAAAGTGAATATGCGCGTTGGCCTTAAAGGGGCAGCACCCATCTCTATTAATACGGTCGCGAAATCTGGAAAGAAAGCTTACATCAGTGAGTTTTCTGACGACGGACAAAGTGAAACGATTGTCGAGATGATGGCACGCAAGTCTAAGCAAAATAGCAAAGATGGACTGTACGTGGATGTGACAGTCACAAAGCGTGTGCGTGGGCAGAAGAAAATTTCTGAGCGTACCCAAGTGTTTGCTCCCAACAATCAAGAGACAGAGTTTGGGATGAACTCTAAAGGTCGCATGACTGGCAACATGTCGTTAGCCGTCATGGCGCATCAACTTTAAATCGCAAATCTTAAGTTCTTTACATTGAAGAGTTCCTCATGATGCAATTCCTGCGCAGAGGGGGAATTTTATGCAAAGATGGACTCATCTTATGGTTACGTCAGCACTTGTGGCTTCGGTTGCAAGTCCGGCATACGCGGGGAGCTTGTTAAGATTCAATTCAGGGACAGTGAATCCAGGGTTGGACATTCAGGCTGCATCATTGGTGGCAGATCAATCTGTCGGCGATTACATCGTTCAATTTTCTAACAAGATCACTGCAAAGGATCGCGCAGCTCTTCAAGCTCGCTTTGAAATCTTCGGATACCTTCCGGATGATGCTTTAGTAGTGCGCGGGACGTTGGCTGATCTGAATTCTTTCCGTCAACATCACGCCGGTGTTTACGCTGTTGTGAAATATCACGCTCAATATAAAATCAGCAGTGATATCATGCCGGTAAGCGTATTTAATAAAGACGAATCTCAAAGTGTTTTGATTCAACTTTTCAAAGCTGGCGACTCTAAATCAGTTGTTGCTGCCTTGAAAAAAATGAAAGCAGAACTTCAAGTTGTGAACGGTAAGTCCATCGTAGCAGTGGTTTCTCGTTCTCAAATCTACAACATCGCAAACTTGACGGGCGTTGAGCACGTTCAAAGCACTCCAGAAATCACGACAATGGATTTCCCATTGGATCAACAAATGGATGTGACAACTAAAGGTGTTGGCGATTATTCAGACATCACGGGTAACGAAACTGGCACTCAAGTGATGAAATTTGACTCCGCTTGGAACTTGGGTCTGACAGGTCGCAATCAAATCGTATCCATGGCGGATACTGGTTTGGATTCTGGTAACATCAATCAAATCGCTTCAGACTTTTCTGGCGCTGTAAAATCAGGCTATGCGTTTGGTTTGTGGTCCAGAACTTGGGAAGATCCAATGGGTCACGGAACGCACGTTGCGGGTTCTATCATGAGTCGCGGAACAGCTTCTGGTGGTCGTCTTAAAGGTGGCGCATACGATTCAATGATGGTCGCTGAAGGTATGTGGTCCAAGATGCTAAATGGTTTAGGTGTTCCTTCCAAGCTTGCGGATTTGTTTGATAAAGCAAACAACGATGGCGCTCGCGTTCACTCTAACTCATGGGGCGCAGTTAAAAACTTCGGTGCTTATGATTCCATGGCAGTTCAAGTGGACGAGTGGATGTCCGCTAACCCTGATATGCTTGTGATCTTCGCTGCTGGTAACAGTGGTGTGGATGCAAATAAAGACGGTCGCATCGATGGTGGTTCTATCGGAACTCCAGGGACTGCAAAAAACGTTTTGACGGTTGGTGCTTCCAAAAACAAAACGAAAACGGGTGGTATCCAGGTCCCAGTTAGCAAGCTTCGTGCTGCGGCTGAGGTTTGGTCTGCCGAGCCGATTTTCTCTTCCATGCTATCTGACCGTGAAGACGGTATCGCGATGTTCTCTTCCCGTGGTCCAACTTTGGACGGTCGTGTGAAGCCTGAAATCGTAGCTCCAGGTACAAACATCCTTTCCAACCGTTCTCACATCAAAGATGCATCTCCACTTTGGGGTGCCTACAATGATGATTACGCTTGGTCCGGTGGTACATCTATGGCGACTCCGCTAACTGCGGGTGCAGTGGCTGTGGCTCGTCAAATGTTGACTGAAAAATGGGGCGTACAAAATCCTTCTGCAGCTGTGATGAAAGCAATGATCATGCACTCTGCGGATGATATGTACCCAGGTCAGTTCGGTGAGGTCGGTGCGGCTCGTGGTCAGGAACTTCTGACTCGCAGACCGAACTCTGATGAAGGTTATGGTCGTGTGAACATGGATAACATGGTTCAGATGATGAAAAACACTTTCGTTGTGGACGATCGCGATGGTTTGGCGACAAACCAACAAGAGGCCTACGCGTTTAAACTTTCTGCTCCAGGCAAGCTTTACGCGAACTTGGTTTGGACGGATGCTGCGGGTTCTGCGAATGCTGCCAAAGCCTTGGTAAATGACCTTGATTTGGTTTTGACTGGTCCAAACGGCGCTGTAAGTATGAACGATCACATCAACAATGCTGAGATGATCGAGACGACTTTGCCAGCTGGTGATTACAAGCTGACAGTTAAGGGTGCGAACGTTCCTGCCGGCAAAAACGGCGGTCGTCAGCCTTATGCTCTTGTTTTCAGCGTAAAATAGATCTGTTAACTCTTTGATCACATTTTAATTAAATAGTTGAAACTATTAAGTAAAAGCCCCATTTTTGATGGGGCTTTTTTCGTGGAAATTCCTTGGAAATCTTTTCCAACGCTCCGCTCAGATTTGATAACTCGTGTCAAATTTGATAGAACTAGCACGGTTATATGTGGCTATGAGTGGAGGTTTCCTGATGCTGACGTTCAATATCGGTGATAATGCAGTTTATCCCGGCTACGGCGTAGTTAAAGTTGTAGCTATCGAGACGAAAGAGATGCTTGGCACTAAAATCTCGTTCTACAACATGCAATTGGTCGATACGGGCCTTAAGATCATGATCCCAACTACAAACGTTAAATCAGCGGGCCTTCGTCCCATCATCTCCAAAGATGAAGCTGCTCGTGTTGTAGGCATTCTTAAAGAAAAAGACGTAAAAATCGACAATCAAACATGGAATCGCCGTTACCGCGAATACATGGAAAAGATCAAAACTGGTTCTGTATTTGAAATTGCAGAGGTTTTGCGCGATTTGTTCCTTTTGAAAGCAGATAAAGAGCTTTCTTTTGGTGAGCGCAAGATGCTTGATTCCGCACGTTCTTTGCTTTTGAAAGAGCTGACTTTGGCAACAAGCGAAGCTGAGCTTTTCAATGAAGAAGAAGTTAAAGCGATCTTCGGCATCACCGGTTAATTCTGGACGATTTCAAAATTTCATAATAGCTTTAAGGCTCGGATTTTCCGGGCCTTTTTCTTTTTGGAGTCGACTCGATGTCTTCAGCAGCCAATTCTCAAGTTCGCGTTCGTTTTGCACCTTCACCAACGGGTTATTTGCACGTGGGTGGCGCAAGAACGGCTTTGTACAACTACCTTTTCGCTAAGAAAAATGGTGGTGAATTCATCCTGCGTATTGAAGACACGGACGAGGCTCGCTCCACTCAGGAATCTCTACGTGGTGTTGTCGACGATCTGGTTTGGTTGAACCTTTTGTGGGCAGAGGGCGTGGATCCGGTCACTTTGAAAGATCAAGGACCAAACGGCCCTTATAAGCAAAGCGAGCGCATGCATATCTATAAGCAAATTGCGGAACAGCTATTGGCTGAGGGCAAAGCTTATTACTGCTTCCTGACGGATGCTGAAATTGAAGTTCAGCGTGATGCTCAGATGAAAGCGGGCGGTCAGCCGCATATTCAATCTCCGTATGCAGATTGGACTTTGGATCAAGCCAAAGCAAAAATGGCAGAGGGTGGAACTCCACCGGTTGTTCGTTTTAAAACAAAGCATCTTAAAAAAGACTATATCTTTAACGACATCGTTCGCGGCGAAGTGAAGTTCCCATCAGACATGGTGGGTGACTTTGTTCTTCTGCGTGGTGGCGGTATGCCGGTTTATAACTTCTGCTGTGTGGTGGACGATCATTTGATGAAAATGAGCCACGTCTTCCGCGCAGAGGAGCATCTTCCAAACACTCTTCGTCAGTTGATGATTTACGAAGCGATGGGCTGGAAAGCACCAGAGTTCGGTCACATGGCTTTGATCCTGGATGAAGACCGCCAAAAACTTTCTAAACGTAAAGGTGCGGTGGCTTGTGGTCAGTTGAAAGACGAAGGCTATTTGGCTTCTGCGGTATTGAACTTCATCGCGCTTCTTGGCTGGTCACATCCTGAAGGTAAAGAGATCATGTCGGTTGAAGACATGGTTGCAGCTTTCGATATCTCTCGCTTGAATCCATCGGGCGCGATTTTTGACCGCGTGAAATTCAAGTGGATGAATGCTCAGCACTTGCGCGCTCTTCCGAATGCGGAGTTGTGGAAAGCAATTCAGCCATTCCTGGCTCGTGAAAATATGCAATTGCCTGCAGATCCGGTTTGGCAGGACAAGTCTTTGAATTTGTTTAAACCGTACATGGAGATTCTGGCGGATGCGATCACACTGTATCGTCCATTGAATGACAACTCTTACGTGATTCAACCAGACGCTGAAGAAGTGATGAAGCTTGAAACGACGAAAGCCGTTTTAACGACTTGGAAGGAATTGGTTCAAGCACACGGTGCTGAATACATGACCGAGGAAGAATTCCTAAAAATCCAAGACGAAGTGAAAAACAAAACCGGTGCCAAAGGTAAAAACTTGTTCCAGCCAATTCGCGTGGCAGTAATCGGTCAACCTCACGGCGCTGAACTTAAAATCCTGGTGCCATTGATGAAAAAACAATCATTGGTAGCTCGTGCTGAAAAGGCACTGGCTACTATTGCTTAAGGAACGTTATGTCTTTGAAGATTTACAACTCTGAATCCCGCCAGGCCGAGGAATTTGTTCCTTATGATCCGAAGCACGTGAAGATGTATGTTTGCGGGCCGACGGTTTATAATTTTCTTCACGTGGGGAATTTTCGTGGGCCTGTTGTTTTCAATATGGTTCGTAATTGGTTGGAGCACTTGGGTTACAAAGTTACTTATGCTTTGAACTTTACAGACGTGGACGACAAAATCATCGCAAAAGCCAATGAACAAGGGATGGCTCCCGGCGATTTGTCAGAGCTTTATATCAAAGAATACAAACACGACTTCGCAAGCTTGGGGCTGCGTCCCCATGATATGAATCCAAAGGTGACTGAGCATATGGAAGACATTCTTTCTATGGTTGGTACTTTGATTGATAAAAAAGCCGCTTACGAAGCACAAGGCGATGTTCTGTACTCGATTGAATCTTTCAAAGACTATGGAAAATTGAGTGGTCGACATACTGACGAATTGCTTGCTGGGGCTCGCGTGGAAGTCGACGAAAAGAAACGTTCGCCGATGGACTTTGCTTTATGGAAAGCTGCAAAGCCTGGTGAAATCTCCTGGCCGTCTCCATGGGGACCTGGGCGTCCTGGCTGGCACATTGAGTGCTCGGCGATGATTAAAAATATCTTTGGCGATCAGATCGATATCCACGGTGGTGGTATGGACTTGATATTCCCACATCACGAAAATGAAATTGCGCAATCCGAAGGCTGCACAGGAAAACATTTTGTGAAGTACTGGATGCACAATAACATGCTGAACTTCGGCGGTCAGAAGATGTCCAAGTCTTTGGGTAACATCGTATCGCTTCGTGAGTTTGTGACGATGTACAATGCTGAAATCTATAAATGGATGATTCAGTCTGTTCACTACCGCACGATGAGTGAGTTCGGTGATGCGGCTGTGGATCGTGCAATTTCCGGATTGGCTCGCGTGTATTCTTCTCTGGCGATGGCGGAAAGCTATCTGACTCCGGAAGTGACTCAAGCTGATGCTGGTTTTGCTAAAATCACGGAAGACGCTTGGAAAAAAGTGGAAGCTGCGATGAATGATGACTTTGGGACCCCTGAAGTATTTGCGACGATGTTTGAAGTGGTTCGCCAGTTCAACAACCAAGTTCGTCGTGGTATGAAGGCAAACCCTGCGATTTGCGGCAAAGCTTTGGCGTTCAGTCAGTTCATTAAGCGCGTGGGCGCGGTGATGGCTATCTTCCAAGAACCGGCAGGGGAGTTCTTAACAAAGCTTGATAACATGCTTTTGGATAAAGCGGGGATCAAGCGTGCTGACGTGGATGCCTTGGTGGCGGAACGGTCTCAAGCGCGTGCGAATAAGGACTTTGCCAAGTCCGATGAGTTCCGTGACAAGCTGGTTGCGATGAATATTTCGGTGAGTGATACGCCGGAAGGTTCCTTCTGGGAAGTCACTAAGTAGAAAATCGAAAATAGGTTGGGAGGGCTTCGAAAGAAGCCCTTTCTTTTTTTAGAAGACACACACACACACACACACACACACACACACACACACACAGCTATGGATGTGGTGGAAGTTTATGCGCCAATATTCATTACATAGCTCAACGCAGAACCGATGACGGTTCTGCAGAGCGATAAGGGTAGTTAGAATTTTTCTGTTTCAATCGCAGTCGGAGTTTCAAACAGTCGTAAATATACCTTTAAGTGTTCGACGATGAAGACGATGCCAAGACTGCTCCACATGAGGATTATTCCATCAAAAGGCGCGCGGAAGCGGTTCTCTGATTTGAAAATATAAACAGTGAAGAAGATCGTCAGAACTAACAAGGCACCAACTTCCGCATAGTCATTGCGTCGGCGTGCATAGGCCAAGGCTCCTAATAGTGCCAGTGGTAGCAAACCCCACTCAAAGATCGGAGCCCAGATATCATACATGAATCCAATTTTGGATCCTGAAATGGGCCATGTGCTGTTTCCGTAAAACAGATAATTTATAAAGCGCAGGCTTTCAAGCATCACCCAAGGATTTTCACGCACGCAATCGGCACCAGCTTTCCAGAAATAGGATTGATCTGTGAATGGACGATCCCATTTTTTGAAAGTGGTTTCATTTAAAGTTACAAACAGGGGCGACATCCAGGATGATCCGTTGGAATCGGCATTGTTCTTCGAAGGGCATTTTCCTTCGACAAAATTCAAAGCGCCCGCGGTCGGTCCCCATTGCATTTTTTGATAGGCGATTTTAGTGAATGCCAGGTGGGGAGTCATCACTACCACGCAGCCCATAGCCATCACGACGACTTTCAAAATGGCGGACTTTAGTTGTGCGCGCTCACGATACAAAAGCCACAAACCGAAGGCGGGAACAAAGAAGGCGTGATTGCCCTTAAAATAAAACGAGAGCATCAGCAGTAGGCCCACAGTGAAGTAGTCACGCAGTCGGTTTGACTCCAAGGCTTTCATGATCCACCACAGTGTCGCCATGATCAGAAAGCTATACGGGGATTCTGCCATGTAGCGTGCAGTGAATCCAATTTGCGGGACATCCAGAGCCACAAATGTCAGAGTCAAAAATGCGGCGGTTCTGCCGAAATTTTTTAAGACCAGTAAGTATGCAAGCAGCACGGTTCCCATGGAGACGAAGATGCTGACCCATTTATGCAGTTCCCAATCTCCCAGAAGTCGCAATGCCAATCCATAGACGGTATAACCGATGGGTTGAAATGTCTGCCCCATGTCGAAGGAGCCCTTCATCATTTGAACGCCGCGATGAAAATAAGCGGCCATGTCAGAGAATAAAAACATTTCCGGAGGCATGGCGATTTGTGTGGTCCAAAAGCGAAGCAGGAATCCAACAATGAAAATACCGATCACGGGGATTTTCCAGCGATCCTGATCTTCGGGGAGTTTCGCCCAAAGCATTCCTGCTAGGGCTAAAATCAAAACAAACATTCCCAACAAAAGCTGGGGTGCTGACCAGTCTTTATCCAGGTAGAAGCCGAAACTCCCACCGAAGGAATCTCCGGTCAGATTCCAGGTCGTCGCGCGACTAAGAACATCTGTCTTTGAAACAAGTGATAAACCGCGTTCATTGTTGCAACGTTCATCTGGAGATGCCGGCAAGCCCCAACTGACTCCGTCGGTGCTCAGGCTGTTGATGCAGCTAAGAGTACGAAGGCGAAACTTTTTTAAATTCAACCAAGACGGTAGGTGGGAAGCCTTGGTGTCAAACTTCACCCAGAACAAGCCGCCGTCATCGGGATTGTAGTCTTTCATGATGATCGAAGAGTGGGCCCCGCGCTCCGTTTCAAGGTTGGGACGAACGATTTCGATGTTGTTCATTTTTGGCGTGAGCAGTTGAAACCAGTTCAGGCACACGATGCCAATAAAAAGGCTAAACCAAAAAAGACGCGTTCTTGCAGTTTCCATGACGAAGCATTTAGCGAACGTCATGGTTGGCTGCAAGTTACTAACCGGTCATTATTCCAGGATCAGTTCGTGGGATTTGTCTTTTTCAATCTCTGCTGGGTCCATCAGTTGCGGGCGGTGTTTGCCTGTTAGGAACAGTTCGATTTGATCTCCGTAAAAGGGCGAGAACATGTGGCCGGAAATGCCGATGGGATTGACGCCCCAGCTGTGTTTGACGTTGGCAAAATCAATCACACGGCGAGTGGAGGCTCCCGCGGTCACTTTGAAGTCACCACCCAAAGCACGTGACTTATTATTGGTGATCTCATTGTAAGCTCCGCCCATCGGGAATGGTCCCAAGTTAAAGATCGCGCTCAGTGGTTTTTCGCGGCCCAGTGGGTGGATGTACTCGATCGTATGGATTTTTCCCCACATCGGTGGCTCGGACAATTTTGCAAAAGTGTTACGAAGACCTTGGGTAAAGGCTTCTTCCGGTTTTATCAGTTCCCACCACGGAGAGTTTGCATTCTGAGTAACGCGTTCAAAGAACATCCAGGAGTGGGGAGTACCAAGGTAAGCTTCACGTTGTTCCTCTAAAGGAGCCAGCATCAACAAAAGACTTTCGTTGATCCACGTATAATACAAACTCGCTTCCTGAGAGTTTGCATCGGAATTCAAATTCCACTTTTTCAGCCTCTCCAACCAAGGACCGTATTGTGTTTGCTCTTCGGAAGAGAGTTTTAAGTAACCCAGCATTCTCTCAAGCAAAACGGTGTTGGCAAGATTCAGGTTTTTAACCTGCAGGGCGCGCATTTCCTCTGGCGTCCATTTTTCTTTTTTGGAAAGCTCTGTCAGTAGAGTATTTTGGCGATCCGGGCTTTGCCAGTCGCCGCGAATTTCAGAGTCGATTCCCGCCGGTCGAGTGTTGGCCGTGACGATGACTCCCGAAGCCGGGTTCACCATATGAGGTTTTTCCTCCCAGGAAAGGAAGCGCTTGTATTCGTCGGTCAGGCTTGTTCCATCCAAAATCAATTCTGAATTGGGATTTCCTTTAACGGCCACTTCCCCAAACATCCACCACGCGATGTTCTGCGCATCCGCATACATCACGTTCAGGCCAGGTGCTGTGCCAGGTTTCAAAGCGTTTTCAAAAGTTTTTATGTCCTTCGCTTCGCCCATTGTGTAAAGCGCCTGCAAAGGATCGTTTTGCACATTGTGGAAGGCCCACTTCAAGGAAAGATCAGAATCAATTACGTGATTCATCAAAGGACCGTGGGGTGTTTCGATGATCTCGATCGTGACAGGTTCTTCTTTTTTGACATTGATCACTTCAGTGCGGGTTGCGTATTCCTGGGGCTTGTGATTGTAGATCAAAGTTTTATTAGTGCGATCGATATTTTCACGGAATAGATCCATGTCATCGGTTTGCGACATTGTGAATCCCCACGCATGGTGCGGAGTGTGGCCTAAAATCGCAAACGGAACCAACGGCAGGTAGTGGCCATAGATTTCAAATTCCGGTGTATGGATATGTGCTTCAAACCAAACCGACGGGTGGGAGAAGGCAATGTGCGGATCGTTGGCAAAAATACTTTTGCCACTGGCAGAGCGATTCGGGGATAGCAACCACGCATTGCTGCTGTCAAAAAGTGTGGCAAAGGAAGCATTGTCCGCCACCTCCCACAAAGGACTTAAATCCACATCGCCTGCAAGTTTCAATGGAGTTTTAAGTTGATCATTGCGAAGTTCCTGGAACTGCTTGTGAGGAAATTTCTTAGCAAGGATGGTCATCATCGGATCGGTCTTTAGAGCAATCCCGAAGCTGTAAGCAATCTGGCCCGTCATCACATAGGCATCAATCGGTGAGAACGGTCTGATGGTTTTTATTCCCAAAATCGCTAGGTCATAGGGGATCGGGCGGGTGGAGGCGTATTGATTGGCGCCATCGCAGAAGGCCTCCATCAATTTCCACATTTCAGTATCCAATGTCCCGTCTTTGCGTTTTTTCTCGATAACTTTTGCAGCGGTTTGTTTTAGACCCAGGCTGCGGTAAAGCATGTCGGATTTCAGAGTTTTTTCACCAACGACTTCGGAAAGCTCCCCTTGGGTTTGGCGACGGCCCATTTCCATTTGGAACAATCGTTCGCTGGCCATCACATATCCCAGTGCTTTAAAGGCGTCCGTTTTGTTTTGTGCGAAAATATGAGGAATGCCAAAGGAGTCGCGTTGGATTTTTACAGGAGCTGAGAGATTTTCCAGATCGATTTTACCATCTAACGGTGCCACTGAGCGACGCATAAACAGGTAAGTGCCAGATAGTACTAAAAGCAGAACCAGAATCAAATAACGCAGGGATTTTTTAAACAGTTTCATAAGATCCCACTGTCACAAAGACCAGGGTTTCAGGCAAGTCACAAGATGTCACTATGCAAGGCGATTTCGCAAGGACCCACTAGCGAATCGTATACTGTTTGTGCTACGATCGGAGGGATGGCCAAAACCTATAAAAAGAACTTTCAATTGGTGTCTGAGTTTAAGCCTTCTGGGGATCAGCCAAAAGCGATCGAGCAGATGGTGCAAAACATTGGCGCGGGACTAAAACATCAAACTCTGCTAGGTGTGACCGGTTCGGGTAAGACCTTCAGTATGGCGCACACGATTGCTCAGATTAATCAGCCGGCGTTGGTGCTTGCACCGAATAAAACCCTGGCGGCGCAGTTGTATTCTGAGTTCAAGGAGCTTTTTCCGAACAATGCGGTAGAGTATTTCGTCAGTTATTACGACTACTATCAGCCGGAAGCTTATATTCCTTCGACCGATACTTATATCGAAAAAGACTCGGCCATCAACGAGCAGATTGATCGCATGCGCCACTCCGCCACGCGTTCCTTATTTGATCGTCGCGACGTGATCATTGTCAGTTCCGTTTCCTGTATTTACGGTTTGGGATCGCCAGAGGCCTACGAAGGCATGATGATTCAGATTGTTTCGAATACTGAGATGAAGCGGGATCATCTTTTACGTGAACTAATACGTGTACAATATCAACGCAACAACGTTGATTTTTCACGGGGAACCGTGCGCGTGCGCGGAGATAACGTCGAAATCTTTCCTCCGTACGAAGAAGACCGCGCGGTGCGCGTGGAATTTTTCGGAGACTTTGTCGAGCGTCTGTCATGGATTGATCCATTGACGGGACAGGTTCTGGAAGAGATCGATCAAATCGGAATTTATCCTGGAAGCCACTATGCCACGGGTGATGACAATCTAAAACGCGCTATTAAAACTATTCAGGATGAGTTGCGCGATCATTTGCAGCTTTTAAATAAGAATTTGAAATTTCTGGAAGCACAACGTCTGGAGCAACGTACCTACTACGATATAGAAATGATGGAGCAGATGGGATTCTGTCAGGGGATCGAAAACTATTCGCGCCATCTGACGGGACGTGGACCGGGTGAGCCGCCTCCGACGTTGCTTGAGTACTTCCCAAAAGACTTTATCACTTTCATCGACGAGTCCCACGTGACCGTCCCACAAATCGGGGGCATGTACCGCGGGGACCGCGCGCGTAAGTCAACACTTGTTGAACACGGCTTCCGTATGCCATCGGCCTTGGATAACCGTCCGTTGAATTTTCAGGAATTTGAAAAGATGATGGATAAAGTTGTCTATGTGTCGGCGACTCCGGGCAACTATGAGTTTGAAAAATCAGAAGGTATCATTGTCGAGCAGATCATTCGTCCGACGGGTTTGATTGATCCGGTTGTTGAAGTGCGCCCGGTGAAACACCAGGTGGATGATCTGTTAAAAGAGATCCGCGAGCGCATTAAACTGAAAGAGCGCGTCTTGATTACGACGCTGACCAAGCGTTCGGCTGAAGATTTGACCGAGTACTATGAAAATCTGGGAATCAAAATCAAGTACCTGCACAGTGATATTGACACGATCGAGCGATCCGAGATCTTGCGCGATTTGCGTCTGGGCGTCTTTGACGTGCTGGTGGGAATCAACTTGCTGCGAGAAGGCTTGGACATTCCTGAAGTAAGTCTTGTCGGCATTACCGATGCCGACAAAGAGGGTTTCCTCCGTTCTGAAAGATCTTTGATTCAAACTATTGGTCGTGCGGCCCGTAACTTGAATGGTCGAGTGATTTTGTACGGTGATACGATCACTGAAAGTATGCGTAAAGCCATCGGCGAGACCGAGCGTCGTCGTCGCATCCAGCAAGAGCATAATGAAGCTCATGGTATTACTCCGCAAAGTATTCGCAAGAAAATCCGTGACGGTCTGGGCGAGGCCTTCGATGGCTCTGTCGGTGGAGCACCGCTTAAAGGAGAGAATCGTCAACAGGCAATCATCAACAAGTTTGCCCATGAACCTGATAAATTGACGCAAGAAATTGATAAACTGCGTGCGAAAATGCGTGAGCTATCCAAGAAGTTGGACTTCGAAGAAGCTGCGAAAGTGCGCGATGAAATCAAGCGTCTGCAAATCTTGGAATTGAATCTGCGCAGTGGCGAGGTGGAATCCGAAAGTGCTGAGGTGAATAAGAATGGCCTCAAGTAAGTTCGACGAAATCCGCGAACGGGTTCGCGAGTTCCCTACGCAAAGTGGGGTGTACCTGATGAAGGGGCCCGGCGATAAGATTATTTACGTCGGTAAAGCGAAAAGTCTGCGCAATCGAGTGCGCAGTTACTTTACTGACAGCAAGGATCACTCGCCGAAAACGCGCCTACTGGTTTCCAATATTCTGGAAGTCGAATACATTCTGACTAAAACCGAGGTTGAAGCCTTCCTGCTGGAAGCCTCGCTGATTAAAAAGCATCGTCCTAAATACAATATCCGTCTGCGTGATGATAAGGCATATCCCTACATTCGTTTTAGCTGGTCGGAGGAATTTCCGCGGTTGTATCTGGCCCGCAAAGTTAAAAAAGACGGATCGCTTTATTTCGGACCTTACACCTCGGGCCTGGCTGTACAAGGGACCATTCGTTTTTTGAATCGCACTTTTAAAATCCGTGACTGTAACGATGCGATGTTTGCGACCCGCAAACGTCCTTGCATGACCTATCAAATTGGTCGTTGTACAGCTCCCTGTGTGGATTACATCACTCAAGAGGATTATAAAAGTGAGGTTGAAGGCGCGAAGCTTTTCCTGAAAGGCCAGAACAAGAAGGTCATCAAATCCCTGAAAGAAAAAATGATGGGAGCTGCCGACGAAGAGAAATTCGAAGTGGCAGCGCGCTTGCGGGACTCGATTGAAGCCATCAAGGCTATTTTGGAAAAACAGTCCGTCATCAACGACACCTCTGAAAAAGATCAGGATGCGGTTGGGTACTTTGGCGACGAGCGCGGTTGTCTGATTGAAACTGTCCACGTTAGGGCAGGCCGGGTTATTGGTACGCGTCCTCACTTCCTGCCACATTTCGATCCAAATGATGCTGTTGAAGATCCACGCGAATGGATGGTGGATTTCCTGAATCAGTATTACGAAGACAACTTTATTCCGGATGATGTCTTATTGCCGCTGGATATCGGTAGCGACCTAAATAAATTGATGGAAGCCGTGTTGCAAGAGCGTTCTGGGACCAAGTCGTCCGTGCGTTTTGCGACGGACGAGCGGGGCCGTAACCTGGTGGATATGGCCAATGAAAATGCCAAGGCGCACTTCCTGAAATATGTTTCCAAATCCGAGGAAAAACTTCGCGGGCTTCAAGAGATCAAAGAAAAATTCAATCTTTCAGAACTGCCTCGTCGTATCGAGTGTTATGACATTTCGACCTTTCAAGGAGCAGAAACCGTCGCCTCCCAAGTGGTTTTTGAGGAGGGCGTTCCAGCCAAGGATCACTACCGTCGTTATAAGATCAGAACGGTTCAAGGGATCAACGATTTCGCCTCGATGTATGAGGTATTAAGTCGCCGATTTAAGCACACCGAATACGAAGATCCTCAGCTAATCGTGATTGACGGTGGTAAAGGGCAGCTTTCCCAGGCGATGCGGATTTTATCTGAAATCGGTCGTGAGGACATCCCGGTGGTGGGTTTGGCGAAAGCCCGTACCGAAAGTGATTTCCAGAAGCAGGAAGTGGAGTCCACGGACGAAAGATTCTTCCTGCCGGGACGTCAAAATCCGGTGATTTTTAAGACCAACTCGGAAGCGCAGCATATTTTGGTGGGAATTCGCGATGAGGCCCATCGTTTTGCCATCACATATCACCGTAAACTGCGTGAAGGGACCTCTTTAGAGAGCGAACTTGATTACGTTGTGGGTCTTGGCGAAAAAAGAAAGAAAACTCTTTTGACTCAGTTTAACTCTATTGATGAAATCAGAATGGCTGACCCTAGTGAAATTGCGAAACTTAAGAGTTTCAACCGCGTCCTTGCGGAGCGAATCATTTTGCAATTGAACGAGTCGGAAGAAGAAGAAGTCGAAGCCGAGTAATTTCGTTATCGAATAGAGAGTGCATGAAGAATCACGCCATCTTAGTGGGAATCGGTATTTTTTTAAGCCGTATCGCAGGTTTGGTCCGCGAACGCGTGTTTGCCCATTACTTTGGTAACTCTGCGGCGGGTGATGCCTTTAAAGCCGCACTTAAAATCCCAAATTTTCTGCAAAATCTTTTTGGTGAAGGTGTTCTTTCTGCCAGCTTCATTCCCGTTTACGCGCAACTATTGGCGAAAAAGCATGACGAGGAGGCCGCGAAGGTCGCGTCCGTTATCGGAAGTCTGTTGTTTGTCGTGACATCGCTATTGGTTTTGTCAGGGGTACTGGCAACACCGATGTTGATTGATCTTATTGCTCCCGGTTTTGAGGGGGAAAAAAGGCAGCTGACAATTCAAATTGTACAAATCCTGTTCCCAGGGACCGGTTTTCTGGTGATGTCTGCGTGGTGTCTGGGGATTTTAAACTCTCATAAAAAATTCTTTCTTTCTTATGTGGCACCGGTTATTTGGAATTTGAGTATCATTGCAACCTTGGTTCTGTGGGGATCCAAACAAACTCAATTTGATCTTGCAATCACAGTATCATGGGGGTTGGTGGCTGGAAGCTTCCTGCAGTTTATTGTGCAGGTACCGTCCGCTTTGCGCTTGGGTAAAAAGATTCGTCCTTCTTTGCAACTAAAAAATTCTAGTGTCTCAACAGTAATGAGAAACTTTGTTCCCGTTGTCGGTTCCCGTGGTGTTGTGCAGGTAAGTGCATATATTGACAGTATGCTGGCCAGTCTTTTACCAACGGGAGCCGTGTCAGCTTTAGCGTATGCGCAGACACTTTATTTGCTGCCCGTAAGTTTGTTCGGTATGAGCGTTTCCGCAGCCGAGCTCCCGTCAATGTCACAGGCGACGGGGAGTGATGAAGAGATTCGCACTTACTTGAAGGGGCGTCTGAATCGCGGATTGCAACAAATTGCTTTTTTCGTGATTCCAAGTGTTGTGGCGTTCCTGTTATTGGGAGATTTGATTGTTGGAGCAGTTTTCCAAACCGGCCAGTTTGATGCTCAGAATACGCAGACTGTTTGGATGGTGTTGATTGGTGCGACGGTGGGGCTTCTGGCGTCGACATTGGGGCGGTTGTATTCCTCAACTTTTTATTCATTGAAAGACACGCGGACGCCTCTTAAGTTTGCAATCCTGCGTGTGATCTGTACCACGGGACTTGGTGTTGGTTTTGCATTTTATCTTCCGAAGTTGCTGGGGCTTGGGCCCGAATGGGGGACCCCTGCTTTGACGGCTGCTTCAGGTACTGCAGGTTGGATTGAGTTTTATTTGCTTCGTAAGTCTTTGAATAAGCGTGTTGGCACCACAGGCCTACCGTTGAAGTTTCAGGTGAAAGTCTGGAGTATTGCCTTCGTTGGTGCCAGCGTGGCGGCAGTAGTGGGTCGGTTTGTACTGCCGACCGGTTGGCACGTGATTGTACGCGCCGCAATTTCAGTTTCAGTATATGGCCTGCTGTATTTTGGAATGGGTTACTTCTTCCAAGTCGAGCAGGCCCAGGGTTTCATTCAAAAAGTTTTACGTCGCTTGAAGCGCTAGTAGTAAACGCCCCAGCCATATAAATTCAGATACACAGTGCCCGAGCTTAACTCAAACTTAAGCTGGCCGCTGTGGTATCCCTGATACATGGGGCGAAAGCCCACTTGGGCGTAACAGCTTTCACCAGGACGAAGCTTGCCATAGCAATTGGAGTTAAACATAAAGGCGCCACCCCATAACATCACGTTGTGAACCCGGACCGTGCAGTCAGCATTGTTGGTCAAGCGGAAGGTGGAATACCGTGTGTAGTAGGTCGGGGTGTTCGGAAAGGTGTAGCTGTAGTACTGGGCCTGTCCGCTGACGTCGTCGATTACGATTTCTGCTGCAACTGTGGGTTTTTCGACACTCGCAAAAGTAGAAACGGGAGCTGCGAGGAGTACAAGGGCACTTAAGGTCATAAGCCAAAATGCTTTCATGGGGTCCTCCTTATGAATAGTTTTGTTGAAGAAGAAATTGGTCGCAAAGAATTTTCGTAGTATTCTTTTTTCGTCATGAATGAATCATCTCTGTGGTCTCCGCTAAAAATTTCTGTTTATCGTAACTTTTGGATTTGTGCATTTCTGTCAAATCTGGGGACCTGGATTCAGGATGTGGCGGCCAGTTGGGTGATGACACATCTGTCGACGTCGCCGCTGATTATTTCACTTTTATCTTTCACCAGTAATTTGCCAGTGGTGTTCCTAAGTATTGCAGCAGGGTATTTTGCGGATCTTGGATTTCGTCGTCGTATTCTTTTGATTTCTGAAAGCATGATGTTCGTCGCGGCGGCGGTGCTGGCATATCTAGTCTGGTCCGAAAACATCACCGAAGGTTTGTTACTGCTTTTGTCGCTCGTCATGGGGATTGGTTTTGCTCTTAGCAATCCGCCTTTTCAAAGTGTATTGACCGATTTGGTTCCCACTGAAAAGCAGTCCCAGGCTGTCTTGGTTTATTATATCGGCATCAACGTCACTCGTGTTCTGGGCCCAACAATCGGTGGGGTCGTACTGGGTGGAGCCGGTCCCGCAGTGGCCTTCATGTTGAACAGTCTGTCGTTCTTAGGCTTGATTTTGTTTTTCTGGAAATGGCCGGTGAAAGACACTCCGGCACCTCAGCTCGAGAAAAAAGAAGTTAAATTCACTCAGGAAGAGTTTCAGTTTTTATTCTCTTTCCACAATATGAAATTGTGGGTGGAGATTTTCATCGTCACTTTCTTCGCGTCTTGCTTGTGGGCTTTGTATCCAACGCGTGGTCGTTTGGAATTGGGCTTGAACAGCTGGCAGTATGGTTCGCTCCTGGGATTCTTGGGATTGGGCGCGTGCTTTAGTACGATTTACTCCAGTAAAATTATGCTGCCAGAAAAAACCGGGCAGTCCTTGGCTGGGGCGTACTTTGTTTATGGCGTCGGTTTGTTTTTTATGGGAGTCGCTCCAAGTTACATTTACATGTGCCAGGGGATGTTCTTCGCCGGTATCGGTTGGTTGATTTTGGCAACTCTTATGAACATGAGTTCGCGCCAGTTGACGGGTAAATCCCATTTGAAAGCAACGATGCTCGGAGTATTCCTCGCGGTTTTCTATGCCGGCATGTCTTTGGGTGCCGTCAGTTGGGGAGCGCTTGCACGCATGAGTACATCGACTGCAGCGATGGTTGTGGCTTCCGGTGGCATGACGGTCATTGCTCTTTATAAATTCCTGACATCTAAAAAAATCAAAGAACTAATTTAAAGTCCCAAGGTGGCAAACATCAACGGCAGTTCCTCTGCCGTGAGTTCGCCGCTGGGGCCTCGGGTTGATTTGCTGACGATACCAAATGGAATATCGCCCCACCATTTTTCAATGATCACACCACGGGCATCTGTGGTGCTGGTTTTACACGTTTCATATTTTCCGGGATTGGTTTCCAAAGTTTCAATGACGCCACCTTGTTGAACGCAGGTTTTAAGCACTTCCTTGAATTTGTCAGGAGTAAAAAGATCGGCAGTCTCTAAGGTTTCGGTGACAGTTTCATCTCCGACCTTCGTGTCTTTTTTGACTTTCCATTGTTTGCTGTCGGAATTAAAAGAGATCACTTCTTTGGTGATTTTAATCTCTGATGTTTTACCTTGCGTGTCTTTAAAAGTACCTGACCACGTCACCTTATCGCCAATGCTGGGATAAGCCCCGGCGCCCAATGCCGTGAACATAACAAATGTAAAAACATACACACCGGAACGCGACGTCATAAGGCCTCCTTTTATAGGTGATTCATGGTATTTTTTAGATTGTCACAGAGAATTACCGTCTGGGATGAAATCTTGGTTGCATTGCTAGGAATCAAAGCACACAAAGCAGCGCATTAAGAGCGGTTTTTATAGTCTAGAAACTAGGGGCGGAGTAAGCTCCCTTGCATGAAGGACTACATTCAGTATTTAGAAGAAGTTTTAGGACTGCAAAAGGTTATGCTTGGTGACATGCCTGCGGCTTTGGCTGAAGGCGAAGTTGCCGCGAAAACGCAGTTCTTTACTCAAGACGGTGCTTACACACCGGGTGAGATGGTTCATCGTGAACTGGTATTTCTAAATATCCTGACTCAAGCCAAAGAAAGCTTCTTCCGTCCTGAAGTGCGTGATCTTTTCGATAAAATGAAATCCGCGATGAAGATTCGCAATATTCAAGTTTTGGAAATGGACTGCACGGTTGAAAACCGTTCACTATTGCCTTCAGAGCTTGCGAAGTTTTGCGAAAGCAAAGTTGTTGTGGTCTTTAGCTCGTTTCCGAAAGATCTGGGCGAGATGATTTTCAAAGGCCCTGGTAAATGGATTGAAACCTACAGCCCGGCTTATTTGCTGGAAGACGGGGCGGCAAAAAAAGTCGTCTGGAACGATCTTCAAAAAGTCATGAAGGAGTTAAGTCTGTGAACTCGCTCTTTGTCTCTGTACTTCTGTTAATGATGTTGGGGACAAATGTGTCCCAGGCTGCAACTTGCACACTAGCTGTCACCGTGAACGACGCGATCACAGCATCCACCACTGATTACTTGGAACGAGCAGAAAAGCGCGCGGTCGAAAATGGCTGTGAATCCATTTTCGTAAGGGTGAATACCCCCGGTGGCAGTTTGCAAAGCACACGACGCATTGTCGAGCGCATGCTCGCTTCAAAAGTTCCCTACCTGTGCCTGATCACGCCACAAGGTGGTCACGCCGGCAGTGCGGGCGCGATCATCATGCAAGCCTGTCATGTCAATGGGGGAGTCAAAGCCACCAACATAGGGGCCGCCACTCCTATCTTAGGCACGGGCGAAAAAATGCCTGACGACCTTCGCAACAAAATGATCAACGATACGGTGAGCTGGCTTGAAGGCGTCACCAAGCTTCGTGGTCGCGATTTAAAATTTTCCAAAGACATCGTGACCGATGCCAAATCTTACAGCTCTACCGAAGCGGTCGAGATGAAGGCCTTGGATATCCTGGCTGAAGATGAAGCCGACTTTCTTAAAAAATCCGAAGGCCGAAAAGTTCTGATTGCTGGTGGTGAGACCATCGAAGTCAAAGCGGGCGATCTGCGCGAGTTTTCACCAGACACTCGTTATCGCATTTTAAGTTTCATCGCCGATCCCGAATTTGCATATCTGCTTTTCATGGGAAGTCTGGGACTTCTATATGTCGAGCTGACACATCCTGGATTGGTCGCGCCTGGTGTGATCGGTGGTATTGGCCTGGTGTTTTCGTTGATCGCTTTCCATAAGCTTGAAGTTGTGTGGGGCGGGCTGGCCTTGATCCTTTTGGGGATTGGCTTTCTTATTGCTGAAATTTTCATTCCAAGCTTTGGCATACTGGGAATCGGCGGATTGGTTTCACTTTTCGTTGGCAGCGTGTTTTTGTTTGATAAAGCGACGGGGTACTCATTGCCATATTCAATTATTCTGCCGGTAGTGCTTGCCATAGGCGCGGTCTTCTTTGGGATTGGTTATCTAGCTCTGAAAACTTTGCGCTTGAAATCCAAAGACTCGGATGCGGACTTGAAAGAATCCCTGGGCGTCGTAGTCAGCGTCGATCCAGCTGGTCACAAAGGCCAAATTGCGATTATGGGTGAAACCTGGAGCTTCGTGTCCGAGGACTCACTTAAAATCGCCGAGCACGTCGCAGTGACGGATCGCCAAGGTTTAACTTTAAATGTGAAGAAATATAACAAGGAGTAAGTGAAATGGAATTTCTAATAATTTTACTAGTGGTTGCAGGTATCATCCTAAGCGCCATGGTGAAAATTTTGAATGAGTGGGATCGCGGTGTGATTCTGCGTTTGGGTAAAGCTGTTGGCGTTCGTGGTCCCGGTTTGATTATTTTGATTCCGTTCATCGAACGCATGATCAAAGTCGACACTCGTACGATTGCGATGGACGTAAAACCTCAGGACGTTATCACTAAAGACAACGTATCTATGCAGGTCAATGCGGTCGTGTACTTCAAAGTGATCTCGCCAATGGAAGCGATCACTAAAATTGAAGACTTCTACTTTGCAACAAGTCAGTTGGCACAAACCACTCTGCGTTCTGTGATGGGACAATACCCACTAGATGACGTGCTTGAGCACCGTGATAAAATCAACGGCGCACTTCAAGGGATCCTGGATAAGCATACAGAGTCTTGGGGTATTAAAGTGACGATGGTTGAAGTGAAGCAAATCGACCTTCCAAAAGAAATGCAAAGAGCCATGGCCCGCGAAGCGGAAGCTGAGCGTGAGCGTCGTGCTAAAGTCATCAGCGCGGACGGTGAGGTTCAGCGTTCTGAGAAGCTTGCAGCTGCATCGCAAATGCTGGCAAGTTCCCCATCGGCTCTTCAACTGGCTTATTTGCAGACTTTGACAGAGGTTGCTGGCGATAAGACCAACACCATCATCTTCCCATTGCCACTGGATATGGTTAGACCGTTCCTGAATGCGGCAAACGAAAACTAGACTTTCATCCTTCGGGGTTTGTTTGGTTTAATAGAAGAACTGCTGAAAGAGGCCCAAGGATCTGGGCCTCTTTTTTTTAATCTCTAGGACGGAGACAAGTTTTGAGAATCTTCTGGGCAATCACCTGCTTCTTAGTTGTACTTACGCTCGCGATTTCTGATGTTCAGGCTCAAACTAAAAAATTCGATAGTGAATTAGTGCGCGTTCGCATTCTGACAAATAACAAAAAAGTTCAAGTGGCAGGCCTGGGTCTGCGTTTTCAAATCCTGTCGCAACCTTATCGCCCGGTAGCTATTCCCAGCAGTGGTTCAGCAGAAGTGCGCGTGATGCGCAAGAACGGCAAGAACATTTGGGCTTTGCGCTTAAACAATCGCGATAACGAACATCTTTTCAAAGAAAAATATCTGATGATCCAAGGTGAAAACCTGCGTGTAGGTGGCCAAAGCTTGCCTTCACGAGTGCTATTAGCTAAGGGCCCCGGTGATCAAGTGGACGTAGTCGGCGTGTTGCCGCTGGATGAATATATCGCAGGCGTACTGGCCTCCGAAATGCCGATCAGCTGGCCGTTAGAAACTTTAAAGGCTCAAGCCGTGGCAGCAAGATCTTATGCGCTAGCAGTGATGGCAGAGCGTGAAGACAAAGCCTATCACCTGGAAAGTTCAGTGCTTGATCAGGTATTCCGCCATATCGCCGGTGATGATTCCGATCCAAAGCTAAGTAAGGCTTTGCAAGCCGTGCGTGAAACTGCTGGCATCAAGCTTTATGATGGCAGTCAGAATATTCTAAAAGCCTACTATCATGCGGATTGTGGCGGGCACACGACTTTGGCAAAGAATGTCTGGAGCGGTGGAGTTAACAGTGGCGTCGCGGTCGACAGCTCTTGCCCCACGAATCCCAAAGCCAACTGGTCCGTGTCCTTTTCCCGTGCAGAGATCGCTGAAAAGCTAAAGCTTCCCTCTCTTACACAAATCAGTTTGGATCGCGTGAATGGTGACACTCGCATTCGCGGCGTTCGCGTCGCTTTCAATGAAACTGAAAGTAAATACATCCCAGCCAATGAGTTTCGTCAGGCTTTGGGTTTTACAGAACTAAGAAGCACGCTGTTTGATCTAAAACAGCACGAAGATGATTTTGTATTTTCCGGACGTGGCTTTGGCCATGGTGTGGGACTTTGTCAGTGGGGCAGTCGTGCCCTCGGACTTAAAGGCAAGAATTTTGCGCAAATTCTTAAGCACTACTATCCGGCAGCAAAACTCGCTCAAAACTAATCTGTATAGCCTTTTGCAGGAACGATCGGACTGTTTTCATAGGCCTGCATTTTAGGCTGAAACGAAAAGATCTGAACTCGCTTTTGCCCCTTCATACCTACCCAGTCTTCAAGGATGTCATTGTAGCCGCTAGAGGCCTTAAGCATCCCCAATCCCATCTCAAACTTTTTAATCAGCTCTTTGGATTGTTTATGGGACTTGGAAAAGTGCACATAGATGGGCTCTTCAGACATCTCCAACACAATTTGGAATTGGTTTTTAAACTCAGGATTGTTCTTTAGGTAGTAATAGTAGACATATTCGTCGATTGCCGCGAACGAAACGCGATTCGACTTTAGCATCATCAGCGATGTCAGATCGCTGGAGGTGAAGACCTTATTGATGCTTTTGTTTTCATCAAATTCTTTTCCGAAAGGGAATTCAGCTGGCAGAGCCACCGAGTTGCCTTCAAGATCTTTGACTTTAGCAGGCTTCTTTTTAGCGGTAATGGTGTTCGCGACAATCAGGCCCTTGCTTTTGAATAAGGGCTCTTTGGGGAAGATGACTTTCTCATCAAGTTCTTTGGATCGGGCCGAGTTAAAACAGGCCACGTATTTGCCGGTTTGGGTTTGGGCGATACAGCGGGTGTAGGGGACTTGGACTAATTCGATTTGCTCGCCCACGTTTTTAAAGGCCGAACGGACTATATCTACGGACATACCAACGGGACGGTCGCCTTTTTTAAAAGCAAAAGGGGGCCAAGCGTCTTCAACAAGGATTTTAATCGGTTTGGAGTGCGCCGGAAGGGACGCAGAAAAGAAGATGAGTGCTAAAAGGACAAATACCGAATTCATGACTGTTATTTAACAGGCGACGGGGGGCGGTACAGCTTACTTATATGTAATAGAACTAAAAACCCATGAATACTCGGGCAGCAAACATAAATACAGCGCCGAGAATCAAAACATTTGTTGCAGTGACAGTCATTTTTGCGTCCTTTTTAATCAGTGATACATCCCATTTCGGTAATGTTAGGAAAAATCTTAAATTTATTTTTTGTGGCTATATCTTTGCCATGTCTTATTTTTAGAAAAAGTGCCCTTTTTGCGCTTCGACCTTGCGGGTTCGTCACAAACCGCACGTTGTTTCATATTGAGAAACCCTTAAAAACACCCGTGTAATCATAAAGTTACGGTACTTTCTGGATATTGGCACAGGCATAGCAATACCCAACATCGAGGACTCACCTTTGAAAACGAGCCCTTGAAAAGAGGATGATATGAACAACAAATTCAATGCTCCAATGATGATCTTGGTGACTGCAGTGGCACTTATGGGTGTCGGTTGTGGAAATAATAAGATGGTCGTCGCGGGATCCAATCAGGTTGTATCATCCGGTACCGGCAACAACACAGGCTCCATCCCAACATCACCAGGTGGCAACACCGGCACTGATACAGGGACTGGTAACACAACGACATACTCAAATGAGGCGAAGTTCACACCGGTATCTTATGCCGAGTTGAACTCTTATGTTGGTACTCGTCCATTGAATGATCCTCAAGATATCAAATTGAAAATTCAATTAAGCCAAGTGGGCAGCACTGGCAAATATGCTGGTACGGTTTCCTTGTCTTATACAGATACTGGTCTTCGCTACACGGGTACTTTCAATACGGATTCTGGCAAGAACGCAAGCTACTCTGGTTTGAAAGACAACAACACATTGGAAGCGGAATACAACAGATGGTTCACTTCTGGTGGCAAATCCGTGTTCACGGGTTTCTTCCAGGATCAATGGGGTGCAGTTGTACTGGTAGTTGATAATGTGGTTTCTCAAGGTGACGTGTCCGGTGGTGGCGGTGTGATCGTGACAGGTTCTTTGTACTATAAGAACTTTGCACAATCTTACGCTCAACAATCACCCTACAGAAAATGCTGGTTTATCTATGACGGTCCTTACAACTGCCGCGCGGGTGCTGTGATCAACAAGTCATCAGTTTACCCAGGTGACGGTTATAAAAAGCTTGGAACATTCTCTGGAATTTCCAAAGCGGCGGCTTTCCAGTAATTGATTAAAAAATTTAAAGTTTACTAAATCGAGGAGTAACTATGGAAAATTATAAATATCGAAAGCTAAGCTTTCCCAATTTGTTTTTGCGCTTGGCAGCTATGTTGGCTGTGACTGCTTTCATGACTGCGTGCCCGGGCAAAAATGACGGCCCTAATGGCAATAGCTGGTTAACAGCTGCAAACTTCGTTAGCCCCACTCAAATGGGTTCCGTACAAAGTGTGAATCCGATGAACTCGGTTTCTTTGGCTTTGAATGTGATCGTTGAGAGCGGTTCCGGCGTTTATAACGGCGGCTACAATAACGGGTATCCTGGTTATAACAATGGTTACAACACCGGTTATAACAATGGCTATTATCCGAACGGCACAATTCCAGGTTACTCTTATGTCGGTACTAACTTGAACTTGTACAACGGTCCGGTGGCTTTCCAAGGCACGATGACTGTTGGTAATAACTGGTATGACCTTTACAACTCCGGTTGTCAGGTAGCTCCGGGCACTTACACTGTTGAAACTGCAACTCGCGGAAATATGGCAAATGCGGGAATGATGTCGACAGTGGTGTTGGTTGCGAATCCAGGTAACATCGTGATGGAAATCAACGGTGGTATGGTGAACGGCAATCGCTTGGTCGCTCTTCCTCCAGGTGGTATCCACGTGGCGCAAGTAAACGGTATCGTTTGCAGCCCGGTATTCGGTGGATCTTTCAACTAAGACTGAATCTTTAAGCTAAAAATTAGAACCGTCCGTCGCTGACCTCGCAGCAACGGACGGTTTTTATTTTTTTTGGTGACATAATATTTCTTGCGCTCCGCCTAAAGTCTGGTTCTAATATTCATATGGAACTACCTCTTTGGATCGACTTCTTTGATGAGCTGCAAAATGTACGTGGACGTTCTCAAAATACGGTAATGGCTTACCGCCGTGACCTGGAACTCTACATTGAGTACCGCAAAACCCACAACAATGTGACTGGCTTTTACGAGTTTATGAAGAAGCACAAGCTTTCCACGCGCTCTCAAGCGCGAGTGATCTCGTCTTTGCGCACGTACTTTAAGTTCTGCGAAACTCGCGGTCAGAACAGCCCGGAGCTGCGTGAACTAAGACCACCAAAGGTCAAAGTAGGGTTGCCGAAGGTTTTGACTCCGCAGGAGTTCCAACAGCTCTTTGATGCGGCAGAAGTGAATGATCCGGTGAAAACCGCACGCAATCAGCTGACGTTGTTGTTCTTGTACGGCCTGGGCTGCCGTGTTTCTGAGTTGATCTCTTTGAATGTGACTGACTTCAATCAAACTGACCGTTGGGTTAAGGTTTTGGGTAAAGGCAGTAAAGAGCGTTTGGTTCCATTGACTGAAAAGTTGGCGGAGACCCTGACTCAGTACCTGCGTGAGCACCGTTCTGTGTTGATGAAGGATTCGACTCCGTCCATTTTGATCAATGACCGTGGACATCGTCCGTCCCGCGTTGACGTGTGGAGATGGCTTGCCAGCTGGTCCACGCGTGCAGGCTTTGCCGAGCCGGTAAATCCGCATCGCTTCCGCCATGGCTGTGCCACGGCTTTGTTGGAAAGTGGTGCAGACCTGCGCTCGATCCAGATGTTGTTGGGTCATGCAAGCATCCAAACGACTCAGATCTACACGAATGTGACGACGAACACGATGACCCGCACGATTGAAGAGCACCATCCGCTTTCGCAAATGGCTGAAGTCGAAAAATAATCCGGACTTCGGTTTGAAAATTTCTGATTCCTTAAAAAAGCCCACACTGGTTGTGGGCTTTTTCTTTGCTGGCAGTGTCTGCCATGAAACTAAAATCACTGATTCGTGAAAATGAAGTCCTTGTTCCGGTCGAGGTGGAGATCAACTTTACTGCGGGGCTACCGCAAATTCAATTTCTGGGGCTGCCGGATCAAGGGATTCGCGAAAGCATTCATAGAATTAAAAGTGCTATTCGTGCACAGGGTTTTGAATTCCCGAAAGCTCAGCAGGTGCTGGTGAATCTTCGTCCCAATCATTTGAAAAAATCCTCCCGCGGCCTGGAGCTGGCTGTGGCGTTGGGGATTTTGTGGGAATCAGAACAAATCGCGAAACCTGATGAATCCGTGATGGTGTACGGGGAGTTGGGATTACTTGGAGAAGTTTATGAGCCCGAAGATCTGACCACGGATTTTGAACCTGACGGAAATGTCCTGGTATGGACGGGGCAGGCGCAAAATACCACCGCGGTTTTTGATCGCAAGGTGCTCAGTTGTTTGCAGGACATTCGAGAGCCTGTGGTTGTTGCCGCCGTCCCCCGAGAATACGAAGTGCGAAGACCCTGGGCAGACCTTCAGCTTCGTTTTCCCGAAAGACAGGCAAAGCTTTTGGAAGTGGTCGCACTCGGTGAGCATTCGGTGTTGTTAGCGGGGCCTGCGGGTTCTGGCAAAAGCACGATTGCTCGCACACTTTCCGCTTTGCTGGCAGCACCCACTCAGGAAGAAATGCATACAATCGCAAAAAATAATCGGGGCGCGAGCGAAGCCCCTCTTCGCTGGCGTCCCGTGGTTCATCCCCACCATTCGACCACCGCTCTTGGGTTGATTGGTGGGGGTGTCCCCCCTTTTAAGGGCGAGATCACGCGCGCCCACAAGGGCCTGATGATTTTGGATGAGTTATTAGAATTCAACGTGCGCGCGCAGGAAGCTTTGCGCGAACCGATGGAAGAGTCTTTGGTGCGCATCCGTCGCGGTCGTTACGTTGAGGAATTTCCGGCAGAGTCCTTGATGATTGCCACCACTAATCTTTGTCCTTGCGGGGATTGGGTTCCAAAATCAAAAGTCGTCTGTGGTCGTTCACTTAAAAAATGTCAGTCCTATATGGAGCGCCTGTCGGGTCCGTTGGTGGATCGATTTCATATTACGTTTTTCACGCAAAAACGCGAGGAGGGCGGCGCAGTTTCCGGGGAGGATATCCTGGCTCGCCTGGAAGCCAGTCGCATGTTCCGGGCCCGTTTGGCGGCCAAAGATGTGCGATTTAGGAAGCTTGCCAGTCGTTGGAGCTTTGATGAGCTGGCGTCGGATTTACCTAGTTTCTATATGAAAGAACTCTTCCCCAAAGAGATCTCCAGCCGCCGCCGCGAACTCGCAACGCTGCGAGTCGCAAGGACGTTGGCGGACCTGGATCAAGCCGAAAAGCTGCAACCCCAGCACGTAGAGGCCGCCTTAAAAATGACTTTCGATCCGGTTGAAGCCTTAAAGCGGCTCGGATGTTGAAATATGCATAAAATATGTATAATATATTCGGAGGTGCTTAATGCCGAGAATTAGGTACCTTCAGTCTATTTTGTTTGGGATGTCCGTGTGGATTTATTATGGAGATCATGGTTTCCCCCACGTCGAAATATACCATGGGAAACCTGAAAATTTTGAAGCCCATTTAAAGCTGAATATTCTGAATTTTGAACCTCTCGAAGTGAATGGCTTTTCTGAACGCTCGGTTCGAATAATTATTAAAAAGCTGAGACCGTATAGGGAAGCACTGCTAAAGGATTGGTATGAAATCATCAAAGAGTAAGTTGAATTATGGCAACATCGAAGTGGATGAGCGAATCTTTGATCCCGAAAGCACGAAGGTACGTATTTCAACTATGATTGATGCGGACGTCGTTTTCGCTTTAAGGGAACGGGCGAAAAAAGAGAAAACAAAATATCAGACGCTGATTAATTCTATTTTACGCCAAGCAGTCATGGGTGGTGATCCTTTGCATATCGATGCCATTGAGGCCGCTTTGTTAAAGCGAGGCTTTATTAAGAAGGGCCGTGGCTAGGCTCAGCTCTGCAAAAGCTGCTACAGAGTTATGCACCGAGATGGCTTTATAGCCAATATACGCGATTTAAAGTCACCATAATGTTTAAAGTTGACTTAAAAGGTTGATTTAACATAGATTAGACCTTCGAAATCACTCTGGGGTGATGTGGCCGAGTGGCTAGGCTCAGCTCTGCAAAAGCTGCTACAGCGGTTCAAGTCCGCTCGTCACCTCCAAATTAAAACCGCCTTTCCAGGCGGTTTTTTTATTATCTATATTCACGAAGAAGGCTTTAGTATTCCCCGCATCATCATTTCGATGAAGTCGTCCACAATATTTTTAGGGTCCGTATAACCCTGCTTAACCGCAAGGCTCATTCCACTCAATAATGAAATATAAATACCTACAAGACGGGTGAGTTCGATGTCTTTTATCTTGTCCGAGGACTGCGCCATCGTTTCACGCAGGGGAGTGAAGATAGACGAGGACACCAATTGCATCACGGTTTGTTTTGCAAGGGGAGTTAAGTGCGGCATGTCCATCTGAGAAATAAGTGACATGTTCATTGGCGGTTGAAGAATAAACCAGTGAGCGAAGGATTTCAGAAATGTTTCCAGATCAGGACATTCCTTCTTCATGGCATAGACTTGATCGCAATATTGATTCAAGCGGTTGCGAAGAACTTCAACGTAGATCTCTTCTTTTCCACCTGGAAAATGGTAGTACAAGGATGCCGGCTTTATCTGCATGCTTTCGGCAATTTCTTGAAGGGATGTTGCTTTGTAGCCATTGCTGAAAAACATTTTTTCCGCAACGTCGATTATCTGTGTTTTCAAAGGGCCTCGCAGGTTACCTAACAATTATGAAATAAATTAGGTGGATGGCAATTCTAAAGATGCATAGAGTGATTTCTATTGATGGAGGCGTCATGAAGAAATTATTGATTTTTAGTATTGTCTTTTCGTTTCCTATTTTAGCTTTGTCCTCGGCGGCACAAGTTCAAACGGTGCCGAAAGTCGATCTAAGTCAATACATTGGAAAATGGTACGAAATAGCTTCGATACCCCATTCATTTCAGAAGCAATGCGTTCGCGCTGTCACGGCCGATTACAGGAAACTCGAGAATGGGTACATCGAAGTTATTAATAGTTGCGAGACTCCAGATGGTACCCGGTCTGTTTCGGAAGGCCGCGCTAAGGTGGTGGATCCTCTGACAAATGCGAAGCTTAAGGTCACTTTTGTTAAATTATTTGGTTGGATATTTTCTTTCGGTGGCGATTATTGGATTTTAGATCTCGATGAAGACTATCGTTATGCCGTCGTCGGGCATCCAACAAGGAAGTATGGTTGGATACTTTCGCGCAATCCCAATCTATCGATGACAGATTTGAAATTGATTTCTGATAAATTAAAAGTGCAAGGCTATGATTTATGTAGTTTGTTGATGACCATTCAAGACGACTCGATTTCTTCGCGAATTCCTCTTTGTGAATATGTTAAGCCATGATTAAGCAGCAGCTTAAAGGAGTCACTTTGAATCATTTGGATGCGGTTTCACAAGTGTGGAATGATTCCTTATTTACTCCTGTTGAAGGATTTTTGTCGCGTCCACGAAAGGACTTTCGCGGAGAGCTGGTCAGAATCGGCTTTGGTCTTCATCAAAAATCAGAGATGACGGTGGATCAGTCGATAGCGATTTCAGGAGTGTGTGAGGTTCTTGAGTGGATCCACTCGGGCTCATTAATTGTGGATGATATTCAAGATGATAGCATTGAGCGGCGGGGTGCCCCCACTGTGCATCGTCTGTATGGAATGCCGAAGGCACTTAACGCTGGGAATTGGATGTACTTCAAGGCATTGGAAAGCATTCACCACCTTCCATTGTCTTCAGATTTGCAACTGCGACTTTTGCGCTGTGCCCATGTGGTTATGGCAAAAGCTCATCAGGGACAGGCGCTCGATTTAGGCGCGGATCTTCTAAAGATCACCAAAGAAGAGGTCCCGCACATCGTTGAAGCCAGTCATTTGATGAAAAGTGGGGCTCTGGTTGCCTTGGCCTTGCAATTTGGTGCTTTGATTGCAGATGCGAATGGGGACTTGGGTCGCCTGGACCATCTTGGGGCCGAGCTTGGTGCATCCCTTCAGCGTTTTGATGATATTGGAAACGTCCGCTTTGGCGGGACTGATGCCAAGGATTTGGAAGATTTGCGATTGCGTCGCCCTTCGTGGCTATGGACTGTGATCGCTGAAGATTGTGATGATTTGATGTGGTCGGAATTTAAGGCCGCTATCCTAATGTTGCCGCAGGAATCTGCGTTGCAAGAGTTTTTGGAAAGAACGAGCTTTAAGAGTAAGGCCACTCTTAAAGCATTAAATCTGCATTCGCGTCTTTCGAATGAATTAAAGCAGTACGCCGCGGAACCTTCGCAGACTCGAGCCTTGGAAGACTTATTAAAGCTTATGGAGAATATTGCAAATGCATACTAAAAAAAGAATCGCCGTCATCGGAAGTGGTTTTGGGGGGCTGAGCGCCGCCATTCGTTTGCAGGCAGCTGGTTATCAGGTGCGTATTTTCGAAAAACGGGACATGCCCGGTGGGCGAGCTTATGTATACAAAGACAAAGGGTTTACATTTGATGCGGGACCCACAGTGATCACGGCTCCTGAATGCCTAGAGGAGCTTTTCGCACTAAAAGGTAAAAGGATGTCTGACTACGTTGAAATGATGCCTGTTATGCCCTTCTATCGTTTGCTGTGGGATGATGGATATAGATTTGACTATAGTAATGATGTTGCATCCCTTGAGGGGCAGATCGCGAAAAAATCTGCTGATGATCTAAATGGTTATCGAAGGTTTTTGAAGTATTCCGAAGAGGTTTTCAATCAAGGCTATACTAAACTTGCAGCAAAGCCATTTTTGAATATTTGGAGTATGGTTAAGGTTGCCCCCCAGCTGGTAAAGCTGGAGGCGTACCGCAGTGTCTACGACATTGTTTCGAAATACATTAAAGATGATCACCTTCGTCAGGCATTTTCATTTCATTCACTGCTGGTAGGGGGAAATCCATTTAGTACGTCTTCCATTTATACGTTGATTCATTTTTTGGAAAGAAACTGGGGTGTTTACTTTCCGAAGGGCGGTACCGGTGCTTTGGTTCGGGCGCTGGTTAAGTACTTTCAGGAAATGGGTGGAGAGATTGTCTTTCAAAAAGAAGTTGAGGAAATATTAACATCGCAAGGGCGAGTTCGGGCCGTCCGGAGTCGCGATGGTGAAGTATGGGAATGTGCTACCGTCGTCAGCAACGGAGATGTAGTTCATACATATAAAGACTTGTTGGCGAATGAGCCTTCAGTGCAAAGAAAGACGAAAGAGCTGCAGGGTAAAAGCTTTAGCATGAGTTTGTTCCTGATTTATTTCGGAACAAAACGCAAGTATCCGAATCTGGCGCACCATAACGTTTTGTTTGGTCCGCGCTATAAAGAGTTGTTGGAGGATATTTTTCAAAAAGGAACTCTGCCTGATGATTTCTCGTTATATTTGCATGTCCCGAGTTTGACAGATTCCTCTCTGGCTCCGGAAGGCCATGAGTGCTTTTATGTCTTGGCGCCGGTGGCGCATCTTGGAAAGATGAATATTGACTGGAAAAAAGAAGGGCCGGTCTTTGCGGATAAGATTCTGCGCTACATGGAAGAAAAATACATGCCGGGGTTGCGCGAAAGTATCGTGACACAAAGAATCTTTACTCCCGAGGACTTCGTAACCGAACTTAACTCCTACCATGGGTCGGCATTTTCACTGGAGCCTAAGTTAACTCAAAGTGCGTTTTTTAGACAGCACAACAAAGATTCGAACTTGAAGGGTTTGTATTTTGTGGGCGCGGGGACCCATCCGGGGGCAGGTGTTCCTGGGGTGGTCAATTCTGCGAAAGCCACCGCGGGTCTTATACTTGAGGATTTAAATGTCTGAGTTAGATATTCACCGTGAGGCCATTCGCAAGGGCTCGAAAAGCTTTGCGGCGGCGTCTTTGTTTTTTTCAAAAGAACAAAAGGAAGCAGCTTGGCGATTGTATAGCTGGTGTCGTCATTGTGATGATCAGATAGATGAAGCTTCGCAGGGGCAGATGATGTTGCGCCTGGAAACATTGCGGGAGCAATTAAATCTTGGTATCCATTCCAGCTCCCTTGCCTTTAGAGGTTTTGCGCAAGTTTCCGAACGGTATTCGATTCCCGTGGAGTATCCGCTTCACTTGCTGCGAGGAATGGAAATGGATGCGGCGGGGCGTAGCTATAGTTCCTTGCAGGAGCTGGAAGAATATTGTTTTTGCGTTGCTGGTGTTGTTGGATTGATGATGTGCCACGTGATGGGAGTAACATCAGATAGTGCTTTGCCTCATGCAGTTTCATTGGGAAATGCCATGCAACTTACCAATATCTGTCGCGATATTCGTGAAGATTTTGAAAGGGGAAGGATTTATCTGCCCTTGAACTGGCTTGCAGAGAGCGGAATTCCGCGGCAGGAGTTGATGTCGCCAATCCATCGGAATCAGGTTTTACAGATGCAACAGCGTCTACTGTCACGAGCTGATGAACTTTACCAGCATGGCTATAAGGGATTGAGTTACCTGGGCTTGCGGTCGGCATGGGCGGTGTTGATTGCGGGTTATGTTTACAGTCACATTGGTTCGAAAATTAGAAATACTGCCGGACATGGTTTGGATGAAAGAATTTATGTCACAGGGGTTGAAAAGTTGGTTTTGATCGGCAAAGCTACGGCGGTGTTGATCGGTCTGTGGGTACGCGAAAGAATTGGAAAAACTCCTTTTCGTTCGCCACAGAAAGTGTGGAGGTTGTAGTGAGTACGGGTTTTCTATATGAGACATGGATTTATGCAAGTCGAGTGAGGGAGTTTTCCGTAAAAGACTGGGTTGTCTATGTTTTGTGGGTTGGGATGATGTATGGCTTATTTGCCGTTGTTACCGCCTTTATTGCAATCGGTTATATGCATGGAGTTCAATATCCGGCGTATGTATACAACATTCCTGTTGGAATTTTTATTTTTTCAACGGCAATTGCCTTCGATACGATTGGGCATAGAACTGTCTACAAGGAATTTCTGCAAAAAGCCGAGGCGCTGGTTCATCATATTACAATATTCGCTGGTATAACCAGTGTGATTGTTTTGTGTTTGGCGTATCACTTTCCGGTTTTTTTAAGAATTCCGGCATTGGTACTAGTCAGCTTAAGTATCGTGTATTCTCTTATTGATGAAGGGCTGCACTGGTATCGCTATTTGGCCCAGCATTCAGACCGTGTTGAAATGTGGAGCCATTTTTTCATTTTCGTGGGCCATCTGATCATGATTTTAGCTTGGTGGCAGTGGTACAGTGAGGGCTATCTGGGAGTTAACGAAACTCTTGCTCTTGGTTTCTTCTAAAAAAATAAACTGCGACCACTAGAAAAATCAGCGTGTAGATCGCAATTCCTAAGATAGAAGCAGTGTTCAGTGGCCTTTTAAGTAAGGCCGCCCAGGCGAACTCCCCAAAGTAGCGAGTTGGTAAATATTTTGATATTTTTTGAATAGCGGAGGGAAGTGCCTCTGGGGGCATCCATAAGCCGCCGGCAAAAGAAAGCGGCAGGTAAACCAGGTTTGCTAAAGGAACAATGGATTTTCCGTTTGCCGCATATCCCAAGGCAGCACCTAGCAATACAAAAGGCAGCGCCCCACAAAGAAGTGCCAGTAAAAAACCGCCCCACGGTATTTCAGAGAGAGTCAGGGGAGTACAGGTGAGGGCAACGATGGTGACGGCCAGAACTGAAATTGTTGCGATTAAAAAGCTATTTAAAATTCTTGGGACCAGACGCAGGGAGTGGGGAAGGGGTAGTATACTTAAGTATTGGGACCAAGGCGTGTTTTTATCCTGGGCTATTCCAATGGCAAATTGGAATAGGACCACTCCTAAAACTGCAAAGCAAGAAAAGGATCCCAATAAAAGTAAGGCGGCGGCTGAGGTCGTGGCATTGGGGACACCAAAGAACCAAAAAAACATCGCTGGAAAAACCAGCGTGGTGAGTACATACATGGGCTGGCGGAGATGCTCGAGCATCTGCGTGTAAGAATGGATTCGTAAGAGGCGAAAGTATCTAGCCATGATGTGCCTTGCGTATATGAATAAAAGCCTCTTCTAGCGAAGCAGAAGAGACTTCCAGGTCCTGAATTTCATAACCCTTAGAGAGTAAATCTGTTAAAAGATGTTCGGCGTTTTCAGTTAGCAGATGATAGAAATTTTCTTCTAATTTCAACTCCATAATAAGGGAGGAAATGGGAGCTTCTTTAGCGCGAAAGCGAAGAGTTTTTACTTTAAGACTGTGGGTGATGGTTGACACCGGGCCTTCGCGCAGGACTTTACCATTATCGATTATCACAACTTTGTCTGCAATCTGGGACACTTCATTAAGATCATGAGTGGATAGCAAGACGGCTCCGCCTTCATGGGCATAGTCTTGGATTTCTTTCCACAGATTGATTCTTGATTCGACATCAAGGCCCGTGGTGGGCTCATCTAAAATCAAAAGATCCGGAGTCCCCATTAGGGCGCACGCCAGGGCCAATCGTCTTTTTTCACCGCCACTTAAGCCGCCAGTCAGGGAGTGAAGGAAACCTTCCAAGTTAAAACGATGAATGAGTTCCTCTAAGTCAGGTCCTTGCTCATAATGAGCCCGCACAAGTTTAAGAACTTCGACGGTCTTCAAATGCAGGGGGAATGAAAGTTCTTGAGCGACATAACCAACTTTTTTTCGACTGGGACATTTTAGCGTGCCACTATCGGCATGACGAAGTCCCAGGAGTATTTTTAGCGTGGTGCTTTTGCCAGCGCCATTGGGGCCTAGCAGGGCTACAATTTCCTTCGACGAAATTTTTAAATTGATATTTTCAAGAACTTTGCGCGAGCCATAGGATTTGCACAAGTCCTCGGCTGTTAAGATCTCACGATTCAATCTTTACTTCCGTGTTCTGCTGAAATTGTTGTTCATATCCCGGATGCTGAGTTCCAAAAATATGATCCCAGAACGTATAGAATAAACCAAAGTTATATTTATAGAAGCGATGATGGCCCGCGTGATGAGTGCCTGAGATCAGCCATTTGCCAACGGGGTGCTTTGCAGATCCTGGAGGCAGAACCTCAAATCCTAAGTGATTTATGATGGCCGAAATGGTTGCCATCGTAAGGTAGATGACGATGACTATGGGGTGAAGAGGCAAGATGAGTGTGATCAAGGGGAGGGGGATGGCTTCAATCAAAGACTCCACAGGGTGAAATGAAAAAGATGCCCAAGGAGAAGGGTGAAGCGAGGCGTGGTGAACGGCGTGAAATCTTTTATAGGCCAAAGGTTTGTGCAGACAACGATGTGTCACATAAAAATAGAAATCATGTAGCACGGAAACGAAAAAACCACTCAGAATAAGGTAGGTCCAACCATATTGGTCAAAGGACAAATAAATCTTGCTCCATCCCATTTGCCAGAAAGCGCCCATGAGTACGCCTGCTATACCGAAGATGATAGAACTGACCACAGACCACTTAATTTCATAGCGTTGGATTGTTTTACTGGGTAGCTCTGGGTATATTTGACGAAGGTCACTCCATTGCCAGCGACGCAGGTAAAAGACAACATAAAATAAAAAGGTTGTAACCAAGTAGCGAACCAAAACCACGAAGGTCACGGCAGTTATGGCTAATAAAAAGTTTTTGGGAATCAGCAGGTCAAAGGGAATATATGATTCGAACTTTTCAAAATGATTCATATATTGATTGCTAACTCATGCTGGGATATTTGTAAAATATGTTCGATAAAGTTGAGAATCTTGAGTTTGATTGCGTTATAGTTGGTGGAGGGTTGGCTGGTTGCTTGCTTTTGCACGGGCTTAAGTATTTTCAACCTGATCTGCGTGTCTTGCTGCTGGAAAAGCAAAGTTTCCTGTCCTCGCACCAAACCTGGTGCTATCACACGACGGATTTGCCTTCAGACAGTCAATGGCTGCAGGCCTTGGTTTCGAAAAGATGGTCTCGGCAAAAAGTGGCCTTCCCGGAATACGAAAGAATTTTGAATCAAGAGTACAATGCTTTAAGATCGGCAGATTTCGCCACCTATATGTCGCAGCATTATGCTGATGCGATTCGTTTTGATTCTGAAGTGCTTTCCCTGAAAAACCATAAAGTAGTTCTTGCGGATGGAAAAGTCATAAGTTCAGAACAAATCGTTGATGCGCGTGGCTGGCCTGGAATTGAAACGAAGAATCAGGGATATCAGAAGTTTGTGGGGTGGGATGTCACTCTGGCTCAACCCCATCTCATTGATTTTGTGTTTTTAAAGGATGTGTGCGTTCCTCAGAAGGATGGTTATCGTTTTTTTTACCTGTTACCGTGGTCTGAAAATAGTCTTCTAATAGAGGACACTTATTATTCAAATTCACCAGATCTGGACATCGCAGAGATTGGTAAGGGAATCGAAGAATACATTGCCGCCCAGGGGTGGACCATTCAAAGTATTGACCGTCGGGAGTCAGGTTGTTTGCCGCTTCCATTTTTTCCGACGAAAGAAAAAGATCAAGAGTATATTTCACTTGGTGCCCGTTCAGATCTGTTTCATCCTGTTACCGGTTATACATTTCCGGTGACAGTTTCTAGAGTCGATTTGATCGTGCGCATCCCGACGAAGCAATGGAAACGTGCTTTGACAGAGCACGATAGGAAGCTGAGAAAGCAAATGCGCTTTTTATTTGCCTTGAATAGGATGTTGTTTTTAGCGGCGGAGCCCGAGCTTCGGTTTAAAGTTTTGCAACGGTTTTATAAATTGCCCGCAGATTTAATTGGACGATTTTATAGGGGCGATTTGCGATTTTCTGATTGGGTACGAATCTTAGTGGGGAAGCCTCCGGTGTCTATTGGTAAAGCACTGAGGTCTTTGACATAAAACCGCCTTCTTTAGGCGGTTTTATAATAGTCCAGAGACACTAGGTTTGTATGTAATAAACTCGACTTCGGATTGGCGACTTTACTGATTCTCTTTTATAGAACCGTCCGAATCTTTCATGTCGCGGGTTCCTGGGTTATCGACAGCGCCTTCAAATCTAGGATCGGATGAAGCACGGCGATCGCGAGAAATTTCCTTTTTGCTTTTGCTCTGGCCGGAGAATTGGTCATCACTTTCGTAAAGAGTCGCATCGCTAGGTTTGGTTTCTACTGATTTTGGAGCAGCCTGGGCTGCTGATGCACCGAGAGCAATCAAAGAGACAATAATAAGTTTTTTCATAAGGACTCCCTTCGAAATCATCGTAGCAGGAGTTACCAAAATTAAGCATTGGACGTTGTTGTAATACAGCGAATTAGCGAGTGTGGGCCAGGCTGGACTCTTCCGTGACCTTTAGGCAGTTCATGCCCGCAGAATGCGCAGCTTGAATTCCCAAATTTGCATCTTCAAAAACAAGGCAGTCTGTCGGTGCAATATTGAATTTAGAAGCAGCCATCAGAAAACAATCCGGTGCCGGTTTCCCTTGCGTGTAGTCTTCAGCGCATACCAAAAGATCAAAATAAGAATGCAGATTTAATTGATCCATCGTCAGACCTACAATTTTACGGCGACTACCAGTGACAATCGCCATTGGAAGCTTCCCGTGATAGTGATGAATAACTTCCATCACAGTTTTAATCGTGCTGACTTCATGCAAGCTTGAAAGATAGTGCACTTCTTTTTCCTGCAGGAATTGCTGCGGATCAATCGAGGTCTTATGAAGCTCGTTCATCATTTCGACAATGCGATGAGTGGGGCGACCGGCCCAGGCCATGTGTTGTTCGCGGCTGAGTGTAAGATCATACTTTGCCAGGGCTTTATTCCAAGCGCCCAAGTGCGCAGGCATCGTGTCGGCAACAGTGCCATCGAAATCAAACAAAAGGGCTTTAAAATCATGCTGGGGAAAAAACTGCTTTAACATGGAAGTGATTCTAGCACAGGTCTTAGAAAGTGAAAAGAAGCACTTACTTGAGGCCTACTCGCGTGGGCGGGATTCCAATAGTTCGACCTCGAAAGTTAAATCAGAATGGGGAGGGATCTTGCCCATGGGTCTTTCGCCGTACGCCAAAACAGCTGGAATCTGAATTTTGCGTTTACCGCCGACCTTCATCCCCAATATACCCAGACTCATGCCCTGAATCACTTTCTTTGATCCCACCACGAACTCAAAGGGCCTGCCATGAGTGTAAGAGGAATCAAACACAGTACCGTCAGCCAAAGTTCCAGTGTAGTGAATGAATACTAAGGCGCCTTTGCTGGCGATTTCGCCAGTACCGATATTGTGGTCCGTCGTTTGAACTTGTGCTTCCATGATTAAAACCTCAAATACAAGTGAAAATTCAGACCGGGATTTCTGACGAAATCATGTTCTTCGGAAAAATCAATATTCGGTTGAATCTGATAATCCAGAATATTTTCATATAGAATCTGCACAAACGCCACCGACAAATTGTATGAGGCAAGGTGGTAGACTTCGCGATTCTTGGAGGTGAAAAAGATGTTGTAAGAGATACTTTCTTTCTTAGTAAACCACTGCCCCAAAGCGACGCCGTTTGTAACAGTGTACAGGTGTTCGCGATCAATATAGTCGCCCTCGTTTACCAGTGTGAGGTTAAAGTTTCGTCCCAGATAAAAGTTAAAGTTAATTGCCTGGAATGTACCGGTTCCTTTTTCGGCATCTGCATAAAACTGCAACTTGGGATTTATGTGGTAAGATTTTCTGCGTTCGGCAATGCTTTCAAAAGTTAAAGTGTGTGAGAGCTTTGGAGTGCCGGCAAAAGAGATGCGTGGCTGAAATGAGGTTCGCACATTCCCCAATTGTCTGAAAAATCCAAAGGTGGCTCCTGGGTTTCTTTCGCGAGGCGTGTTGCGCACGTAGTTCTGGGCGACACCACGCTCGGAAGTTTCATCGTAGGAGGTAAATGTCACTTGCCAGTATTCTTCCACATTGGGCAGTCGCAGATTAAAATCGAAGGCGAGGTCATTCTTTAAGCCATCAAACGAATTCAAGTAGGCGCCGACTTCAATGACAGCGGTGGTTTTATTTTGATTTGTAGTATAGCGCTGACCGGCCAAAAATAGATCCAAGCCAGTAGCGAAACTGTCAAACCAGCTCGAAATGTTGATGTTGCCCTGGATGAGATCTGTTTCTAGATCGGTCTCTTGCGGGGGCGGGGTCGCCGTTTTTATGGGGGCCGCCAAAGTTCCCGCAGTCCAAAACATTACGGTGAGAGCCGCCAGGCACCGTAATGTTTTGTTTGTGTATAAAGATAATGATTTTTCAAACATCAACCATTAGGCTCCAATTATGGTTCATCTTAAACGCACACTTTCCATTCTGTCTCTGAGTATCTTGGTGCTTTGTGCAGAATTTGCTTTTGCCTATGTGCCTCAGCGAGGAAATGTCATGGCGTATCTGGGGCCTTACACCTACAAGACAGAGTACAATGGAGTATTATCGGATCTGCAGCAGGATACTGGGGGCATTTCACTTATAGCTTCGGGGGATGTCAGTGATCATGGCGCGCTGGAGATGGCCGCGATATTTATGCACAAATATTACTTCCGCGATGAGGGTGACAGATCAATAGCGCAAAGAACTCAAACCATGCATATCACGATTGCGTATCGCCGCTATTGGGCGCCGTCATTTGCAACTTCGGTGGGCGTTTACACGAACTATCCGATGGGGAATATCAATACCATTCGCAATGATTTTGCAGATTCTGAAGGAGTTAATACTTCGGCATCGTCACCGTCCGAGACCGGTATTGATATCGCACTTCAAGGCGAATTATGGCAGTCGGGATTGTGGGCACTGATGGCAGAAGGCCGCTATTCCTATGCGCTGACCAAACAGCCCAATGAATATTCAAATCAGTATGGAATATTTTTGGGGCTTCGCTATTTCATCCAGGCGCGGGTGGAGAAGCCGAAAACTTTAAAGGATCAGGATAAAGAAAAGCCTACGCAAATCAAAACTCAGCCTGAGCAGAAGAAAGAGAAGGCTGCCCCGAAAGGAACCAGCAGCAGCCCTCAGAAAAAGGACTAAGCTTTTTTAGCGTCCAGATATTTTCTTTCAAACCAGAATGTACCGAATGGCAAAACTGCGGCAAAGAATGCCTGAACGCGCATTTTCCATGTCCAGTTAAGCTCTCCTGCAAGGAAGTTCGCAAATAAAACATAACCAATGAACAGGAAGCCATGGATTGGGCCCATGGTTTTAACAATAGCTGGATTACCGGCCATGTATTTGATTGGCATTGCGATAAAAAGAAGAGTTAAAAAGGAAATCCCTTCGAGCCATCCCAGAACTTTAAATGCTTGAATCATGTGAACCTCGTTTCTATGCAGAGGGATAGCCCGATCCAGCCCGGCGCGCATCCAAAATCTTTGCGTTAAACGCGCAACAAATTACTGCGTTCCTGAGGACTTTGTGGAATTCTTTGGAGTATGAATCGTATCTGGCAGTGTATCCGTCATCTGTTTTCAGGAAATTTCTTAGAGATCTACACCGACGGCAGCTTTAAGCATGGCAAAGGGGCGTGGGCTTACGTGGTGACTCGCCGGGGAGTTATCGTTTGTGAAGATTTCGCGGGACAAAAGAAAACCTCCAGCAATCGCATGGAGTTTCAAGCGGCGATTGAAGCCCTGAAAGCCCTGCCGGAAAACAGTCGTGGTCGTCTTTATACGGATTCCCGCGTGATGCTGGAAGCTTTGGAAAAGTGTGAACGCTGGGCCAGTAACGGATGGGTTAAAAATCAAGGGCAGCCCATTCCTGAGGTCGATTTGATTCAAGAGCTGTATGCCCAACAACAGCGCCATAAAATTGAATGGCGCTGGATTAAGGCGCACTCGGGCATCGAGTTTAATGAAAGATGTGATGAACTTTGCATTCGTGCTAGAACCAAAACGGGAGACCTTTGATATGGATAATGATCACGATCAGCAAAATAGTGAAAACAAGCCGCCAGTGGCAATTCCCGTCGAGCAGTTAAGTGCTGAAGTTGTGGATGCAGTGATTGAGTCTTTCATTTTGCGTGAAGGCACTGATTACGGTGTGATGGAAATTTCTTTGGATAAAAAGAAAGAACAGATTCGCAGACAGCTGCAGAAGAATGAAATCAGAATCGTTTACGATTTTAACACCGACTCGGTCACGATGATGACGGATCGGGACTGGAAAAAACTGCCGAAGTCTTAGAATACCTCGGCAGAGTATTTTTGAAATCTATTGGCAGTTTACGTTCAACCAAGCGTTCACAAAGAAGAACGGAGGGTTCGCGTATACGAAAGCCGTGCGATACTGGAATGGACCTACCCAGTCAGCAAACCAAGAATTAACAACCATACCATTTTGCAACTGACCCACAGCATAGCCTTGGCAGTAAACTGTATAACCAGATTGGTTGTACATAGTAACAGCCGCTTGATAGCCATTGATTTGGTATTGGTAAGGTGGAATCCACGCAAACGCGGAAGCGGAAATAAATAGAGAAGCAACAGTAGTCATCAAGAAACGCATAACGATCCCTTCATTGAAAAGTTACAATATAGAAGGGGTAAATCGCGAAACGACTCCGCAATCAATAAAATTGCTACCGAGTTCAGCATTTCACTTTGAAATGCGACTTATTGAAACTCAATGGAAAAATGGCGCAGCGCGCACCTGTAAATTAGAAAAGGTCCTTTAAGAGCATCGGCCCATACGTTAACCAAATGTAAAAACCAATGCAGTTAAAAAAGAAGGCCATAATTAAACGCGTGCGGGTCAGGCGCGACAACGGCATTTCTTTTCCCAGCACACGAAAACCCAAAAGCATTGAATAAAGATTGCAGATCAAGGGAATCAGCACGCATCCCAGGACGGCGTTGATCAGGCATTTTTTTGCCATCTCCTGACTTTCAAGCAGGCTTTGATTTTTTAGCAAGGCCGTTTCATCTTGGTCGGCATTTTTTTCGGCTTGTTCATCTTCCAGTTGTTCGAGGGCAGAGGAAGCAGCTAAAAATTCACCCTCTGGAATTTCTATAATAAGCTTGCCCAAAAATGTTTCTAAGTGGGGAGCCACCGAGCGGGTGAGCTCATCGCGAAGTCGGGGGTGGAAGCCCTGGGCGACCAAAAAGGACTTTACGACTTGTGCTTCCGAGAAATTTGCGACTTCGGTAAGAAAAACGTGTGTACTCATAGGGATATGCTATCGGCTCGACCGAAAACTGTCTAATTTATTAACAGTTCTGCATGAAAAATTGCTGGCATGATAGGGGCAAAAGGTACCAATTTACGGCACGGCATTTCCAATGTTTCCAGAGTAAAAAAAGTCTTCGCGACTCTGACAAATGTCTGTTAGGTTGGGATTCGGTTTTTCTTCTGGAGGGTGCATGTTTAGTAAGCGTTTAATCACATTTTCGGTCGTGGCACTGGCGATGGCACTGGCTGCTTGCGGGAATGTTGATCAATTTACTGCTAACAACACTCTGGATTCTGAAAGTGGCCAAGTCAGCCTTCGCGACCAATCCGTGCGATCTGCACAAACTGATCTTGATACTGATAACGAGCAATGGGTAAGCACTCTGCCGACTCAGGAAGCTTCTGTGGGGAATCCTGAAGATTTTCCGGTTCCAGCTAACACTGAAGAGGAAGTGGCCCCTGTCCCAACTCACGGTACAATTAGCGAAGAAAAAGTCGCTCAGGATCGTCCTGCTGCCAAAGATGTGGTGGGGACTGCGAAACTAAAACCGACGGTTTATTATTTCCCAATTTTCGATACTGAAAAGACGACCTGCCCAGACAGTCAAAAAGTGACTCTTTATGGTCAGGGCGGGAAGACTATTATTAAGGTCTGCAAGAAAATCTCTGATGCCTGCGGTTTGCAGGGTTCGTGCTCGATCAAAAAGAACGGTAAAATCCGTTTGCTGAATATTCTGGCACGTATCAAGGGTCAAAATCGTTATTTTGAAATCGATCGCGAGGAGTGCAAATACGGTTACGGAGTTCGCACTGTTTGTTTGGATCCTTTCCACACATTGGCTGCGGATTTGACTATCTATAAGATTGGCGAAGTGATTTACGTGCCGTCTGTGATTGGTTTGATTTTGCCAGATGGTTCTATGCATGACGGCTACTTTATCATTCGTGATAAAGGGGCAGGTATCATGGGGCGCGGAAGATTCGATTTCTATTCGGGCTTTATGCCTTGGTACGACAAAACGAATCCTTTCAATAAGATCGGCCTTGCTGACAAGAACACCGAAGTTCCTTACATGAGAATCACGGGTTCCAAGGCGAAAGAAGTCCAAGTTCGCCGTAACTACCCAAGTATTCCTAAAGAGAACATGCCTTTGAAATAAGTTATCCCGGAATGCCCACTTGAACTAAAGTGGGCGCAAGAATTCGCTGAGCCTCTTTCGGCGACATACCCACCAGAAATCCACGTTTTCCACCATTAATATAGATCTTGTCCAATTGCAGAATGGTCTCTTCCATATAGACCGGCATTTTTCTTTTTGTTCCAAAGGGCGAGGTTCCACCCACTTGATATCCTGAATGGCGATCCGCGACTTCCGGTTTGCAAGGATGAATTCCTTTTACTCCTAATACGCGCGCCAGATTTTTTGTCGAGACCTGCATATCCCCATGCATAAGCACGATCAGGGGTTCCTTCTGATCATTTTCCATAATCAAAGTTTTAATAACTGCGTGCTCGGGCACTCCCATTTCTTTCGAAGAGTGAGCGGTGCCGCCTTTTTCCTGATAAGCAAAAAGATGGTAGGTGAGTTCAACCCCGTGCTTTTCCAGCTCGCGCAGGGCCAGAGTCATAGGCGGTTTTACGTCGTGACTCATAGTTTTGGTTCCTCGGAAGTGTCAGTGTCAGCAGCATCAATATAGGTTTGCGTCTGATCTTCGCGCAGTACTTGTGCCAGTTGTCGCATTCCTTCGCGGGAAAGATCCAAAAATTGCTTCTGATCGTGACGGTACTTGTACTGGTTTTCCATCATGATCTCATCATGGCGGTGGAAGCGCTCAATAATTGAACGTGCGCGGGCTGCAGGCATCCCCAGATCCACCAGCAGTTCGCGGGTCAGCAACAGGCTTGATTCAAAAGTTTCGCGGCGAATGTGTTTAAGCTCAATACCCAGATCCATCAGATCAAAAACGTGATTCCGGTTGCGGGCCCGGGCATAAATTTTCAAATGAGGGTGGTGTTCGCGAGCCAGCTCCACGATGTGTTTGGACGTTTCCACATCATCAACGGCCACGATCAGATACTTTGCCGACTTGGCTCCGGCTGCTTCTAGGATTTCCTGGCGGGAGGCATCTCCGTAATAAACTTTGTGGCTGAATTTTCTTAGAAGTTCGATTTGTTCAGGATCATGGTCAATCGCGGTGAAGCCAATTTCTTGCGCTCTTAAGATACGACCAAAGATTTGTCCGACACGACCAAATCCCGCGATGATGATATCGTTTTCCACTCCTTCGAAGCTGTCGAATTCCTTCGCAGGTTTTCGGGTTGCGAGCCAGGCGTCGACTTTAGAGTTCAGGACAATCACAAACGGACTTAAGATCATTGAAAGTGTCACAATAACTGTTAGCAGCTCAGAAATATCATTGCTGATCACTTGGGAGTTTTGACCGACACCAAATATAACGAACGCAAACTCGCCCCCTTGGGCAAGGTAAGCTGCCATGTTTCGCGAGCCTGCGCTGTTCAGTCTTAAAACTCGCCCAACACCGAATAGAAGTCCCGCTTTAACGATCATGTACACGGCAGTCGCAGCGATAATGAATAGGGGATTCTTCAGGATCAGGTGAATATTGACGGACATGCCGACAGAAATAAAGAAAAGCCCCATCAATAGACCCTTGAAGGGTTCAAGGTCAGCTTCCAGCTCATGTCGGTATTCTGATTCAGATAACAACACACCAGCAAGGAAGGCGCCCAGGGCCATGGAAATACCCATGTGCTCCATGAGCAGGGCGACGCCCACTACAATCGTCAAAGTCACGCCGGTGAAAAGTTCACGGCTGCGCAGGGCCGCCACTTGTCGAAGCAAAGGTCCCATCAATGTGTAATTGAAAATCAAAAGTCCCAGAAATATTCCACCGACTCCCAGCCAGTTTACGGGTGTGCTTGAAGAAGCTTGAACCAAACCCAGGGTAGGGATAATCGCCAAGGCAGGGATGGCTGCCACGTCCTGCATTAATAGGATCGCAAAAGAGGAGCGCCCGAACTCGGTGTTTAAAACTTTTTTCTCGGTCATGGCCTGAATGGCAAAGGCGGTGGAGGAAAGGCTTAGTGCAAAGCCCGCCACCCAGGCGCTATTCCATGAGGCTCCTTGGGTTTTGACTAAAACTCCTAGGGCTAGGGTGCAGGTAATAATTTGCAACCCGCCAAAGCCGATAAGAGTTTTTTTCATAGCCAGCAATTTCTTGGGCTGAAGCTCTAGTCCGATCAAAAACAGCAGAAATACGACGCCAAATTCCGAGAGATGTTTCACGGATTCCACGTCTGTGATCAGTCCTGCGGTCTGAGGACCAATCAGAATGCCAGCGGCAAGATAACCCAGGATGCTTCCTAATCCTAATTTTTGAAAGATAGGGACCAGAAGTACTGAGGAACATAGAAAGACAAGGACTTGAAGTGGGTATGAGTGTGCAAGCATTTTAAAATCGTAACAAGCGGTCCTTATGGCGCCAAGCTAAAAAATCTACATGATCTCAAGGGCTTTGCTTTGCGTTCGCTGTCCCGATTTAAAGAGTGTCCCGATTAGGAAAATTTCATTTTGGGTTTTGCAATAAGGGGTGTAGAACCCACCACGAATCGAAATCTTTTAAGGGAGTTTTCCAAATGAAATCTATCAATTTACTAGTATCAAGTCTTCTTGCAACAGCAGCATTGGCTGCATGTGCTCCAGCAAACCAAAACGGGACAGTAACGGCTGACGGCAACCCACAGGTCATTGGTGGTGACGTTGTTTATCCAGGTCACCGCGTGATCCGTTCGACAGTGGGTCTTTATGATCCTAAAGTAGGCGCTTTGTGCTCAGGCACTTTGATCGCTGAAAACATGGTTTTGACAGCAGCACATTGTGTGGCTGGTGATCCAAAAGCATTGCAAGTTCACTTTAATAACGAAATGAAAAAATCCACTCCAGAGCAAATCCGTAAAGTGGATGCTGGTTTCGTAAACACTGATTACGATCCACAACGCAAAGAAAACACTGCCGACATTGCCATTCTTCGTTTCAAAGGTGGTTTGCCGACAGGTTATGGTCCTGCAAAAAGACTGACGAATTCAGGTGCTTTGGTTCGTGGCATTCAAGTTGTTATCGCGGGTTACGGATTGAATCGCTCATGGGTGATCAAATCTGGCGCGGGTACTCTTAGAACGACTCAACTTGTTGTTGAAGATCCAAATTACTCTGCAACTGAAGCGATGTTGAAACAATCTTTGAAGCGTGGTGCTTGTTCTGGTGATTCCGGTGGTCCAGCTTACCTTGATATCGGTGGTCAGTTGTATCTTTGGGGTGTGTTGAGCCGCGGTGATGCTTTGCCAACTCGTTTGACTCCAGATTGCTTTATGTTGTCGATTTACACTCGTGCTGACGTCTATTCAAAATGGATCGATGATCACATGACTCTTTTGAGAGCTCTGTAAAATATCAGCCATTAAGTGGTTGTAAGTTAAAAAAAGGGAGATCTATCGATCTCCCTTTTTTGTTTCAAAACAGCCTCGGTCGCAGAAACTTTCCTATAGAATCATGGGGAGGTCTGTATGCGCATTTCCGACGTATCCATACGCAATGCTGTTTTCTCCTGGATGCTGTTTGCGGCATTCATCATATTTGGATTCATTTCATTTATGCGCCTTGGTGTCAGCCAGTTGCCGGATGTGGATTTTCCGGTGGTGAATGTCACCCTGACTTTGCTAGGTGCGGCCCCCGAGATCATGGAAACTTCTGTTGTCGATCCTGTCGAAGATGCCCTGTCATCGGTGGAAGGTGTCGTCCGCATCAGTTCAGTCAGTAAAACGGGGATCGCTAATATCACCATCGAATTCGAGTTAGACCGCAATATCGACGTGGCCCTGCAAGAGGTGCAAACCAAAGTCGCCCAAGCCCAGCGTCTTATGCCGGAAAACGTGGATCCTCCGATTATCACGAAAACCAATCCCGATGATCAGCCAATTCTGTGGCTGGCGTTGATGTACGATAAGAATGATCCCTATTTTCTAATGACCTATGCCAAAGACTATCTGAAAGACCGCTTCACCATGGTGTCCGGTGTCGGGGATATTATTCTGGGAGGTTACACGGATCCTGCGATGCGGGTGTGGGTTGATGCGGATAAGTTGAAAAAGAAAATTATTTCTGTCGGCGACGTGATGGAGTCCATTACCGCCCAGCATACCGAAGTTCCCGGCGGGTTCATTCAGAATCCCAAGAATGCCTTCAACGTCAGAACGCTGGGGGAGTTTAAGGATGCCAAGGGGTTTGATGACATGATCATCAATCGTCGGGCCGGCATGGTGATTCAGGATCCTTTCAATACAATTCGCTTAAAAGATGTCGGCTATGCCGAGGAGTCTTTGGCAGAGGTGTACCGCATTTCTCGATTTGACGGAGTGATGTCCCTGGGGTTGGGGATTAAAAAACAAATCGGATCCAATGCCGTGGCGGTGGCCAATGCGGTGAAAGCCCAGATGAAAGACATTCAGGACACTCTTCCTGAAGGCATGCGCTTGGGAGTGAACTTTGATTCCTCTCGCTATATCGAGCAAAGTATTCAGGAGATGATCAAGCATCTGGTGCTGGCGGTGATTTTGACATCATTGGTGTGCTGGATTTTCTTGGGCAGCTTTACCGCAACCTTGAATGTGTTACTGGCGATTCCGACCTCCATCATGGGGGCGTTCATTGGTCTTTATTTCTTTGGTTTTACTTTGAACACTTTCACCTTGCTGGGTTTGACTTTGGCGATTGGTATCGTGGTGGATGATGCCATCATGGTGTTGGAAAATATTTTCCGGTATAACGAGCGGGGACTAAGGCCGATTGAATCAGCTATCATCGGCGCGCGGGAAATTACCTTTGCCGCTTTGGCGGCCAGTATCGCGATCATTGCGATCTTTCTGCCGGTCGCCTTTATGAAAGGTGTCATCGGTAAATTCTTCTTACAGTACGGGATCACCATTTCATTGGCCGTTCTTTTGTCGTTACTGGAATCTTTGACGATCACGCCAATGCGTTGTTCGTCTTTCGTTCATACCGGTCATCGCAGTACTCGCATCGGTAAGGCGTTCGATCTATTCATGGACAAGTGGAGGGATTTTTATTCGACATCCTTAAACTGGGTTTTGAAATACCGCTGGCCGGCTTTGCTGGCGTCCGTGGTGTTTGTGGCCCTGTCATTTGTGACGGTCCAGGGTCTTAACCGTGAGATGACTCCCGTACAGGATCAAAGCTTGTTTATTATGCGCTTGTTTTTGCCAATCGGTACTTCGCTGGCAACTTCGGACCAAAAAGCGCGCGAGATTGAAAAATGGATGCGCTCCCAAACTGAAGTGAAACACTTGTATGCGAGCGTCGGGGGATTGGGATCGGGCGGTGGCAGTGACGCCAATACCGGTATGATGTTTGTGACTTTAAAAGACAAAGGCGAACGCGGAGTGAACAAATCCCTGGGCAAAGAGTTGTCGCAGCAGGAATTCATGAACTATGCGCGAACTGAGCTTACCAAGAATGTTCAAGGCGTGCAGGTCTTCATGATGGATCCTTCAAGTCGGGGTTTTTCAACGGGAAAAGGCTATCCGATTGAATTTATCCTGCAGGGGCCGGATTGGGCGAAGCTTGAAGAGTTGAATAATAAATTTAAAGACGACATGAAAAAATCCGGCATGATGGTCGACGTTGATTCCGACTATCTGGCGGGGATGCCGGAAATTCAAGTGACGCCGATGCGTGATCAGGCGGCTCGTCGTGGTGTCAGTGCGGAAGATATCGGTGTTACGGTGCAGGCCATGATTGGTGGCGTGAAAAATGGCCAGTACACCAAAGGCGGGCATCGCTATGACGTCTACGTGCAGTTGCAAAAAGCCAAGGATCCGCGGAATGAATTTAATAAGCTTTTAATAGCTAATGATCGAAATAATCTGATTCCCATTTCTCAGGTGGCCAAGATCGAACAAAAAGCCAGCTTGCAACAGGTGACACGGGTGAATCGTCAGCGGGCGGTTACGTTATATGCGAATCTCGCGACGGGGGCTTCTCAACAGAAGGCGATGGATTTTATTTTTGCCAAAGCCAAAGAACTGCCATCGAGCTACTATATAGAACAGTCGGGGGCGGCGAAAACTTTTCGCGAATCTTTTGAAAGTCTGATCTTTGCGCTCGCACTGGGTATTCTGGTGGCTTACATGGTATTAGCCAGTCAGTTTAATTCTTTTATGGATCCCGTGACCATTTTGATGGCCCTGCCATTTAGCTTTTCCGGTGCATTTTTCGCTTTATTTCTGACCGGTCAGTCCATCAACATGTATTCCATGATTGGGATTCTGCTTTTGATGGGGATCGTTAAAAAGAACTCGATCCTGTTAATTGATTTCACCAATGCGGTTCGCGATCGCGGGGAAAACATCACTGCTAATGCTGCCTTGAAAGAAGCGTGCCCTGTTCGTTTGCGTCCGATCATTATGACAAGTATGGCGACCATCACGGCGGCTTTACCATCAGCTTTAGCAACCGGAGCGGGATCAGAAACCTTCAAGCCCATGGCCGTCACTTTGATCGGTGGGGTTTTGATTTCCACACTACTAACTTTGTATGTGGTGCCAGTGGTGTATTCTCTATTGGATAGATTCCGTAAACGCGATACTCGTCAGAAGGATGTTCGCGAAGCCTTCCTTAAGGTGGGCGAAGCCACTTCTATTAGTCCTGAAGGTGTGCCGATATTGAATGATGGCGAAGGCGCACAACCAGAAGATAAAGTTCAGTACTTTAAACAACAACAGCAAATGCCAGAGATTGTAGAGGAAGCAGACCAGGAACGCGAAGGACCAAGGCATTGGGAGGAATCAATGGAGAAGGAAAAACCCGAGAAAAGAAGTTTCTTTGGATTCTTACGAAGAAAATACCGAAAGCCTACAGAACCAAAACCAATCTTTAGCTCACCATCTTCCAGAGAACGCCGAGTAGAAACAGCTCCAGCACCGGTTACTGCTACTCCCGCGCCAGCCACAAAAGCTGTCGATACTCGTTCTCGTCGCGCAGAGGAAATCGAATCCGACTTCGACCGTAACATGCCACACGTCAGCGATGAACGTTCTGATAGCATAGAAGCGCGAGACCAACGCGAACGCCATCGCGAAGAAGAACGAGTCAACCGCATGCGCGAACACGACCGCAAAATGCGCGACCGCGATCGCGATCACTAGCAAATCGAAGAAGATAGCTACGCCTGGCCTAGCTCCTTGGGGATGGATGCGCAGCGACCTCCGTGGGCGCATGGATGCGCGCACCCGCCGCAGGCGGGCCACGGTGAGCCACGATGGCGTGTCGCGGAGACAGCCATCCCCAAGGAGCTAGGTCAGACCGACAGCTCTCTTAGAAGCTCTTGCATATATTATCTTTGCCAGCGGGTTTGGTAGCTTAGAGTGATCGTCTTAGATAACGACGTGTTTTCGGGGGAGCCGAAGAGGGTTTGGTCAGCATAAGAAAGTGTCCAAGCGCTTTCCATTCCTTGCATGTAGTTGAGCATTGTGGACCAAGTTACGTTTTTCTGAATGGCTCCGTTGGAGGTTTGTGCTCCGGAGATTTTTACTGCGTCTTCGTAGAGTCCGCTGAAGCTTGTGCCTAAGCGGAAGTCGCCTTTGTTCCAGCCGCCGCCGATGCTCCAGCCGTGGCCGAAGCCTGGGGTTGCTGTGATAGTTCCACCGTTTGCGGGGCTCGTGAAATCTCTGGCGAAAGATTTGTGCAGTTCCAAGCTTGCGTTGGCGTCGTATCGGCCGAAGATTTTTACTAATGCGACTCCGCCACCTACGGTGAAGAAACCTCTGCCGCGTGAATCAGAAGCTAGGGTGTTCATGGCATCATATATAGAAGGTGAAGTCGGTGCTATCACTTGCAAGAAAGTGCGACCTTTGGGTTTCCAGCGTGAGTAACTTCTTTCAGGCAAAGTTTCGTGCCCTAGGGTTAAAGCGATGTCGCCTAAGCCAGTGCTATTTTCATTTGCAATCGTTCTTGTGGTCACCGGAACTGAGATTCCAGTTTGTACGGTGTCTGATAATAGGGTAGCGGCTTCGATTTTAAATGTTTGGCTGTGATTGCCATCGCCGCGTTTGATCCACTTCTTATTGGCCAGAACATCGTCAGTAACTTCAGCATAGTTTAAAGAAGTGGTTAGTTGGGCTTTGTCGTCGCCCATGATCAGTGCCGGAAATGCAAAGCCTCCTCCGCAGCAACTGGCCGCAGAGGCTGTGTTTGAAAGTCCTAGCAGAAGAAAAAGAGCAGTGAATGATTTCACAGCAACAGGCTCACTGTTGCTTGATCAACTGACGTTGCGCCGTCTTTTAATGAAATTCTGATTTCCCAGTCGCCGGGCATGATGAAGAAAACTCTGCGAACACGGTAAACTCCAGGTTCGATTTTTTCGATTGTTACTGGTGAAGAGCCGTGTCCCATCGAGGGCATCCATAGGATTACGTTCAGAGAACTTAATGGATCTACATAGGGACCGTTTTTTGAGTCAGTGTTTTTCCAGAACTTTAAAGTGAATTCTGACTCTGCAGGAGATTGTGGACCGATGTTCCATTGAACTTCAGCGCATAATCCTGACTGTGGCAATGCCAGGGGGCATTGATCTTGTGATGGATCTGTCTGGACAGAATTGATTGCCTTGGGATCAATATAATCTGGCTGGGCACAGGCAGTTAAAAGTAAGAACAAGCAAGCGACGTATTTCAATTAAGTATCCTCGCGCTGAATGTAACAACCCACTGCGCGGCCTTCTTTCATGCGCACGGGGTTGCCGGCTTGCGTATCTTCGATGGCGTCTTTTAGGAAATGCTTTTTAGCTGAAGGACCTACGTTACTGTCTGTCACACCACCTTGATAAAGAACTTCGCCGTTCGGAGAGATTAAAAAGGCATGGGGAGTTTTCAATGCTTCAAACTCGTTAGCCAGTCGTGACTTTGAATCCTGAATGACTGGAAAGGGCAGGGCCGCCTGGGTGAAGTGATTTTTGGTCATCTCCACATTTTCATCGGTGTTTGAATGAACGCCGACAAAGCTGAAGTCTTTGAACTGAGCTGAAAGATCTTTTAGCAGGGCTTCATGACTTGCAGAACAGGGGCATTTGGCTGAAAGAAAAACTACGACTGTGCCTTTTTTTGCAGCTTTGGATTCTAAATGATGAAATTTGCTGGTTAGCACATCTGTTCCATCCACAGAATTAATTTGTTTAGCAGCCCAGAGTTTCAGTGAGGTCAGTAGAATTAAGCAGCAAATAAGTTGTTTCATAGGTCGCTTGTAACACATGGAGTCTGGCGCGAACAGGCGACAAATCGTTGCACCCTTAGTTTTGACGCGCATTGCTTGCAGGAACTCAGACTGTCGGGCAAAATTTCTGTATGTTTTCGCAACTTAAAAAGTATTTTCATCGATTTAGATTATATAGACGACGCGGTGATGTTCATGCCGACCTGGATGCCTTGCTGGGGTTTGCCGCAGATCAAAAACAACTCGAAGATCAGCTTCATTGGCTGGTGAATCTATTAAGGTGGATTCGCTACGAAGGCCTGCTTTCAGATGAGTTTCGTCACGATTCCAGTCACGTGGCTATCGCGCGCCTGCGTTACGTTTTGATGGTATTGGATCGCAATCCCGAATGGAAAAGGGACGTTGCGGTTATTTTGCGTTCGGTAATTAAAAACGTCAGCGGACTTGAGCTTTATACCGAAACCGGTTTGCCTCGTGAAGTCGGGGTGATCGGCGAGTTCATGGATCGTATGATGATGAAGTTCCTGCCAAGTCCACCGTTGGATCACGAACTTGGTTATTTGTTCTGGGAATTGTTCCCAAGTGACAAGGATCCAATGTGGATTGCGTCTATAGATCACGAACTCTTTACAAAAATTCTGGAGCTATTCAACTACCATACGTCTCCTCTGGAAGCCGATTGGAATCGTATGGAGCGGGATATGGAAGATGCACTCGTGTATCTGGGTATTCAAGTGCGCGCCATTGGATTGTCGCCGGCCATTCGTCACCGCATGGACCGACCTAACTTCCGCGATTCTGCATTCTTCGGAATTGTTTCTGTCCTCGAGGATTTCATTGAAGCCCATCAGTCGGGTCGGCCCGAAGTGTTTTTTGAAAAAGCATCACGCCTGCGATTGATGGTTTGGGAGTGTCGTCGAGAGTTGGCTCAGGTTGATAAACATCTGGATGATTTCGGTGTCAGTATTAATCTGGTTTTCCAGATGACTCGCTTAAGAATCTACCTGCAGCGCATCGATAGCTTAGTGGATATCTTGATCACGGATGTTCCTGACGCAAAAAAAGTAACCAGCTTCGTGGCCAGTTTGATCGAGGAAAATCACGATCTTCAAAGCATAGGCGCTTTGTTGTCACAGAATATCAATTTGCTTGCGCAAAAAGTGGTCGAGCGGGCGGCGGAAACGGGTGAGCATTATATCACGCGTACCAAAGAAGAGTATCGCAGTATGGTTCAGGCGGCAGCTGGTGGTGGTTTTGTCACGGCTTTTACTGTCTACGTAAAAGCGGGTATTCTGGCTACGGGTTTTTCTGAATTCATGATCGGAATTTTGGCATCTGCCAATTATGCGATCAGTTTCGTGGTGATCCATTTAGCTGGATTTACTCTGGGAACTAAGCAGCCTGCGATGACAGGCCCTGCGTTGGCTGAGCACATGCGTGATGTGGGATCTGAAGAGGGAATGGAAAGACTGGTCGACGAGATCGCCCATCTGATCCGCTCCCAAGTGGCTGCTGTAGGTGGAAATATCCTATTGGTTGTTCCGACGACGATGTTGATGGACTCGATTGTGTTTCTAGCCTCCGGTAAGCACATCATGTCAGAGGCGACGGCGTTAAAGTCATTCACTTCGGTGGATATATTTGGTCCTGCGATTTTCTATGCTGCCTTCACGGGTATTTTATTGTGGGGCTCCAGCTTGTTCGCAGGTTGGGGAGACAACTGGTTTGCCTTGAATTCCCTGCGCACAACTTTGGCGCGCAGTCCGACATTGATGACGATCTTTGGTAAAGTGGGCGCTCGTCGTATTGCTTTATTCTTCGAAAAAAATATCTCCGGTTTGTTGGGGAATATTTCATTGGGTGTTTTGTTGGGATTGACTCCGGAGATCATGAAATTCCTGGGTGTGCCCTTGGATGTGCGACACGTGACTCTTTCTTCCGGTGGAATGGGAGCGGCAATTCCGGTTCTGGGAGTGGATTTTTTAAAAACCTGGTTGTTTTGGCGTGCGGTGATTGGTGTCTTAATAATAGGTTTCTTTAACGTATCTGTAAGTTTTGCGATGGCCTTCCTAGTGGCAGTCAAAGCCCGTGGAGTGACTCCACCGACTCGCCGAGCGATTCGCAAGGCCGTCTTTCGCAGAATCCTGCACCATCCGCTGAGCTTTCTTTTGCCAGTTGGAAAAACGGTACCGGAGTCAGCTCCTGGCGGCGGGCATTCTCACTAAAGTAGATGCTCAAATATTGTTCATTGACGTACTTAAAACACCGCAACGCATTAGTTGCGGTGTTTTAATTTTAAGCACTAAAACTTATTAATAATCATAGCTCCCATAAGCAGTTCTAATACTTCCGCATGAATCGGTTCTATTTTTGAACTGGGGTGCCATTTTGGAACTGCATCGCTGCATCACAGTCTTGACAGATAATTTCACTTTTCGAGGCCGAAAATTTATTTTTAGGTGGTTCCAAAAGAGTACTTGATAAAATGTACAGCATGAAATGAACTCCCTCTCCATAAGGACTCCAAAAGGCGAGTCCACGGAATTAGGGGGGGGACCCACACATGAAACTTAATTTGTTTTCACTAATTTTGTCTCTGTTGGTTGCGACATCGGCTCATGCTGAGCGTGTTATCGTTATCATGAAAGACTCACAAACTTTCCAAGCTGCTCACATGGCTTATAAAGTTAAAGGTTCACGCGCACTTAAAACAGGTCACGCAGTTGCGACTCCTGTAAACGCTGAAATCGAACAGAGTCTTGAAAACCTGAACACATTCATCGTGAATGCTGAAGGTGATTCAGAGATCGCGAAACTTCAAAATGATCCAGCAGTTGCTTATGTGGAAAAAGAAGTTTTCCATCCAGCACCAGCTCCAGTATCTGGCTGGTTGTCCACTCCAGTAAGAAACACCCCGACAGTTCCGGGTGCTAAAACTCCATGGGGTATCCTGGCAGTTAAAGCTCCTCAAGCTTGGGCAAAGTCAAATCAAGGTCAAGGCGCTCGCGTATTGGTTCTTGATACTGGTATCGATGCAAATCACCCATCTTTGAAAGCTAACTTCGAACAAGGTAAAGACTTCACTGGTGAATCTGATGGTTCAGACTTCTCCGATAAAATCGGTCACGGTTCACACTGTGCTGGTACTATCGCAGGTGTTTTGGATAACAACGGTTTCACAGGTGTTGCTCCTCAAGCTAAACTTTTGGCAGGCCGCGTGTGCTCTACAGAAGGTTGCTCGAATGCAGCAATCGCTGCGGGTATCAACTGGGGTATCTCTCAAAAAGTTGATGTTATCTCTATGTCTTTGGGTGGCGCATGGTCTACTCCAGGCGAAAGAGACGCAATTGCAAAAGCAGCTAAAGCAGGTCTTACTGTTGTAGCGGCTTCTGGTAACGATGGTAAAGGCCGCGTGTCTTACCCAGCAGCTCTTCCAACTGTAATCGCAGTTGGTGCAGTTGACAGCAACCTTAAAAGAGCTGAGTTCTCTCAATACGGTCCTGAACTTGCGATCGTAGCTCCAGGTGTTGGCGTTGTTTCTTCAGTTCCTCAAGGAACGGGTCGTGAATCTTCGGTGAAAATCAGCGTTGCAGGTAAATCTGCTTCTGTTGCTTCCACAACTTTCCAAGGTGCTCGCGAAGTTTTGAAAGCTGAAACCAATGTTTTGGTTGAAGCGGGTCTTGGTAAAGAAGCTGATTTTGCTGGTAAAGACTTCAAAGGCAAATACGCTTTGATCGGTCGTGGCGAAATTAATTTCTCCGTGAAAATCGAAAACGCTATTAAAGCGGGCGCAGCTGGCGCGGTTATCTACAACAATGCTCCAGGTTTGATCAACGGTGCATTGACTGATGACGGTACGGTTCTTCCGGTAGCTGTGTTCATGATTGAACAAGCTGTTGGTCAAAAAATCGTGGCTTCTTTGAAAGCTGGCAATGAAGTTAAAGCAACTCTTCAAACCGTTGCGACTGACTACGCTGATTTCCAAGGTACATCTATGGCAACTCCACACGTTGCGGGTGTAGCGGCTTTGATGAAAGCTGCGAACAAGAACCTTAACGGCGCTCAAGTAAAACAACTTTTGATGTCCACTGCGGTTCCTCAATCTCCAAACACTAACAATGAATACGGTGCTGGTGTTGTGGATGCTGAAGCGGCAGTCACTGCAGCTCTTTCAGCTAAATAGTTCTAACGAAAATTTGAACTTCAAAAAGGCTCGCTTCAAGCGGGCCTTTTTTTTTAGGTAACTTTTTTAGGTAACAGTTCCCTTTTTGTACTGCGCTCCGTCTAATGGGCTTGGCTTTTTTTGCGCCGTCTTCGGTGGTTTGAATTCACGCCGTCGTAGTCCAAATCTAATGCTTTCCTCTATTTCAGTTTTAAATGGCTCATTCAGCCACTCTATATCTGGAACGATGTGTGGTTGATCTCTGTGAAACCAATCAATCATGTCCCAAGTCCATTCTTGTGGAGTGGTGTTCAAGGATGAGTATTTATGGTCTTCGACGTTTTGGCAGATGCCTGCCCGGACTGGATTTCGGAAGACGTATTTCAAGCAGTTCCAGTAGTAGTCTTCCTGGTGGATGAGTGACCATTGGTATCGGCCTCCGAAGAAATGATTTATACGCTGACATTCGCGATTTGATCTTTTGGCCACTTCGCGATGAAAGTACTTCATGGCTTCACCGATGTTTCGCCGGGGAGTGCTTATCATTAAGTGATAGTGATTGCCCATTAAAACAAATGCGTGAATTTCGCAGTGAAACTGGAGTTTGAGTTGTTCCAGACAATCCAGAAATATCTTCCAAAGAGTTTCAGATTCTAGATAAAAGCTCTCTCGGTTATTTGATCTATTTGTGATGTGGTATGGCTGTTCATCTGTAAGTATTAGTATTTTTCTTGGCATATATTGGTGTGAAGCTAATCTTGAACCAGCCTGGTTTGGCTTTCTATTGTCCAATACGGCGGTGCGTTCCGAAAAGGGAACTGTTACCTCTGGGAGGAAAACGGCGTACCATTTTAGGTATGCATAATCTTCCGGCGTTGATCAGCGATTTGGCTCTTATTCTTGGTACTGCGGGTATCGTTACTCTTTTATTTAAACGTTTAAATCAGCCTGTGGTTCTGGGGTACTTGGTCGCGGGTTTCATTATTGGACCAAAGATTGGTTTGTTCGGGTCGATTACCAGCACCGAGGGTGTGCAACTTTGGGCTGAGATCGGTGTGATCTTTCTTTTGTTCGCCTTAGGCTTGGAATTTAGCTTTAAGAAGCTGTTTCGAGTTGGTGGCTCTGCCAGTTTCACTGCGCTGTTTGAAATCGGGGTCATGACCCTGATTGGTTTCACTACCGGTAAGCTACTGGGCTGGGAGCTGATGGACTGCCTTTTCTTAGGGGGCATTCTTGCGATTTCTTCCACCTCCATTTCAATGCGAACCATTGAAGAGATGGGCTTTAAGAATCTAAAATTCGTCAGCATCGTCATGGGTGTTCTGGTGATTGAAGACCTTGTGGCCGTCTTGCTTTTGGTATTCCTAACTTCGATTGCCTTGACCCGTGAATTTGCCGGTACCGACATGTTGCTGTCGTTCTTAAAGCTGGCCTTCTATTTGGCCCTGTGGTTTGTCGTGGGGATTTTCTGGTTACCAACAGCACTGAAAAGATCGCAGAAGCTTTTAAACGAAGAAACCACTCTGGTCGTCGCCGTGGGGTTGTGTTTTGCGATGGTGGTATTCGCGGTGAAGGTTGGATTTTCTGCAGCCCTGGGTGCGTTTATCACCGGATCCATCTTAGCGGAAACCATCGAAGGGGAGCGCATTCATCACCTGGTCAGTCCTATTAAGAACCTGTTTTCCGCAGTGTTCTTTATTTCCGTGGGAATGTTGATTGATCCGGATGTGATCTCATCCCACTGGCAAGTGATTCTTTTATTGTCCGTACTTGTGATCTTGGGAAAAACTGCAGGTGTGACTGTGGGTGCTTTGTTGTCAGGACAAACGTTGCGAGCCTCCCTGCAAACGGGAATGAGTCTTTCCCAGATCGGCGAATTCTCGTTTATCATCGCGACCGTGGGTGTGGGCTTTAAAGTCGTGCGTCCTGAACTTTATCCACTGGCAGTTTCCGTCAGCGTGGTCACAGCCTTTACCACTCCATTAATGATCCGTATGTCTGATCGGGTTTACCAGGTTCTGGAAAGAAAAATGCCGTCCCGGGTGATCGAGTCCCTGGATCAGTACAGTATGTTTTCAGCTGTCGTCGGGGCTCATAAAGAGTCGCGTGATCAGGTTCGTGCTTATATCTTTAAAATATTCCTGAATGCCGTCATTGTGATCGGGGTGTTTTTACTGATGGCCCGAGTGACTTTGCCTTATATGTTGAACCATCAGGTTGAAGAAGGCTCCGCCAAGTTTTTAACTTTAACGGCAACGTTGATTTTAAGCTCGCCCTTTTTGTGGGCCTTGGCTTTCGGGCGCACAAAGCAATTTGACAGCCTGATGGCTGAAGAAAATCGCGGCACCTCTGATTATGTATTTTTGATTTCGCGAATCACGGTGGCTGTCGGTTTGGTGCTGGCGATGGTTGCGCAGTTTGTTCCGCTGGGTTGGGCATTGGGGATCACCGCCTGGATGGCCATCGTCGTCGGTTATGTCTTGTCGACGAAGTTGCGTATGGTTTACATGTGGTTTGAAAATCGCTTTTTGTCGAACCTTGCGGAAGAGATCAATAAACCCGCAACGCGGGCACACACACCCGAGTTAGCCCCTTGGGATGCCCATTTGACTGAATTTAAAATTCCCCCAGAAGCCGAGTACATCGGTATTCCTTTGATGGAACTTTCCATCCGCGAGCGCTTTGGTGTGACGGTGGCATTGATTGAGCGGGGTCGTTTAAAAATCATGGCTCCGGGGCGTGATGTTTTATTGATGCCATTCGACACATTGTTTGTGATCGGGACGGACGAGCAACTAGTGAAGTTTAAGGAATTTATCGAAGTCGGAAACAAAAACTTTACTTCCGAAACGGATCTGAATGAATATTCACTGGATAAGTATCTGGTGGGCGAGCATTCGGAGTTCCTGCATAAAACAATTCGCGAAAGCGGGTTGCGGGAAAAGACCCACGGCCTTGTCGTGGGAATCGAGCGTGCGGGTGAACGTATTCTAAATCCTGACTCTGCTGAAGTTATACAAGCGGCAGATATTTTGTGGATCGTAGGGGACCGTTCTCGGATCAAGGCTTTATAAGGTAACAGTTCCCTTTTTGTCCTGCGGTGCAGGACAAAAAGGGAACTGTTACCTAAAGGAGGGGACATCAAAAAACTGATTAAGTTCTTTTCTTCATTGCAGTTGGCGGTTATCACCCTGTTGGTGCTTTCCATTCTTATTTGTATCGGAACCATCGTAGAAAGCCGCTACGATGCCGTGGCCGCCAAAGCCTTTGTCTATGGGTCCGTGTGGATGAATCTGACCATGGGGACGCTAGTGCTAAGCCTGATTGCGGTTATCGCATCCCGCTGGCCATGGCAAAAAAAGCATGCGGCATTTATTTGTGCCCACATCGGCGTTATTATGATTTTGGTGGGCGCTGTAATCACGCAAAAGAAAGGCATCGACGGGACCATGCGCCTGATTCCGGGCGAGAAAAATTCAGCGGTCACCGTTTCGGAAACTGAATTGATTTTGTATCGCTCGCAGGACGGCAACAACTACGAAGTTGTGCATTCAGAGCCAGTGGATTTCCTAAAGCATCCCATTAAAAGTGATCAGCCATTTTTGATTAAAACCAAAGAGTCGGACATTGAACTTGTCGAATCAGTTCCCTATGGTTTACCCAAACAAAATGTGCAGAACTCCCTGATCGCGCAAAGTGGGGCTGGGTTGCGCTTTCAAATGACCAACAATCGCATCCAGACCATCGAGTGGCTGGTGCAACGAAACGTCTTTGAAAAAATCAATTACGATATGGGTCCTGTGCTGCTTTCGATGGGCGGTCTGTGGGATCGGAATTTACAACGACATGAAATCCGCCTGGTTCCAAAGGACAAAGGGGCCCAGTACGCCTTTTATCGCCAGAACGAAAAAGATCCAGCCTTTAAAGGGGAAATCGCAGAAGGTGGCAAGGTGGTTACTCCGTGGATGGGTTTGGAATTCCGCATGCTTCGCTATTTTCCAAAAGCGGAAGTGAAGTGGGATCTGGAAAAACTGGATCATCCGACTCCGCAATCGGTCGCGGCTTTGTTGGTACGACAGGGTGGACATGAAAACTGGCTGTTTTTAAACGACTACTTAAAGATCTTTACCGAAAGACATGTTTACCTGCTAGCTTATCGCAATCGTCAGGTGGATTTGGGATTTCCGTTGGAGCTGAAGAACTTTAAAAAGTTGCAGTATCCTGGCAGCACCAAAGCGATGGCTTATGAGAGTTCCGTTTCTTATGGGGATGATGGCAAGGAAGCTTTGATCTCGATGAACGAGCCTTTGCAGCACGAAGGCTTTAGTATTTATCAGGCAGGGTTTGATCAACTGCCGAATTCATCTCAGTTCGTAAGTATTTTGTCGGTGAACCGTGATCCTGGAAGGATTCTGAAATATATGGGTTCATTGATAATGACTCTGGGAATTCTGCTTCTATTTTACTTCCGAAAACAATACAGCCGAAAGTAAAAAAGCCCGACTCTCAGGCCGGGCTTTTTTGGATCTATTTTTTATCTTTATATCTCTGTACAGCCATAATCCCCTTACGAGAATTATCGATCGACTCGCCAAAGATGCGGGCCGATTCCTGCGGAGCATGGAAGCCTGTGGAGTTTTCTGCCTCAACAAAATCAAACATGAACTGCGCATGGCGCTGGAAGTTTCGGGCCGCTTCCAGGTCCTTGTTCGGTGTCTTGGTCAGATCCACATCCTTATACGGTTTTAAGGCATTGATCAGATCAATCAGCGCATCAAAAGCTACATCGCGCAGTTTGTGATGGCGGTCCTGAATAGCATTTGCACGGTCTGCAAGTTCTTTTTCAGGTACGTTATGGCAAGTTTGGCAGGCGCGATTGATATTCAAAAGTGGACTGCGAACCCAGTGATCAGTGACTTTCATCGCTCCCACGCGCTGATAAGGCATGTGGCAATCCGTACATGCGACGCCGGCACGGGCATGAGTTCCTTGCGAGAACATTTCAAACTCTGGATGCTGGGCTTTTAGCACTGAAGCCCCTGTATCTTTGTGAATCCAGTCTTTGAATTTCTCCTGATCATAGTAAGCGATGATCTCTTCAACCTTGATACCTTTACTCCAAGGATAAGTCAGAGTTTTACCGTCGCCTTTAAAGTAGTATTCAACGTGGCACTGGGCACAGACGTAGGTGCGCATTTCCTGGCGTGAGGCCATTTTGTTCACGTCATATTCTTTAATACCCTGTGTAGCTTTAAAAGCCTTGATGCCTTCCAGGAAAGCAGGACGGGTAATACGTAAAGACATGTCTTTAGCATCATGGCAGTCGATACAAGAAACCGGATGCTTGGCCATTTTAGAGACTTCTTTGTAAGGGATTTTATTCATCTCGTGAAAACCCTTTTCCAGATCGCCGTTACCCAGTTTTTTATAAATCGAATATGTGGAAGCATGACAGTTCAGGCAGGCGCCGGGTTGCTTCACCACTTCCTGACGCTCGGTCAATTCCTGATCTAACAGCATATAGGCATGACCGCGCTCTTCGCGGAAATCTTTTGAAAACGCATAACCGTTCCACATTACTTTCAGCCGCGGATCTTCATCCAGCTTCTGCACAGATGTAAAAGTTCTTGGGTCTTTGGAAGTCGGAAGGTGAGGGAAGGCCTCGGAGCCGCCGTACTTGGTACGAGTCATATCAGAGCTTTTCAAATAAGATTCGTACTGGTGAGGAAAGTTTTTTCCCCAGATGGCCGGATCCTCGATGTCATCCGTGATTTCCACAACACGATAGAAAGTTTGCTTGCCCTCTTGTTTGCGTTCAAAGATGTTTACCAGTAGGGCGGCGGCAATGACCGTCAACAGAGTCATTCCGGCAACAATTAAAAGATTTCGTTTGGTCGGTGACATCGGTATCTCCTATTGTCCGTGCCCCACACCGCGGTGGCAGTGCAGGCAATTCTTCACGTTATCTTCAGTGCCTTTATGTGCCCCAATGTCCATGGCTTGAACCATAGGTTGATGGCAGGCAAGGCAGCTTTTCAGTGCGATATTGCGACTGTGTTCTTTAATTTGAATCGGTTCGTGAAACTTTTGCGAAGTGAAGGCCCAGCCATGGGCAAAACCATTCATGGCTTTGACGGCATACTTCGCTGCCATATTTCCATGAGGCAAATGGCAGTCATTGCACTTCGCTACATACTGATGACCGGACTTGCTCCAGGAATCGTAATTAGACTGCATGATGTGGCAGTTAATGCAGGCCTTCGGATCATCCAATAGGTAGGAGTACCCTTTGGCGTAGATAAAAGAGTACGCGCCAAGTCCGATGAGTACCCCTAAGAGTACGAAGACAGCAGTGCTTAGAAGATTCTTTGAATTCACATCAAAAGAGTAAATGAAAACCTTTTGAAAACGCAACCTAATATAAACACGAAACTGTCGCGTGAATTAACACAGTCTTTACAATTTGAAACGAATCAGTGATTTCAACAGGCTCAATTTGCCGCTGTCATATGGCGGATATAAGAGCTTCATGAATCGTCCTGCCCAGCCTTGTTTGAAGATCGCTTTCTTGTGAGAAAACGTTTCCATGCCGAATTCGCCATGATAAGAGCCCAGACCGCTGGGGCCGACTCCGCCGAAGGGAAGATGCGGATTCATTAGGGAAATCAGCGAATCGTTCACTGACAAGGAACCAGAACTGGTTTCTTTCATCACCATGTGAAGGTTGAAATTGGAATTTGAATAAAGATAGATCATCAACGGCTTGGGATTGTCATTTATGTAGGACACAACCTCACTTAAGTCCTTGAATGTCATGATTGGCAGAATGGGTCCGAAGATCTCCTGATTCATGATCTCCGCCGTGGGTGGAATTTTATCCAAGAGCGTGGGTGCGACATAGTGCTGGTCCAAATCGACTTCGCCGCCGGCTAAAATCGTGGTGTCATTTGCCAGTGCATTTTCTAAAAGGCCCTTCAGGCGACCCGTGTGTTTGCGATTGATGATTCGGGCAAAGCTTGCGGAGGACTTTACAGCTTCTGGATTCTTGCCAAAGGAATTTTCAATTTCTGTTTTCAACAATCTGACAAAGTGATCGTGAACGTCAGCTTGTACAAAAAGATAGTCAGGTGCAACACAGGTCTGTCCTGCGTTGAAGAACTTGGCCCAGGCAATTTTTTTAGCAGCCTCGTGCAGATTCGCACTGTTATCAACAATGGTCGGAGACTTGCCACCAAGTTCCAGAGTGACGCGGGATAAATGCTCTGAAGCTCCACGCATAACGATTCTTCCCACGGACGTGCTGCCAGTGAAGAAGACATGATCAAAGGGATGCTTTAAAAGTTCGGTGGTGGTTTCGGGACCACCTTCGATCACAGCTACTTGCTCGGCCTTAAAATGTTTCGCCAGCAAGCCATGCATCAACCGGCTACAGTGAGGTGCATATTCAGAGGGCTTGATCGTCACACCATTTCCTGCCGCCAAAGCAGATACCAGCGGCGACAGGGTCAGATAAATCGGATAATTCCAAGGGGAAATAATCAAACAGGCGCCCAGTGGCTCCAGACGAGTGAAGCTTTTTGATCCCATTAGCATGGTGGGAGTCTTGACTCGTTTTAATTTCATCCATTTTCGGATTTTCGCTTTCGCGAAGCGGAGTTCTTTTAGCAAAGGCAAAACTTCAGACATCAGGGCTTCAACTTCGGGTTTCTTGAAGTCCTCGTACAGGGCCTTGCAGATTTCGGTTTGATGATCGGTGACCAGGCTTTCAAGTTTTTCCAGATGCGCCAAGCGGATCTGATAGTGGTCGTTGCGCGAGCGCGTGGCGAAATTCTTTTGGTGAAGCACGAGTTGTTCGATCATGAGAATAGCTTAGGCAAACAAAAGGGGTTCGTAAAGCAAAGCATGCATGAAAACAAAAAAATGGGGGAGCACCTGCTCCCCCTGAATCGTGAGGGGAACCACCAAACCCTCATGATCCACAAACTATTTATTTCGACTCCTCACTCGCTCTGGTCGTCGGACCATCGTGAGCCACAGGGTGTATAAAACAACTCCCGAGTAAAAGAGGCAGAAAACTGCAACTTCTCTTAATTCCATTCTTCGTACCTCCTTCTTGAGTACTTCCTTTTTGAGGGTATCAGCTGGCCTTCCGTGGCCTTCATCCCCCTCTCAGAGCGTCCATGCTCTGTTGTAAGTAAGACGAACTGCCCCCTGACAGGGGTTAATGGGAAAAATAAAAAAAAGCAAAGAACGGCCTTTTAGGCCGATTTGAATGGGATTTGCGCAGGGAAAACAGGGGGTTATTGAAATAAATAAATATTCTGTGGGAGTTACAAGGGAACTGATTTTAGTTCACTGGTGAAGGTTTGCTCGCCCACGGTTACATCCAGTTGTCCTTGTTGCATTAACAGCGACCAGCGATTGTTTTTTTCCGTGACCTTGCCAAGCTCTTCCAGAAAATCAGCTTTGAATGCAAAGATCTGAAGTTCTTCAGCGCGATGAACTTCGTTATTGCGAATCTCAGTTAAAAGCACTTCGGGATTCTTATAGGTAAAGATCATGACTTGTTTTGCGGTCTTGGAAGCCTTGTGCAGCTTGCGGGCTGAGGGATTGCCAATCTCGATGCAAAGTTCCACGGAATTGTGCAAACCCATTTTTCGTAAGGCCGGGGACTCGGGGTCTGCCAATCCGCCCGGTGTAAATTCCAGGCCTTCCTGATAGGCCAGGCAATAGGCAAGGACACGGCTTAACATGTAGGGGTAGGTTTCAGAAGGATGCTGGGCTACGCGAAAATCCAGGGATTCATAAACGCTTCGATCTATATCGGACACATCAATTTGAAAACGATAAAGCATTTAAAAATCCCCCCGGATGACAAAGAACCAAGTATAGCTGAATTAGTGCTGCGTGGAAATTGTTAATGTGTGATCGTTATGCACTTCGAAACGAACGCTGCTAGCGCCCGCTTCCACGGCCTCAGCAACACCGCTTAAAGTTTGCGAGCAGGATTCCATGCTATCCACAGTGCCAGTCAGTTGCGATGACAACAGATTGCCGCGGAAGAAGACCATCAACGTGGTTTTACCAATGCTGGTATGGCATTTAATGCGAAGAGTTTGTGCGCCCGCAGGCTCAAGATTCAGGAAAATACCGCCGCTAAATTTTGAAAGAGGTTTAAGCTCTACTTTGCCGGCTTGAACCGGAACCTCCAAAACGCCTTCCACAGGACCGGAACCGCCAGCTTGAGCGGCACCCGAAAAAGCGATCACAGATACGATCATAAGTTTGCTCATCAAATTCATTTTTGACTCCTGAATGAATGTTCAGGACTCACAAAGTGCACGTGGCATACCAGCTAAGGAGGCATATAGGCGCGTTGAAAACTGAGAGAGCATTTTTTGACGCCCTAAAAGGGCGAGCGTCTAAATTTTATCCATATCCATCTTACGCAGGGTCGGTGATTTCCAAGCGATAATTCCCACGGTAAGCAGGCACATAAGAGCTCCAAAACAGGCAGCGGGAACCGTGCCCAGAAACTTCGCGGCAACGCCGGATTCAAATTCACCAACTTCATTGGAGGAACCAATAAACATCGAATTCACAGACGAGATTCTGCCACGCATATGATCCGGGGAAACCAACTGCACAGCAGTGCTCCTCACGATCACACTGACACTGTCAAACACACCACTGAATGCCAGTGCAAACAGTGACAGGAAAAAGTTCTGACTTAAAGCGAAAACCAGAATGCTGACCCCAAAGCCAGCGACTGCGAACAAAAGTTTGCGACCGGCGTTCTTACGAATTTCAACCCGGGTTAAGTAAATTCCCATCAGTGTTGCACCGAACGCAGGGGCGGCCCGCAGAAGTCCCAAGCCACGTGGGCCCACATTTAAAATTTCGCTGGCAAAAATCGGCAGCAAAGCTGTGACTCCACCAAACAGGACAGAAATCATGTCCAGTGATAGAGCTGGCAAAAGAATGGGATGACCAAAGACAAACTTCAGACCACTTTTCAGTTCCTCAACCATGGCCCGTGATTCACCCGTCAAGTCCGGGGCGTCGATTTGCATTTGTATCGAGTGAGTCGCAAACAGTGCTCCCAATAACAATACGAATATAACCGAATAGGAAACCTCCATTCCCAGAAAACCAAATATCAATCCACCCAGTGCGGGACCTGCCACGCGAGCTGTTTGCATCGCGGTGCTCATCCACGCCAGGGCTTTGGATAGTCCTTCACGCTTGGTGAGTTTGGGAAGGATCGCATACATCGATGGTTGGGAAAATGCGCGTGCGGCGCCAGAAAACACTGAAGACAGGTACAATGCCAGAATCTGCCAGTGATCGCTCCAGTGTTTGCCATAGAAGGCGGCAATCAGAAGAATTATAGAAGACAGTAAGCTTCCCTGCAAAACCCAGCGATAAACTTTAAGGGGGCGGGACCGGTCGACGATGTAGCCCGCGTAAAGGGCAAGTCCCAGTGCGGGGATGGCTTCTGCCAGGCCCACCAGGCCCAAAGACAAAGGATCTTTGGTGAGCTCGTAAATCCGCCATCCAATAACCACTGCCTGCATTTGCACAGCAAGAGTAAAAAGAAATCGGGCAGAGATTAGTTTTTTAAAATCAGAAAGGGCGGTGGAGGCTTCCATATGCCTCTAGTCATACGCCCTTTGCCTGATAAGTGGAAGAACTTATTCGACAGTTCCCAGTCGGATTTCAGCATCCAGCACAACAGGCAGCTGGGCCTCTTGTTGCAGACTTTTTTGCAGGTCATACAGCTCTTTTTGGCGAGGATATTTCAGAATCAGCGACTGCAAAATCTCTTTGGCTCTGACTCTGAAATTATTCCGGGCAACGTCAGAACGCAAAGCTTGAGGTTTCAATGTTTCCGCACGGAACTGCCACATATCCAATTGGAAGTTTTCGTAGGCGTGCAGTTGTGGTCCCAATCGCGCAGCAATGGTGGTCATGCGCATTTGAGCATCGTTCAAATCTTTGAACGCGATATCGCGTTGTCCACTTTGAATATTCTTAGCGGCACGTAAGATCTTGATTCTTGCCCACATGAATTCGTAGGGAAACTCAAAGACTTCGCTTTGTGCTGCTGTTCGTGATGCGGTTTCAAGTAATGCCAATGTGCGATCAAGTCCCGCAACTGTGTCGTGATCCTGTTCATTTACAAGGTAAGACTGAACATAATATTTCATGGAGTCATACCAAGCAGATTTATTTGGATCCTCCCAGGCTTTTGTGGTTCCCAGAATTTCCACAGGCGAAGTTTGGTTCGGTCCTAACAGACGGAATCCCACAAAGTGAGAGCGGTTGGTCGGGTAGGTTTCTGCAACACTCATCCACCATTCCTGACGAGCGGGAAGCATCACATGAGTAGCCGCCGTGTAAAGCTTGGTCGTCGTGCGACCAAAGGCACGGGGACCTACTAATTCATCTGTATGACCGCTCAGGCGATTGATTACCCATTGGGTGTCAATGTTGCCGAAATCAAATTGCAGGGCTTTTTCAACATGGGCCAGGCGGGCTCTGGTTTCCAAAGTTTTATTAAGACTGTATTCGTATCCTTTCTGGCTGGTCTGCAGACCCAGAAAGTGATTGCTTTGCCCCAGAAATTTATTTTTTGTACGTCGGGCGACAACGACCGTGTCACCACTTAGTTCAATGGAAGCTGTTTCATCGGTTTTCGCGTCAGAGATAAAGAAAGTCCAGGCACCAAAACCTTTGCGATTTTGAATATAGGCAATTGCTTCATTCAAGGAGCGTGCTTTTAGAAGAACTGAATGTAAAAGGAACGGGGCGACGTCAGATTGCTCGGTCGGGTAGCTGATTTTTGTTCCTTCAGTTTGCAGCTCGTGCAAGCTCACTGACAGACCGTGATTGTTAAATCCGCTGATTCCACCTGCATAGTGCAGACCTGCCGATGCAATTCCGACAGCCGTCGTTCCGTTGCTTTGACGATTGATCACCACAACTTGATCGGGTTCAAAGAATCCAAGCAGACCTGTATCAAAGTTACGACCATGAAGAAGGGCCCCATCCCTGGAGCTGCTTGCAGAAGCACTGATCCCTGTGCAACCCATTTTTATGGATCTTAAACCTCGAGCTAAAAGTTTGAAGGGCTTCAGTAAAGAGTTGCCAATAAAATACGGCGCGCAGGAAGCAAAGACCTGACGGGAGGCTTTGCGTGGATCTTCTTCCATTTGTCTTTGCATGGAATCAGCAAAGATCGAAAACTCCACCATGTAGTTGCTTTCCTCATATGCTTTCCAGTCGACGGAGCTGCCGGCATCTTTAAGGCCGCGGTAGAGGTTTTTTAAGCCGACTTTGAAGTCATTTGAAACACTGGCTTTGTAGTTGTTGATCACGCATTTTTTGATCAACTGCAATTGTTCGCGGGATTTTGAATCAAGTGCCGAAAAGGCGCGTTCGGAGCGCACTTGTACGCCACGCAATACGCCGGATTCAATTTCTTTTCTTAGGAAATAACCATGGAAATAAGCGGTATCCGCGTAGCCACCATTCAGATCCAATACGTGGACTTTTTTTGAAGTGCCCGGAGCCTGGCAAACAAAGTGTCGCTGACCGCGTAGTTCATTCTTAAGAACACAGTCAGCAAAGGCTGAGCCTGGAAGTAAAAGCATTAAAAAGATTAAACGTTTCATAAAAGCTCCATGGAAAGATAAATTGAAAAGCAAAAGAAACCGCAGGCAGCGACAAGTTCAATATTTCTAAGAAACTTTCTAATTGAACCGTGCAGTTGCTTTAAGCCCCACAGCAGAGTCAAAAATCCTGCAATAAAGGCCAAAGAGTAAATGCTGGCCCCCAGCCAAAGGGAGTTCGTTTTGTTCAAATGAACAAATAGACCTGCATAAATCAGAACCAGGTGGAAGTTTGAAAGAGTCAGTGTCAGGCTTTTACCAAAGCCTAATTGAGTTGCTTCCATATCCTGAGCAGGCTTTCTGGAAAGCAGCACATGCAGTGAATAGACTAAAAGGACCACGGCAGTCAGGCCGGTCAGAATATTTCTGAGCCAGGGATGATGTAATAACGGGCTTTGTAACAGGAGAATCGCCAGGGCGATATAAATTAGATCGCCCAATAAAAAACCCGCAATAGAGGACCACGGCCAGGTGCGAAGGCAGACCAGGCTGCGAATTATACTAAAGCTCGCTGGCCCCACCGCAAAAGCTGATATAAATCCCAAGGAAGACATCCATAGAATCATTGGAGAGCCCCTGCTTGTTCTATATTTTGGCGAATGAAGTTGAGGTACTCTTCCGCAGTTTCAAATGTGGTTTTCATTTTAAATTGACCACGGCTGCGGTTTTTTTCAAAGTATGCCTGCAAGTACTCAGCATTCATGATCTGCACTTGCGCGGGACCCAGGACACCAACTTCGCGGCAATCGCGATAGTCGCCATTAAGGCGTTGCATTTCTTGATCTAAAGTTGCTGCCATAGCTATGGAGTCAATGTCCGAGTTTTCGGGGACAAATAACGTCCAAAGGTAGTTTGTTTTTCCGTCCAGAGTTCCCGGGGACAGAAAGTAGTGGCGCAAATCTACATTGCGTGAGTTCTTAGTGTTCAAATAGCAATTCAAAATATCATCATCGCTGACTTTTTCGGCCGCCAGATTCATGCCGGTAGATTTTCGGCCCACAAATTCAAATACCAGATCGCCATCAGCCAAATCAAAGCTAACCACATCCTTCATAGAATAGTGAATCATGCCGTTGGGAGTCCCGACATTCAGGAAATACGGTACGCCCATTTCGATTTGGTGCAGTCCCAGGTTCTTCTTTTTTCCCTCTACCGGAGTGAAAGAGTAAAGCAAATCTGGATTCAGAAAGTAACGTTGGCGGCCATTCGCGTATTTATCATAGGGCAAACCAATAGCAGCTTCAGTTGAGGCATAAACACCGTAGTAATTCAGTTCATGGCCCACCAGGCGATCAATGCGCTCCTGGTATTGTTTGATCGGAGTTGCCGCATAAACGAAGACCTTAAGATTAGGCCAGATTTCGTTGATGTGCTTTTTGCCGGTTTTCTCCAACACGGCTTCAAAGATTGAAATAAGGTAAGTGGGAATGCCGCTGACGACTTGAATATCCTGCTGAATGGATTCATTTATCAGCATCTCAATTTTTTTGTCCCAGTTCGAAATGGTCAGTACTTCACGGCTGGGGAAGGTGTTCTTCGCCAGCACCTTAGGAACGCGGGTGGAAAGGATGCCGGAGATATAGCCAAATTTGAAACCATTTTGAGAGTAAAGATAAGGATCAGAGCCGAAAGTCAGGCGGCCTACTTTCAATAAATTGATCGAAGGCTCCAGAGTTGAAATTTTGCTGGCGATTCGTTTTTGGGATTTGATGAACATACGAATCATGCGTTCGTTGTAGGGGAGACGCTTGGAGTCTTTACCGGAGGTTCCAGAAGTCAGACCAAAGTAGTCAGCTTTATCTTTAAAAAGAATATTCTTGTGGCCGGCGGCGATCATATCAATGTAAGGGGCGTATTCGTCGTACTCGAACGCCGGAACGTGATTTACGAACTCTTCATAGGAGTTGATATAAGAAAGACGCAGGTCTTTATAAAGACGGGTTCCTGTCATCGCGCGCTTTAGACTCTGGAAGGTGCGTTCCTGTTTTTCAAGAAGATCCTGATGATTAACAGTCATTCTGTTTCCATAAGTCTTCAGGTATTTTTGGCCCAGGGAGTGGACGACATTATTTACTGTAAACATAAAGATCTCCTTTGTTTTCAATAAAGGAAATTTATTTCGTAACAAATTGTTTGGGTACTGGTTGCGTTGACAGGAATCGCTGGTTTCTGTCGAATTACGCGGCAATCATTGACAGAAATCACCAAGACTTGTCAAAATTGCTGTATGGCAACTCAATCCAAAGAAGAAATCTATTTTGCAGTCTGCAACGCTATCTTGAAGATGGAAGTGGCTAAAGGTCATTTGCAGTGGACGTTGTCTGATATCTCCCGTGAATCCGATGTGACTCGCTCGTTGATTTACTATTACTTTGGAAAAGAGAAGGATAAGGTCTTGGAAGAGGCCTATAAATTCGTTATCTCCCAGATATTCAACATTGAACGAACTAAAACCGTGGGGATTCGAGAGCGTTTACGGGACGTTTTGCGAGACGTGAAGAATATGCCCTATCTGTTTGTACTGTATTATCTGGAAAAGAATGCCGACACTCAGTTTGGAAAAATGATCAATCAGGCGGAAGCACTTTTGTTAAAAGCTATGCAAAATGAATTTCCCGACCTCAATGAAACCCAGATTCTGGAGATTTACTTAAAGGAGTTGGGGGCGATAGCGTTCCAATTACCACCTGAAAATGTGGATCATCTTTTTGTCGATTACATCCGTAAGAATTCACCGTAAAAATACACTTTGAATGGCCCTGGAAAGTTCTCCAAGATGGAATTAACCAGGAGAAGCTCATGGAATTACTTGAAACCTCTGATATTCCACCAGAGGTGCTGCACTCTGTGCAGAGTTTTCTGTCATTCGTAAACATTGATCAAACCATTCTGGTGATTGGCTCTGGCGCCAACACCCTCCCTGATAAGTTCCGTAAACGAGGTTTTGATGTGGTTATCGTTGAAGATAATCCCGAACGCATTGAGAAATGGCGGGGCGAGGGCTATCAGGTTATTGAGGGCGCACCGGCTGCTCTGGGAACATTGAGGCTGCCAAAAGTAATTGGCGGTATTTGGGCAGGCTCCGCCTTCGAGCACACTTCAGAAGTTGATTTGGAGCACTCGTTGGAGGTCCTGCATTTGATTCTGCCGAACAAAGGAGCTTTGTTTTTCTCAGTTCCAAAAGGGACTGGAGAGGTGCGTACTGGTGATCAAGTGACGCAGTTTTATTCCGAGGCAGAAATTCGGAAAATGCTGGAGGATCGACATTTCACCATTGTATTACTGGATGCGCAGGCGCCCAGTATCATCACGGCCGTCGTCAGTAGATAGCCCCTTTCTTGGTGGGGTTTTTCAAAATCAACTTGCTTATTTGTGCTGGTGAAATTTAACTAAATTATGCATTGGCACATTCTGCTGCTTCTTTTTTTCTCGTTGTCGACCCAGGCGAAAACATCGTTTGTGACGTTTCCAATTCCTTTGATGGTGGAAAGCTCGACCGAAGGTGTTTTCATTAATTTGACCCGGGATATTGCCAAGCGCAGTAAAACAGATTTGAAAATCGATGTTTTGCCAACAGGGAATGCCATTTTAAAATTTACAAGCGGTGAAGTTGACGGTTTATTTCCGGCTCTGGATGTTTACACTCCAAAAAATTCTGTTCGCTCTTTGCCTTTTTATGAAAAGGTGGATTACGTTTTCTATCGTAAGACATCGCCTTTAAAAACTATCAAAGATCTTGAAGGCAAGAAAGTGGGGCTGACATTCCGCTATCCCTATGCGGTGGAGTTAACCACGAATCGAAGGATCAAGTTTGTTTTTTCCGGCGACGATGTCACCAATATGAAAAAGTTGGCAGAGGGATCAATTGATGCCTTCGTGGTGGAAGAGCGTTCAGGCTTGCGTGCCCTGGAATTAAGCCGCGCCAAAGGAATTGCCTTTGATCCCGACAGTCCGTTGTCCAAGCAGGAAGTTTACTATGCCTTCCAGGACACGGAAGGCGGGCGCAGTATGGCCAAGGCCTTTAGCGACATCATTCTGCAAATGAAAAAAGACGGCAGCCTGGATAAGCTTCTTTCTTATCAGCAGAAATAGTTAGTAGTGATCAGCAATAATTTTCATTTTCTTGAAATCCCCATGACGGTTTTTTATCCTTCTTTTTGGAAAGCTCGCAGATTTTTTCGGCATCGATTTGTAAGGCACGTTTTTCAGAATATGCCGGATGATATTCAGATGCACTTTGCGCTTGTCTTCTGAAATAGCCACATGCCAGGGGGCCCAGGACGTGTCGGTTTTGGCCAGCATCTCGTCGCGGGCTTTGGTAAACTCATCCCATAAACCAAAGGATTTGATATCCATCGGGGAGAGCTTCCAGGTTTTTCTGCCATCATGAATGCGATCCAAAAGGCGTTTTTCCTGCTCTTCCGGGCTGACTTCAAGCCAGTATTTAAGAAGGATAATTCCTGAATCAATCATGGCCTTTTCAACCATGGGCACTTGGTTTAAGAATCTATGTACTTCGCTTTTATCCGCAAAGCCCATGACTCGCTCAATCCCCGCACGGTTGTACCAACTGCGATCAAAGATAACGATTTCGCCTGCGGCCGGAAAATGCGCGATATATCTTTGCATATACATTTGCGTCTTTTGTCGGTCCGAAGGTGTTGGCAGGGCGACAACACGAAAGACCCGGGGGCTGACCCGGTCGGTGATGGCTTTAATGGTGCCGCCTTTGCCGGCGCCATCGCGCCCTTCAAAGACAATGCAGACTTTCAAGCCTTTGTGCACCACCCATTGTTGCAGCTTTACCAGCTCCTCGTGCAGTCGGCGCAATTCACTTTCGTAGTATTTTCTTTTGATATTTACGGTAGATGTTTCGGGTTCTTTTTTTGCTTTTGCCATGGGGACCCCTTTGGAAAACGGATCCCTTCAAATATATTCCAGATACTTCGCTGTTAAAAGATGCACTATCGTGTCTTCAGGCAGGCCTTTTGGGTTTCCTGGTTAATGGCCCGAGCTGCAAGCGTTTTGCACAAACTCCATGCGGCCCTCTTTGTGATCTGCCAACGCAAACTGAGATTTGCGTCCCAGGAGTTGCGCGCTTCCTCTGATATAGCCACCAGCAGTCGTTACTGGAAAATCAGAGCGCATATGCAAGACTGTTTTTGAGCCAGACTTCAGGCGAATCTCTGTGCCTGACATTTCGGTGATATCGGTAAGAAGACAGTTGTCGATTTGATCGGCTGCTCCGTAGGGTACTCTTTTTAGTGAAGCCAATAATGCGCGTTTCGCAGTTGCACTATCTGAAGGAACTTCCACGATACAAACTACACCAAAATTGTCGTTGGACATACTGAAGCATCTATTCCAAGGAGACGTGGATTCTGCTTGAGAAGGTGTTCTTTTAGTTGGCTCGTCCGCTGTTGTTGCGGGTTTTGTCGCACATCCAAGAAGTCCCAACAGTAAAATCGCTGCAATCGTTCTCATAAAGTTCCTTATTGTTAATTAGTCTATTTCAGGATGGACAGTGTTGAGGATTTTGTCAAATGAAGGGGGGCTTAGGGTCTGGAGCTGGAGGCAGTACTGGCATGAAGTGCAGTATTGTTTTTTATCAATAACCAACACTTAAAGGAGATAACAAAATATCTGTTTAGTAAACTGAATTGGATTGTTGTAATGGAGGGTTTATGGCTTACAGTAGTGGTGTTAAGCGTTTGGTAGAAGTCATTACGGAACTTTCCTCTGCGCGAAGTCTGGATCAAATAATGACTCTGGTGCGAGCGTCAGCTCGAGAAATCGCGCGCGCTGACGGGGCAACCTTTGTCCTGCGGGAGAACTCCCATTGTTACTATGCGGATGAAGACGCTATCAGTCCCTTGTGGAAAGGGCAGCGCTTTCCCATTGAATCGTGTATTAGCGGTTGGGCGATGATGAATAAAAAAGCGGTCATTATTAAAGATATTTTTCAGGATCCACGGATTCCTTTTGAGTACTACCGTCCCACATTCGTAAAAAGCCTCGCCATGGTACCAATTCGTCAGGACAGCCCCATTGGAGCAATTGGTGTTTATTGGGCGCAGGAGTATTCGCTTCCGCAACACCAATTAGAGCTATTGCAAGGGCTGGCGGATTCCGTTTCTGTCGCCATGGAAAATGTTAGTCTTTATTCCGATCTTAAAAAGAAAGTTTCTCAACTCGAATCCGCGAACGAAGCCAAAGACAATTTTCTTTTAACTGTTTCACATGAGTTGCGCACTCCTTTGAATGCCATCATCGGCTGGGTGGATATCCTGCGCGAAGATAAAGTGACCGACGATGATTATGACCAGGGGCTTGAAGTGATTCATCGCAATGCTCTGGCTCAGGCTCGCATCGTTGAGGATCTTTTGGATTCGACCCGCATCGTTGTGGGCCGCATGCGATTAGAGCGCGAAGAATTAAATGTTCTTGAGGTTATCAAAACAGTGATTGCTTCCCTTCAAGCGGAAGCCAATAAAAAAGCCATTCAATTGCATCTGTCCACCGATCTGCAGGAAGTGCCGGTGGTGGGGGACTCTGTTCGCTTGCAACAGGTGTTTGCAAATCTGTTGGTGAATGCTATTAAGTTTTCCAATGCCGGGGGAGAAGTCCTGGTGAAAGTTCTTCGTCGAGGACCGGGAGTGGAAATTCAAATCGAGGATCATGGAATAGGCATGTCCGAAGTCACGAAGAAAGGTCTGTTTGAGCGCTTTCATCAAGCCGACAGCACCTCGACAAGAAAATTTGGTGGTTTAGGACTGGGACTTTCCATTTCCAAGAATTTAGTGGAGGGACACAATGGCCAGATTCATATCGTCAGTGAAGGCGAGGGGAAAGGCACCACGGTAAAAGTGGTTCTGCCTATGATAGATAAGAACGCTGAGGAATTGGCGGATGCTCTTTCGGCCCATGCCCGCGATGCCAGTCAGCCGGAATTAAGACTGCGTGGAGTCCATATTCTGGCAGTGGATGATGATGAGGACAGTTTGGGGCTGATGGAGACGGTCTTACGCCGATCCGGTGCAAAAGTGGAGAAGGCGAACTCTGTAGAGGAAGCTTTGCGCTTATCAAGACTTTTTCATTTCGATGCCTTAGTCAGCGATCTGAGTATGCCTGAGGAAGACGGGTTTTCTTTGGTCAGACGGGTGCGTGCCGGACAGACTTCGTTAGAAAGAGCTATTCCCGCGATGGCGGTCACGGCCTTTAATGATCAAGACAGCCAAGACAAAGCCATGGCTGCGGGATTCAATCAATTCTTTGGTAAACCGTTTTCTCGCACAGATCTGGTTCACAGCCTGGAATCCTTCGTTTCTGCGAAGGGGTAGTGCAGTCTTGTCACCGCCACGGTGGCGGTGGATTTTGAGTATAAAAAAGCCACTCTCTCGAGTGGCTTTTTTGTGAAGGGGCTAGTTGTCGCGTGAGTAGATTTAATTACTCAGCGCAAATTGTTTCTTCTAGATTCAGATTTTTTAGAACGATAACAGCATCTGCTTCACCGCAAGTGTTGCTGGAAGCGACAGAGCCGCGAAGAGATTTTGAATTAGCATACAAGCCATTAACAGCTGAAGACAATTCAACCATGCCACCGTCACATTCAACGATGAAGTTACCTTCGCCAAGGTCAGCAAAGTGAATGGCGATAGTGTTGTATTCCATTGTCGCGGATTTAGCTTTCAAATTGAATCTTGGTGGAATGAATTCGCCATTTTCATCATATGATGGCTCTTCCAAAGTAGCTTCAATTTTCCATGCATTCTCAGATTTGTTAGTGCTAAGGGACTTGATCGTTGCTTCGCCACTTTTAGCTCTGAAACACATTTTGTCTTGAGCGAAAGAAGTTTGAGCGGACAAAGACATTGCTACTACTGCGAATCCCAACAACATTGACGTTTTCATAATTTTCTCCTTGCGGGCTGTGCCGCTTTGTTTTTAAGTTGTGGCAAATATATCCGCCCACAATGCGACGCGCCAAAAATTCTTCAGGCTATGTCGAAATAACGTTGTAAGTAACTGTTTTTAGTCAATAATTTATATATATGAGAATCCCTAAAGATGACCTGACTTACACGGTTTTTAGCGAAATTTATCTGCGCATGGATGACCCCAAGGGCAAGCGCAAGGCCTTTTTGATTTTAGAAAGCGCTTTAAAGCTTTACGCGAAAAAAGGTTGGGATCAGGTATCAATGCAGATGATCGCGCGTGATACGGATCTTTCAAGAACTGCATTACTTCATTACTTCAAAGATCCTGCTGAGCTTCGCATTTTTGCCATCAAATATGTGCGTCTTCTTTTTCAACGATTCGCTATCGACGCGATGTCGAGTGTGAAGACTCCTGACAAGATGCTCGAAGCCTATGTGCGTTCGTGTTTTAAGTGGGTGGATTCTTCGCGTTTGCATGCGCAAGTTTGGCTTTCCTTTGTCACCACCTGTGTGAATACCAAACAGAATCGCGCGCTCAATACAGTCGCCGTAGAGGCGGGGAATGATCGCATTGCTGCATTACTATCGGCGGGAAAGGCTGCAGGCTTTTTCACCTGCGATAATCCCCAATTGGCAGCAACAACGATCCAAGCCCTCATAGCCGGGGGAATGCTTTGCTATGGAACTGAGGACTCTAAAGATGAAGGCAAGGGGTTGATCGAAGGCCTTGTTGCCCAGGCCTTTTTTGCAGCTGGAGCGAAGCCTCGCGCTTAAGCCACCCCAGCATATGCTTTGCAATCTCTAAAGGGCAGAGTCTGCTTTAGGACTCTAAAGAGGTTAAAGCAATGGCCATAGCGACATACTGTCGAACATTTAGACACTTGGTAAGCGTCCTTACGCTGGTAATTGCCTGCGCAGCAGAGGCCAGTCCCATTGCCTGTGAAAATGTCTTTGCTACCACAATCACTCGTCCTGAAAATACCAAGTATCAACTCCTGTGGAGGGACGCCCGAACGCGGGACCTGCAGTCTCATGAGATTCCGGATGTAGCGTCTTTGAAACCTGAATTGGAGCAGCTTCAACGTTCGATTTTTTCCAAGAAATCAAATTCTAAGACGAAATTGTTTTTTACAGATCAAACTTCTGCCCAAGCCAACGTCGAAAGAATTCCCATTTCGAATTACGTAGGGCGCTCGAATGGTTCTGATGTTTACAGCACCACTTACTACGAAAAAACCACCTATCGACGTGGCCCGCTTTTTATTGAAAAGCACGAAATCAAAGTACACGAGGGTCTGCCAAAGCAAGTTTTGAAAGAGCTGGATAAACTGTCTGAAGAATATGGCTGGGATAAAGGCGAACTTAGAAGACGTATCTTCAATGATATTTCAAATTACGGCTCTGTAGGTGAAATCAATAATAACCACTTGTGGATCGCAATGGACCGGGCGAATATCGCCGGGAAACAACTTCTGGATGAAAGCTTGGGAGACGTTCTTAAGTTTTCTTTAGGGCAGTACGAGCGCAGAAATTGGACTCCCGATTTCATCGACCAACTTATTGCCAAAGCGTTCTCTGCCCTTACAAAAACTGACTATGTTGTCGTCAGGGAAGCCACCGCAAATAACACTCCTGGAAAAATTGTGGGCAGTATCGGTTACACTCGTTCAACTTATGCTCAGTACCGGTATTTCAATAAAAAAACAAATCGCTGGGAAGAACGTCTGAATGATTTGGATATTCGCTTCCTGCCTTCGAAGTCGTCACCTTTTAGCACCAAGGATTTAGGTTATACAACCAATTTAGAAGTACTGCCCATGGAGGAATTCTTCGGTCCTCATTATGAACTGCCACGCCCTGGATTGGTTGATTACGTCCATGACGGAAGATCCGCAATACCTCCGATGGTGGAAGATGCTTTAAGAAATTACATGCATGCGGATACGACAAAGCCCTTTGCCATTTATACCGGACAGATTTTTGAACCAGTGAAGTTCGCTATTTCCAAAGAGTCTGGACAACGCCGCGTTGGCTATTCAGCGATTTTGCTAGAGCTTTTCAGCAGTGTCTTTAGCTCAGATCGTCCTGCGCAGTTCAATGCCAAGGCTCAACGTCTTTATACTTATAACACCGCCGAAGGTGTTGTTATGTATAAGGGCATGGGCTTTAAAGACATGGGCCCAGAGTGGTCGCATGTGGATGCCGAGGGTGTTCAGTGGTTTGGCTTGGAATTAACCCCGCAAAAACTAATCGAAACAATCACCAACCCAGTCTTTATGAAAGGCCGGGTTGCCGAAGATTTTGCCAAAGAGTTTGAAGCATCAATCGCCAGAACATTGGAATCACAAAATCAATGAGGTATACGATGAAGCCCGCAAATCTATTGTTGCTAATGCTCTTAAGTTTCTGGGTAGTGAATGGCTACGCAGCGGGAGCTGTTAATTCTTGTGGCAGTGTATTTATTGAACAATCGAATAATACTGATTTTCTTATAGAGAAGCAGCTGGCTGAAGGCACGGTTGTATTTCAGCGGCCGGTTGGACAGGGGCTTTTCCGTGCGCGTTTTGTGGAGTATTCCAATGGCCTTGAAGGTGTCTGGAAGTCGGCGGTGAAATTTGGCGATATTGACACGGCAAATGCCGAAGTGGCGGCATATAAAATAGACAATTATTTGGGATTAAACTCGGTCCCGGTGACGGTGATAAGGACGCTCGACGGCGTTATAGGTTCTGTTCAGTACAGAGTGAGGGCGGTCAGAGATCATGTTGGCTATATCAGAGATCCCGCGCAGACGGGTTTATTGGATTATCTTATTGGAAATCCGGATCGGCATGGTGAAAACTTCCTACAGAGAAATGATGGTAAGCTGATTGCCATCGATCATGGTTTATCCTTTAAGAGAGTGAGCGAGCATTCTTTTAATGTGTTTCAAGGAAACCTCCAGGCTCTTGAGCAAAACTTGCTGGCTCAACAAAGGATTCAAGGTGAATTTGGGCTGGCAACTCTAAAGAAAGAGGCATCGCAGCTGCAATCAGAAATTAATGCCTTTTCTCCAAGTAAAGAGGTGGTCGACAAATTGCGTGCAACGACCGAAGAGGATTGGAAGCGCGTCGTTGGTGATAATATTAATATTGATCTAATTAATTCAATGATGGAAAGACAAACGATTCTTATTCAAGCCTTTGACAAAGCTGAACAGTTGATTGGAGTTGAGCGACTGTATCCAGCAGGGCCGGTATCTCCCTTATTAAAGACTGGGGAAGGTGTAGCCAACGGAGTGAATTAAGGAAGACACTGGGATTGCCAGTCGAAATCGCAGAGCGAATGGCCCGCCAGCCGAAGCTTCAGCGAAGGATTGCCTGCCAGCCGAAGCTTTAGCGAAGGATGGTGCGCCGGGGGGGACTTGAACCCCCACGCTTGCGCATACGCCCCTCAAACGTACGTGTCTACCAATTCCACCACCGGCGCGCACCTAGAAGAAAAGCTCGTGAGAGAGCTTATTAAGGGACTTCAACGATAACCTTGGTAAGCTTTGTCAGTCAATAGGGTGCATTGCGGCGCAGGCGGGCAGACTTCTATTTCACCGTATAGACGACATCGACGCAGGTGTCGCCGCGTTGGTTGATTTCTTTAATTTTGAAGGCCGTCTCCGTGCGGCGGGAGAAGAGTTTCTTTCCCTCGTTCAGAAACACAGCGACGGTTTGGATTTGCATCTCGTCTAACAGACCCTGGTCATGGAATTGGCCCACGAGCTCGCCTCCTCCAGCAAGCCAGACATTTTTTCCGCCAGCCAGACGGACCAGTTCCCGATGGTGGGGGCCCACGTCACCTTGAACAAAGCGAATGTCAGCACCTTCTATCAGCGGCAATTTTCGATGAGTGAAAACCAGGCAGGGGATCTTGTAAGGCCATGGATCTTTGTTGTTTTCCAGTAACCAGAGGTAAGTGGAAGCGCCCATAGCGATGGAGCCAACATCTTTCATGATATCTTCAATGAAACTTAAATCGGTGGGACCGTTTTTAAACAGCCACTCCAAAGAGTCGTTTTTGTCAGCAATGAATCCATCAAGACTTGAGGCCGCAAAGTAGATTGTTTTCATTTCTTGATGGTGAAGGGAAAAACCGGAGTCGTCAATTAGGGGCGTTTGCCTTTGCCGGCTGCGGGCATTCGCTCTGCCAGATTCTCCAGCTTCTTTCTTTGCTCGGGGCTCCAGGTTTTTAGAAAACCTTCTGGATCTTTCTGGGCTTGTTGAATCACTTGGGCAAGTTGTTCGGAACTAAGTCCCTTCATATTGCCTAAAACATCGGACGCAAGATTATATAGCTCTTGTTCGTTGGCAGAGTTGCCAGTCATGGACTTGATTTGTTTGGAAACTTCAGTCGCTTCTTTAGATCCGTTGATCATGCCCTGACGGGTCTGCGCATTTTTTAAATCCTGCTGGGTTTTTTCGATGGCAGCCATTGTGTCGTCGCTGTCATCAGCGAAGGCATAGGCGCTACAGAATAAAGAGGCGATAACAACGATGACGGCAATTGATTTACTGATAATCCCCAACATACTAAAACTCACTCCCGGGTTTGAGACAGGATAAATCCCTCCTCAGCTCGGGAACAGTTAAAACTAGTTCATGTCTCAATGTGGGATTTGAATAGGGTGGATGTCTTGCAGGCGCTTTAAGTACTGATCCACGTTATAGCGACCCATCCCGGTTCCGGTTTGTGCGGCTTTTAATAGCGCAGCCTTAAAGGAGGAATCCAAAAGCTCCAAGTCGCGCAGCGCGGGACTGTTCGAGTAGTCATGCTCTACTGCAAGTACGGCTTGTTGTTGAATCTTCTTTTGAACCAAAGCGGGTTGGGTCTGGATAAGCTTCAATGTATCGTAATAATCGGCGTTAATTGAATAACCTTCGTTGCGGTAGGCGCAGGAGAGTAGTTCTGCAAAACGTGAATCCCGGGAACTTAAGAAAAAGTTTTTTCGCAAGATCTGCATATCCTGTTGTTGAAGCTGGATCGATCTGTCCGCGCAAACCTGCAGAGTGTTCGGGCTCATCGCAACTACCGAGAATTTATAGTTGGTCTTATTGTCGATTTCTTTGCGGACACACGCGGCATCGCTAGCGCAGGCCTGGCGAATGCGAATAGCCACTTGCACGGCCTTGTAGGAATTCAGCAAACCTGCTTTGTTGGTTTTCGAGTAAAGCTGGTGAAAAGAACGCAGCGCCGTTCTTTTCAAAATCAACTCGGCATCACGGCGATTCAAAGTTGGAAGGAGTGCTTTTAGGTTTGCCACAGTGCCAGACACCATTGGAGTCGCGCCACTGGTTGCGCCAAATAGCCCTTGCTCGCCACGTCCGTTGATTGAAGCTTGATAGTCATCGGCCGGTGCCAGAATGTCGAGTTCCGAGGATTCCTGGGAGTAAACAGTTTGCAAGCCGCGGGGAGAGTATGAGCCCACAGAAATCACAGCGGAGGTGCGCTCGAAGTCATCAACAGGTTCTGGATGATCATTACCTGCGGCAAATACCCAGATGATGCCTTTTGCATCCATTTCTTCAGCCATTCGAGTCAGGCGCTCATCGGGCCATCCCATGGAATTGGAAATGATTTGCGGAGGCGTTGCCATCTTGCGAATTTCATCAATGGCGTTGATATAAAATGCGCCTGGGTAAACCTTGCGCAACTGAACATAGTCGACCAGTTCAGACATCGAGATCATGCCCGGGCCATTGATGATGTTGGCAACATTGGTTCCGTGATTGGCAGTCATATGTCGGCCGCGATCTGCTTCGCCATCGACTTGAATTTCATGATTCAATTGGATATGGGCTTTTTCAAAACCATTATCCAGAATCGAAAACGGCACAGGGGAGAGGCCCGGAATTTTCCTAAGCTCTTCTTTGACAAGATCCGCGCCCACATACTCCTGCGCCCAAAATGGCGAGAGTTTGCCACCTTCAACATCCAAGGCCGTACGGGTTTCCAGCTCCACAAAAGCATGGGCCGTGATCGAGGTAAGGGCTGTCAACAATAGTAGAAGGCTGCGAAGATTTCTCATCAGTTAGCATAAGTGCGATTCCCAGGCCACAGAGGGACGGTCGGAGGTCGCATATGTTCGAACTGAAGACTTAAAAATAGGCCTTTGGCGCTAGAGGGCCTACGCTGTTTACTTTTTAAACACCAGAAAGCCATCGTCGACCGGAACGGTGGTTCCGTTGATAGCTTGGGCAGCATCGGTGAATAAAAACGCCACCACACTCGCAACTTTTTCTGGTTCGATCAGTCGATTGTGCATGTGTTGTTTTGCCAGCATGTCTTTCATCGCTTTGTCGTCGCCTAAAATCGGAGTGTTGATGAAGCCTGGTGCCACGCCGACCACGCGAATGCCATGGGAGGCAAGTTCCAGGGCCGCCGTTTTACTCATCATCACGACCGCAGCTTTTGCGGCGTTGTAGTTAAAACTTCCTTCGGCAGCCATCGTTCCATAAATCGAAGCTGTGTTAACAAAGGTGCCTTTGGTCCCCAATTGCACCATCTTTTTAGCAGCGTAATACATTCCATAGTAAACACTGTGTTGATCCACTTCGATCACTTTTAAATAGGAGGCCGGATCCATTTCCAAAAAAGGTTTCACCAAGCCGATGCCGGCATTGTTGAAGATGCCATGCAGGGATCCTAATTTTTCGACAGCGAAGTCCACCATCTCTTTAACCTGATCAGCTTTTGAAACATCCACTTTAAACGAGTGGGACTGAACTCCGATTTCACGCAGCTCTTCAGAGGTTTTCTCGGCGCCCTTGTCATTAAAGTCTGCGCACAAAACCTTGGCTCCTTTTTTAGCAAGCACCACCGCCGTTTCGCGACCAATACCACTGGCCGCTCCAGTTACTATGATCACATGATCTTTAAGTTCCACATTGTCCCCCTAGTAAGGAATAGTTTAAAAGTGAGTGACGGGAAGTCACCGAAGAGTGGTGGAATTGTGGCGAATTACAGTACTGGCCTCTATTGGATTTGAGAGGGGAGTTTGTAGAAAATATCTGACAAGTTTTGGTCACTTCTGAATAATTTGTCCCGAATTGAGAACATGATTTCGAGTGGCTTTAAGCCCCGGTATACTAAGAGGCATGAAAACTCTGAAAATCATTTCCTTGAGTCTTTTGGTAGTTATGATGCTGGGTGGATATGCACTTATCAGTGCTTCCGCAGAGTACAGAGCTCAACAAGAATCAAAAACAATCGTTGTTCAAGTGAGCTCCAGCTCATCGTCTGTAGTTTCAATCGAATAACCAATTAAGCAAATTGCGCTTGTCCTGTGGCAACGGTCTCTCCATTGACCTGAACCGTATAAAATATTGGAACTGCTTTGGACAGCATCGCCGCCGTGCCGCTGTACTGATGCGTGGAGCGTTTCGCGGCTTCCGCCACTTGGGCAGCATCAACTGCCGGTCCTTTTACTGAATATGTTAAATCAATCTGCGTGAATATCTTGGGATGCTTTTCGGTGAGGCCAGCGCGTGCTTCCAAATTAAAACTTTCATACTGCACCTGAAACTTTGTCATCAAATCCACAACGTCAGTTCCGGTGCAGCCACACAATGCTGCCAGTACCAGCTCTTTCGGACTTGGTCCCACTGACTTTGCATCAGCAATGGCCACATCCAGGTCACCCTGCATTCCGCGAACTTCAAATTTAAAATGATGACCATCAATTCTGTGAACCTTTGCGCGCATAATAATTCCTTTTCTGTTTCAAAAGACTAACTGAAAACGGAAACGCACTCAAGGAGGTGCTTTCATCAGGACAGTTCAAGTTTTCTTTCGATGAACGTGATGTTCTAGTAAGGAATGACTTGACATAACTCACTGCTTTCTTGGAAATGAAAAAGTACATTTTTCAAACCAGGAGAGTTGCCGTGATGAATCTTTCTAGTATGCGCCTGTTCACTTCTTGGGTAACCGTTCTTGTGTATTTCGTGTTTTTGTCCTCGTGGATGACTACCGTAACATCGCCGCTCGCATTGGGCGTTTTGTTCGTTCTGTTTTTTGCAGTCATTTTGTGGGCCGCCTTCGGAGTTGTTCATGAGGCCGAAGTACTTGCGGAAGTTCTGGGTGAACCCTATGGAACTTTAATTCTGACATTATCAATTGTTATTATCGAGGTCGCACTGGTCGGTGCCGTGATGTTGGGATCGGGAGCTGCACCTACTATGGGGCGTGACACCATGTTTGCGGTTTTGATGATCGTAATGAACGGTGTCGTCGGTTTGGGACTCTTCATTGGCGGACTAAAACACCGCGAACAATCTTTTAATCTCCAAGGGGCCGCTTCGTATTTGTCAGTGCTGATTCCATTGACCTCTATTGCGCTGATCTTACCCAATTTTACGACTTCAACTGGTGAGGGTACGTTGTCGTTTTGGCAGTCCACTTATTTCTCGGTGTTTTCGATTGCACTGTACGGTGTTTTCCTGATCACGCAAACCGGTCGTCATCGTGCCTTTTATGTGCATCAAATTGAAGGCAAGGTGGATGAGGACGTCGATGCGCCACGACCACCGATCAATTGGAAAGAAATGCGCAAACACGTGATTTTGTTGTTGGCGAATATTTTGCCCATCGTTCTTCTTTCAAAAGGATTGGCAAAAATTCTGGATGCCGAAATCAAAGCATTGAATCTGCCGCTTGCCTTGGGCGGGGTGGTTGTTGCCGCCGTGGTGTTTGCGCCAGAAGGTATCAGTGCTTTGAAAGCTGTCGCCCGCAATGATCTGCAACGAACCATTAATTTGTGCTTGGGTGCTGCGACCTCAACCGTCGGCCTGACCGTGCCGGTGATTTTGGCAATCGGAATTATCACAGGACAAACTGTCGTGCTGGGGCTTGCTCCGCGCGAAATCACTTTGTTGGGTATGACACTGATCCTCAGTACGTTGACGTTCTCGAATAGAAGAACAACGCTGCTTGAGGGGACCGTGCATCTGGTGCTGTTCTTCGTTTATTTGGTATTGGTTTTTAACCCATAAAAATTTTTGTTTACAATAGTGCACCACTGGATCAAAGGCGAATGTTTTTGAATAAACTGTATCACACTGATACATGTTTAGATCATATGACCTAATTTTTACTCGCATAATTCCGATATGTTATGTGATGATTTCGCAAGTTGCACGTTTCATATTTATCCTGGTTATTGCTTGTGGGGGTAACGCCTTCGCAGTTGCGTGGAACTATGCCAATTCTCCTGGCACCTATGGTGATATCGAGTTCACCACGAATGGTACTCTGCCAGCCGGAACTTATACTTTCAATAATCTTACAATCAACTCAGGTGTGACTGTTACGATCTCAGGAAATACCTCAACCACTGAAGGTAGTGGTGTGATTATTTTTGCTGCCTCTGTAAATCATTTAGGAACAATCAATGGAACTTCACGGGGGTTTGGATCGCAAGCGGGACCGGGTGCGGGCCGAGCCAGTAGCTCCGGCTCTGGCGCCAGCCATGGAGGCCTGGGCGGTTGGGGTGGGGGTACTAATTCATTGCCACCTACGGTTGCCTATGGCTCGGCGATCGAGCCTACTGCCTTAGGGTCGGGTGGGGGCACAGGTGGGGGCACGGGCGGATCTGGTGGCGGCGCTATTAAAATTGTAGCTACCGGAAGCGTTAACATTGGCGGCGCCATCAACGTTATTGGTGGAGCCAATGGAACAGCTTGGGACGGCGGTGGCTCCGGTGGAAGTATTTGGATTGAAGGCGACACAATCACCGGCTCAGGTGCATTGAGTGCCAAAGGAGGCGCCGGCGGCGGCGCTGGCGCAGGGGCCGGTTCCGGTGGCCGTATTTATCTGGCTTATCAAACTTCAAACACTCACAGCGGTTCTTGGGATGTTACAGGCGGTGGTGGTACAGCCCTTTATGGCTCTGGAATTGTCGTCAAGAAGTCGGCGCCAACAAGTATGATCGTTGTTGTAAACTCCACTCTTTCGAATGGCACCTATACGTATAATGATATTACGATTCCAGCAGGTGTAACAGCCACAGTAACAGCATTGGGGTTTGCAGGTGCAAGTGGCCCGGGTGCTGGGACGAATGGTACAAGTGCGACGGGGGCGAGTCATGGAGGAGTGGGTGCAGGGAGTACGCCAGCCGCTGCTTATGGTAATCCCATAGCTCCCACTACATTTGGTTCTGGTGGCGGAAGAAATGGTGGAAGCGGTGGTGGTTATGGTGGTGGAGCCGTCAAGTTTGTGGTTGCCGGAACAATGACTGTTTCAGGAACTCTGTCTTCGGATGGTTCAGCGATTTCAGGTGACGCGTGGACTGCTGCGGGCGCTGGTGGTTCCATTTGGATTGATGCGGGAACCTGGGCTGGGGCCGGGACAGGTGTTATTACCGCGAATGGTGGTGCTTACGGCGGGGCTACAACCAGCGGTGGCGCCGGCGGTGGTCGAATTTACATTGAATACTCTGCAAAAACCTATACGGGGGCTGTGCCTGTTGCGAACAAGTCCGGTACCGCAGCGAATGGATCTGCTGTGATGGTGGATAGATCAAGTGGTTTATATAATTGCAGTTCACAAACGATCACTCTGGATGCCAGTGTTTTGAGTTCGGTTTCAAATATTTCAGTGACAGCGGCTTGTTCGTTGATTGTAAATGGAGATTTGTTTCCGGCATCGGTCACTGTTTCGGGCTCCGGTGCACAATTAACTGTGAATGGGAATTTACTGGTTACTGGCGCAATCAATCTTAGCAGCAGTGGAAACCTGGTAATGGGCAGCAACACGCTTTTGGGTGTTGGCTATGTTGTCTCCGCAGCATCAGTCACCGTGGGGGCTGGATCATCTTTGAATGCTAATGGTATGGGGTACAACAACGGCCTGGGTCCCGGTGCCGGTGGTATTGGAAACGCTGCTGGTGGTGGTGGTGGTTATGGTGGTGCCGGTGGTAATGGTAATAATGGCAGTGGCGGTTCCACTTATGGCTTTGTCATCAATCCGTATCACATTGGATCCAGTGGTGGTAATTCGACCACAGGTTCTGCAACCGATATTATTGGTTCCGCCGGTGGCGGTGCAATTATTCTGGTTGTTCCGGGTATTATTCAAAACGATGGCACCATCAGTGCGAATGGGGTGAATGGAACCTCTTATGTGGGTGCCGGTTCTGGTGGTTCGGTCTCGATCACCGCGGGAACGGTGCAAGGTTCAGGCTATATCCGTGCGAATGGCGGAGTCGCTTCAAGTATGCGTGGCGGCGGCGGCGGCGGACGCATTTACATTACTGCAGGAACCTGGAGTTTCACTACGGCCAATGTCACAGTGACAGGCGGTGGTGGCTTTGCTGCAGGGGCCGCGGGATCATTTCCTGGAGTTGTGACTTCAACGACAGCGACTGCACTGAGCTTCATGCAAACCCTGCAGACCTCAGTCCGCAAGAATGTCGTGCTGAATCCAGCCCCCATGGTGGTGGGAGTGGATGGTTCTGGTAAAATTGATAAGAACTTTTCCTCGACTGTCACGTTAAGTGCCTTTTCCGATGCGGCTTGTACGACTCCCGCGTCTGGCACTTTGACAAATTCCAATGCTGACAATCCATTGCAGTTTTCACCCATCAATGGTGTCGGGCTTTTTGCTGGAGTATTCCATAACACTTCACAAACCATTTATGTCCAGGGTGTGGCTGGGGCGTTAAAAACACCGTGTGTGCAGTTGTTAGTGGGCGGGGCGGTTGCGACGCAATTGGTTTTTACTACGCAGCCGGCAGATACTACGCAGGCAGGCGTGAATATGTCCAGAAATCCGCTGGTTGAAGCCAGAGATGCAGATGGTGTCGTGGATACTATGGCCAACGCTTCTACGATTTCAGTATATTCTGATGCAAGTTGCGCGACGTACGTTGGCACAATCTCGAGTTCAAGTTCCAATACTGCAGGGGTCACTTCGTTTTCATTAGTGAACTATACGACGGCGGGGAATTTTTATTTAAAAGCAAGTTCCACTAATTCTGGAATCACGGCAACTGGCTGCTCGGCAGTTTTTGCAATCACTCCCGGTGCTGCTTCGAAACTTGTCTTTACCACGAATCCTGGCGGAGCCGCGGCCGGTGCGAATTTTTCGCCGCAGCCGGTGGTGCAAATTCAGGATACCTGGAATAATCCTGTGACCACAGCTACGAACTCCGTATCCTTTGTTGTGGTCGCAACCAGTGGTGGCTGCGCAGGGGCCGCCAGTGTGACGGGAGGCACCTTTACTGGTGCGGGCCCTTACACTGCCTCAAGTGGGGAAGTGACAGGATCTGGGATGTCATTTACGAAAGCGCAGGCAGTTCGATTGCGTGCTTTCGCTACGGGATTGACGGCGGGCTGTTCATCGAATTTTACGATCACTGCCGGGGCACTCGCGAGTTACAACTGGGATGTTAGTCCTCCAACGACGGGATATACTAACACCAATTTTTCGAGCCCTGCCATCACTATTGGTGGTCTTGATTCTTATGGAAATGACAAGACACTGACAACAGGTGCGACTCTTTGGGCATATTCCGACGCTGCATGTACATCCACAGTGGTAGGTTTGTCAGCCAGTGGCGGATTATCAGCGGGCAATCAGGTTTATACAAACGTCAGATTCAGTCAGGTCGGAACTATCTATCTGAAAGTGTTGGATGGAGCTGTTGCTTCGAGCTGTTCTGCGGCCTTGGTCATTTCGTCACCATTCAAAGCGTGGTTTTTCCGCGGGTATTAACCACGGGTTTGACCGTGACCATCCACCAACCAGCGGGCATTGGTCAGTTCGCGCAAGCCCACCGGACCACGCACATGAAGTTTTTGAGTGCTGATACCCAGTTCGCCACCCAATCCAAATTCAAAGCCATCGGTAAATCGTGTCGAAGCATTCCAGTAAACCGCAGCCGCATCGATGTCCTGTTGAAAAGTGCGCGCCTTTTCTTCAGAAGCTGTGATGATGGCTTCGGAATGCTTGCTGCCATGCTTTTCAATATGTGCGATAGCTTCATCCAGATTTTTCACAACCCGACAATTCATGATCAGATCAAGGTACTCTGTATCCCAGTCCTCTGGGTTCGCAGGAGTTACACGCGCTTGACCTTTTAGTATCGTCAATGAAGCAGCGTCAGCGTGCCATTGCAGGTTCTTGCCACTGGTTTCCTGATAAAGCAGGGGCAGGAACTGCGCCGCCACTTTTTCATTCACCAGAACTGTTTCCAAAGCATTGCAGACCCCAGGTCTTTGCGTTTTTGCATTGGCAACAATTTTAGCCGCCATCGTAAGATCCGCGTCTTCCGCAACGTAAGTGTGGCACATGCCCCGGTCATTTTTAATAATCGGCATCAAAGCTGTGCGCTGAACGTAGTCGATCAACTTGTCGCCACCACGGGGAACCACGATGTCGATCATGTCTTTACGCTTTAATAGCTTCTCGACCAAGGCGCGATCGTAATCCTCCACGCCGTGAAATGGAGCTTGTGCAAAACCGCTGGCACCAAGGCTTTCGCGCATCAGGCGATAGATGATGGCAGCACTGTATTTGGATTCAGAACCGCCGCGCAAAAGAATCACGTTTCCAGATTTAAACGCCAAAGAGAAGGCTTCCAGAATCACGTTGGGCCGTGATTCAAAAATCATAAAGATCACACCCAGTGGGGCACGGACCTTTTTTAGCAAAAGACCGTTCTTCAAAGTGGATTGCTCAATCAACTCGCCCACAGGGTCGGGAAGGGCTGCCACCTGTTTAAGGCTTTCGATCATCCCATCGATGCGTTCTGCATTCAGAGTCAGACGATCACGAAAGGCTGCGGCGGTATCAGCAGGTAAAGCCGCCAGATCTTTTTTGTTTTCTTCAATAATTTCCTTGGCTGAGCTTGCCAAGCGTTCTGCAATCTTTAGTAAAGCCTGATTTTTTGCGATACTTGAAATCTTGCGCTGAGATCGGGCAGCCGCACGCAGATCCAGCAACGTCTGATCATTTAGAGAGTTCATGGCGTCCCCCAAATTGTGTTCCGATGCTGTCGCCCTGAGCGATGTGCAAAAGATTATTAGGAACGTCACCGCGCACCAGGTGAGTGATAATTTTATTCTTGCCGGCCGTTTCCGCCGCCAGAAGTTTTGAATACATCCCGCCGGTACCCACTTTTGAAACCGATTTACGATCTGCCAGAGTAAATTCTGCCTTCGTCACTTTCGGACGATAGCGAATCAAAGTGGCGTCGGGGTTTTTATTCGGGTCCGAGTCAAACAGCCCCTCTACATCGGTCATTAAAACCACGCGCTCGGCTTTCATCATGACAGCCACTTTTGCCGCCAAAGAGTCATTGTCACCGAATTTGATTTCCTCTGTGGCTACCGCATCGTTTTCATTCAAAATCGGAATGACTTTCCATTTTAAAAGTTCCGTCAGGGTGTTTTGCAGATTCTTGCTGCGAACCGGATCCTTCATGTCACCTGCAGTCAGTAAAACCTGGGAACCTAAAAGATTTGCGGACTGCAAAGCCAAAACGTATTGATCCATGACCAAAGGCTGACCGATAGCACTCAGAGCCTGCTTTTGCGGAAGCGTTCTTTTTGCGACTTTGAAATTGGTGCGGGCCACGGCCCAAGCGATGGCTCCCGAAGTGACCCAAATCACTTCAATGCCATATTTCTTTTTTAGCTGAGCCACTTGTAACATCCAGGCACGCATTAAAAGCGGTCCACCGTCACAAACCATTTTACTGCCAGCCTTAATAACCCAACGTCTTTTTTTAGCCATAACTCTTCCCCAGGTTTTAAAAAAACCTCTGTTAAGTCTAGGGGTGGGAAGGAGTGCTCAGCAATCTATTTTTTTGCGAGTTGCTGAATCAGAGAAGAAAGAATCGCCAATTGACTGTTGAAGTCCATGCTCGGAGCTGGAGCCGTCGCGGACGTCTGCTCCGGAAAATAGGGAAGATGCACAAAGAGGACCGGGATATTTTTTATTTTTTCGAGTGCCCGGAAGTAGACATAGTTGCAGACATAGCTTCCGGCCGACAGGGTCACACTCACCGGAGCCTGTTCCTGTTTTGGATTTTGATGGATGTCGTTCAAAGTATCGCGAAGTTCCTCTACCGCCAAAGGGGTCATCAATGCAGCGGGAGCGGAAGCACTTATGGAGCGAGCAGGGATGGCAGGATTTCTGTGGTCTGGTTTTTTATTCTCCATCCAATTGTGGGCATAGCGCTCAAGGCAAATATGACTGCGACCGCCGGCTTGGCCCAATAAAATCACAGCTTTAAAATCCCCGGTATCCCAAAATTTTTCCAGCTCTGTGAACGCCAGCTCAAACTCCACCGGTAGTATCAGGGAGGTCACTTGTGGCAGGTTCTGCGCCAACGCCAAAGCGAGTTTTTCAGAAGGGTTGATGGCTTGATCGCCGAAGGGCTCAAAGCCTGTGACCAGTACATGTTTCATGCCTTTCAGTATGCAACACCTTTCAAGTGTTGGGAATAAGTTGTGGTGCTTTTAATAGCCAATATAGAGGTTATTAAGTCGAAATAATTTGTTTATAGATCCGCCCAAGGGAACAAGGCGTAAGGAACTCTATTTTAGTCTCAGTTTGAATTCGAAGGTTCTCTGTACTTTACCTCACATAGCAGATTTTGCTAAATTTAGATTCAGACACCAAAAGGGGAATCCATTGAAAAAGCACGTTGTTGTACTATTGGCCCTTCTTGCCGTGGGCTGTGCGCAAAAGCCTGTAGTAAAAGAACCAGAAATCGTAGCCAGCTGTTTTGCTGACGGCGACAAACAGGATATGTGCAAAGCCGAACGCACTAATGAAAAAAATGAGATCGTGATCACGCGTTGTATTGGTCAGACCAATCGCAACGCCCTGGCCAGTTTGCGTGGCAAGTGTGTGGAGCGAATCTGCACCAAGGGTTCCAATAACGACTGCCAGGTTCGTGGAGAAATCGCGGTGCTGGATCAGTACTCCGAGCTAGTTCGTGCGAAACACTTCGCTGAAGAAGAAGACGATGCAGCTCCTGCACCGAAAAAAATCGCCAAGTTTAAAAAGAAAAAAGGCAAAGGTGCTATAAAGGCGGAAGCTCAGGAACTGGATGTGGATCCAATGGCCGAGTTGCCAAAGATGCCGGAAAAGCCAGAACCTGTGGTTAAAAAAGCTCCACCTAAAGCCGTTTCTCAGGAACCGGCAGAGCCCGCTCCAATCAACGTGACCTTGAAAGCAGATTCGGGCCCAACTAAAGGAGCGTCTTCCCCAAAGCCGCGCAAGCCGGCCTCAACGGTGGCTGCAGCAGACGGCTTCAAAAAAGTATGTGTCGCTAAGACAGATCAAAATGCCCCCGAAACTCTGCGGGGCAAGTGTGCGACCCGTAACTGCAGTGATGGAAAATGCACCTTTGGTGGCCGCAAAGAAATGTTCGATTACGTTGCTCGCTCTGGAACTTAAGGCTCAGCCCCACCTTCATGCATTCTGACGCAATGCCATGCGTCAGAATGCAAAGCCCAAATTGTACAATTCCTCTCTTGGGATTAAAGCATTATCCCATGACGCAAGAATCTCTTCTTACCAAAAAAGAAATTTTGAAAATGATGGTCGGGTTCCGCAGATTCCGCGAGCGCTTCTTTAAGGAAGAGCAGCAGCACTCTGTGTACGATAGTCTGTCCACTGGTCAAAGTCCCAAAACGTTGATGATCGCCTGCAGTGATTCCCGCGTGGATCCAGCGATTCTTTTCTCATCTTCGCCGGGGGAGTTCTTCGTCGTTCGCAACGTGGCCAATCTGGTGCCGCCATTCGAGTCTGACCGTGGTTTTCACGGGGTTTCCGCCGCCATCGAATTTGCTGTCGTAAATCTGCAGGTCGAGAACATCGTTATTCTGGGTCACCGTCAGTGCGGTGGTATTCGCTCTCTATTCCAGCCAGAAGTGATTCGCGAAGGTGGTTTCGTTCAACAGTGGATGAGTATTGCTGAAGACGCTAAAAACCGAGTTCTGGCAGCGCACGCTCACAGTGATCTGGATCAGCAGTGCCGCGAGTGCGAGAAAACTTCCATCGTTACGTCATTGGATAATTTAAGAACATTCCCGTTCATTGATTTCGCGGTGAAAAACCGTGGTCTGCAATTGATCGGTGTTTATTTTGACCTGGAAAACGGACATTTGTCGTTCTACGACGAAGTCACCCAAGCTTTCCGTGAGCTTGAAATTTCCAAAGTTCACAATCCATAATTCTGCTGTCTGGAGTTACGTGAGAACCGTGACTCCAACGGGATTAAAATCCAAACAAGATATTGACAGCAAGCTCCAAGTTCTAGATATTCCACCACATTCCACGTGTGTTCTGATGGCGTTTCCTCTTAAATTTACGACTCCATTGGAGTCAGAGCACCACGGCAAGAGCATTGCGCCGGTTACATTATTGAAATAGTTTTTTTCGCCATGGGGAACACTTCAATGAAAAAAACATCAGAGCTTTCGAACTTCTTTAACGAGATTTTTTTGGCCCGCAGGCGAAAGAATCCTAAATACTCAATGCGTGCATTTGCTCGCGATCTTTCGCTGACGCAAGGTCGTCTGTGGGAGTTGATCCATGGGCGTTACATTCCAGGGTCAAAAGTCACCGAACGTATCGCTGAGCTACTGAAGCTGGCTCCTGAAGACAAAGAGCGCATGCAATCCCTGATTGCCACGGCAAAGGCGCAACCGACAAGCACTCTGCGCTCTATTTCAAAAGATGAATTTGCGATTATTTCGGACTGGGAGCATCTGGCAATCTTCAATTTGATATCCACGAAAGGCTTTGATCACACGATCAATAGTATAGTGAATCGTTTGGAGATCTCTATGCTTCAAGCAGAAGGTGCCCTGAGTCGCCTTTTGGATGCGGGTTTGATTGTGGATGAAGGTGGAAAGTTTGTTCCGGCATACACCAACGTCAGCGCGCCGACTGAAGTGCCTTCAGAAGTGATGCGTGAATTTCATCGTCAGATGATCGGGCGTTCTGTGACATCGTTGCATCGCGATCCGGTGGATACCCGTAGTATCACCAGTATGGTGTTTCCGGCGAATGTAAAGAATCTGGCAAAAGCTAAAAAAATTATTTTGGATTTCAATGTGCGCATGGCCGAGTTAATGGATAAAGGCGACACAACGGAAGTGTACAGCCTGGCAGTTCAATTGGTACCTGTAACGGTATCCGGAAGGTAGATAGAAATGAGAAACTTAGTGAAGAGTCTTTTGTTTGTAGGTTTGTTGGCTTTGCCAGCGTTAAGTCATGCGTGGACATTTGTGGGTAATGCGGGAAATGTCGTGATCTGTGGAAATCGGGTTGTGGGTTTCTATGATCGCTTTGAATTGGATTTGCGCTATGGCTGGCAGTGGGAGTTGGCGCCGCTTGATTTGCCCAACAAGTCCCAAATCCCTGATGAAGTTATTCTTGCACTGACTTACCTGAAACGCATTGAAAAATTGCATCCATTTCTTTATGCAACTTTATCAGCTCACGTGAATTCCTTCTATGAGGAAGCAAACTTCGTAAAAGGCTATTTGCCGAATGTTCTGGATGACGCCGGAGTTGTGGTTTTACCAAGCAAGAATTGCTCTTTGGAGTTATTGGTGGTGCAAAAGCCGGTGTCATATCCGAAGAAATCCCTGTACACGATCAATAGTTTCTATTGGAAGGCTTTGAATAGCCAGGATCGTGCGGCGGCCATTCTTCACGAGGTGATCTATCGCGTGGCTTTGACCCGTGGTAAGGCACCACGCTCTTCAGAGGGCATTCGTTTGCTTAACGGAATGATCTTGGCAAATGAAGTTAAGAACATGACTGAAGCGGAGTTTGCGGAACTTACACGCTTGATCTTCACAATCAAATCCAGCGACCAGAAGTAGATTATTTTTTGCGAAATCCGGTGATCCACTCGGTTAAAAAGTAAACCAATGCGATTGCCGGAAATAAAGCTCCCACTTTGGTTGTTAAATCCCAACCACCCTTCGAGTAGGCCCAGGCTCCTGCATAGGAGCCAATGGAGCCGCCGACGAAAATAATTGCGACATAAAGTCCATTCAGACGTCCACGATATTCCGGGCTAAGGGAAAAAATCGCTCTTTGCCCTAAGACTAAAGTGGCTGTGATGCCTGCATCCAATAGAATTGCTGAAAAAACCAAAACTCCCAAAGCTTTGAATGATCCCGGCTCTAGCAAGTGAGTCACGCCAAAGGACGCGATCACAGATAACATCGCGACGATCGTGGCCTGCGTGGTAAAGCCGCGGTCAGCAAGCTTTCCTGCGTAGGGTGCAGAGATCGCTCCAGCAACGCCAGCAAACGCGAATAACGCTATCGCTGATTGGGACAGGTGATAGGTCGGACTCATCAAGTACAGCGGCACCGCGGTCCAAAATAAGCTAAAAGCGCCGAACATGCAGGCCTGATAAACACCGCGCCGACGTAATACCGGCGTGTGAATTAGGAGTCTGCCCATCGAGGCTAATAAAGCACCGTAGTGCAAACTTTGTGATTCGGGTTTTCGCTGTGGCAAAAAGCGGTACAGAATCACCGCCATCACCAGCATCAGTGTCGCTGACAGAAAAAACACCGCATGCCAGGAAAACATATCCGTCAGTAAACTTGAAATCGGGCGGCTTAGCATGATCCCTAACATCAAGCCACTCATCAGGCTACCGACCACACGTCCCCTGTGTGATTCTGCAGTCATGTGGGCGGCATAGGGAACGACGATCTGCACTGCGGAAGTGCCGACTCCCAAAATCAAAGCGGCGGAAAAATAAGGTGCGACGTGAGTAGCCACTCCCAAAGCCAAAAGAGCCAGGATGGTCAGGCCCATTAGGGTCAGAATCAGCTTTTTGTTTTCAACCAGATCCCCCAGGGGGACTAAAAACAAAACTCCCAGGCCATAGCCAATCTGAGTCAGCGTCACAACCAGGCCCGCGGACGAAGTCTGAATTCCCAGCGACTGACTGATCAGAGCTACCAAGGGCTGTGCATAGTACAGATTTGCGGCGATAATCCCCACAGTGAAGCCTAAAAGCAGAGTGATGGTTCTTGCGGGGACGGTCGGGGAGGATTCTGAGTGTTGCATAGATCTGTTATACTCCTGTTCGATAAAGAAAAGAGTCTTGATGCGCAGCGCATTCGCTCTTTCTATAGTCCTGAAGAGATGCAAGATCAGGGAAAACCTGATAAATCTTAACTACCTATGACGAATGCAAAAGACACCCAAAAGACTCCTTATAGCGCTGTAAAACCTGATGTCCAACTTGCCAAGCAAGAAGAGGGCATTCTTGATTTCTGGGATCAACAAAAGATTTTTCAACAAACTTTGGATCCTAAAGGCAAAAAAACATACAGCTTCTATGACGGTCCTCCGTTTGCGACAGGTCTTCCTCACTACGGGCATTTACTTGCCGGTGTTTTGAAAGACGTTGTTCCTCGTTACTGGACGATGAAGGGCTACACAGTGCCTCGTCGTTTCGGTTGGGACTGCCACGGTCTTCCGGTAGAGTACGAAATCAACAAGACTCATAAAATTGAATCCCGCAAAGACGTTTTCAAAATGGGTGTGGCTGAATACAACGACGCTTGTCGCTCGATTGTAAAACGCTACTCGACTGAGTGGAAAACAACTGTACGCAGAGTCGGTCGTTGGGTGGATATGGAAAATCCATACTTCACTATGGACGTTTCTTTCATGCAGTCCGTGTGGTGGGTGTTCCAGGAGCTTTTCAAAAAAGGTCTTATCTATGAAGGCTACAAAGTTGTTCCTTACTCTGTAGGGATCTCGACGTCGCTTTCAAATTTCGAAGCGAATCAAAACTATAAAATGGTTCAAGACCCTGCGATCACGGTGATGTTTAAACTCATCAACCAGCCCGATACTGCAGTGATGGCTTGGACGACGACTCCTTGGACTCTTCCATCGAACATGGCTTTGGCTGTGGGCGTGGAAATGGATTACGTCAAGGTTCAAGAAAAAGCGACAGGTCGTAAATTGATCCTGGCGCAAGCGCTGCTTCCATCTGTGTTCAAAAAACCAGATGAAGAAGTTGAAGTATTGCAAATGATGAAGGGCTCTGAGCTTGTGGGTCTGACTTACGAACCTCTATTCCCATACTTTGGCGACCGCGCTGAAAAAGGTGCGTTCCGTATTATCACTTCAGATCACGTAACGACTGAATCCGGTACGGGTGTGGTTCATATGGCACCAGCATTCGGTGAGGAAGATTACTATGCTTGTGCGAAAGCTGGCATCCCATTGGTAAACCCAGTGGACGATGACGGTATGTTCACCGCAGAAGTTCCGGATTATCAAGGTAAGCGCGTTAAAGAAGCGGATAAAGACATCATCGCGGCTTTGAAGGCCAAAGGGAACTTGTTCAAACAAGATACTATCCAACATAGTTACCCATACTGCTATCGTTCTGATACTCCGCTGATCTATCGTGCGGTGTCTTCATGGTTTGTGGCTGTTGAAAAAATCAAAGAGCAATTAATTGCGAACAACAAGCAAACTCAATGGGTTCCGGATCATCTTCGTGATGGTCGCTTCGGTAACTGGTTGGAAGGTGCTCGGGACTGGGCGATCTCTCGTAATCGTTTCTGGGGTACGCCACTTCCTATCTGGAGAAATGCAGAAGGCGAAGTGATGTGTATCGGCTCACGTGCGGAGCTTGAAAAACTATCCGGCCAAAAAGTTGAAGATCTTCATATTGAGTTCGTTGATAAAATCACGATCCCTTCCCCAACGGGTAAATCACCACTTAAACGTGTTGATGGCGTTTTGGACTGCTGGTTCGAGTCGGGTTCTATGCCATACGCGCAGTGGGGTTTCCCTGAAGCGAATGTGGAAGAATTCAAAAAAGCTTTCCCAGCGGACTTCATTGCTGAAGGTTTGGACCAAACTCGTGGTTGGTTCTATACGCTTTCGATCATTGGGACTGCTTTGTTCAACCAAGCTCCATTCAAAAACGTTGTTGTGAATGGTCTGGTGTTGGCTGAAGACGGTCGTAAGATGTCGAAGAGCTTGAAAAACTATCCTGATCCAATGGAAGTATTGAATCAGCATGGTGCGGATGCTTTGCGTCTGTATTTGATCGACTCTCCAGTTGTGAAAGCTCAGGAATTGAAATTCTCTGAAAAAGGCGTTTACGACATCGTTCGTAAAATCCTATTGAGATGGTGGAATTCTTATTCGTTCTTCGCGAACTACGCGAACATCGATGGCTTCGTGCCAAAAGGCGATGCTAAGAAATCTCCGAATATTTTAGACCAATGGGTTCTTTCCCGTTTGAACGGTTTGATCGCGAACACTCACAAAGAGATGGACGCTTATCGCCTGTACAACGTGGTTCCTCATTTACTTCAATTCATCGAAGACCTGACGAACACGTACATCCGTTTCAACCGTTCGTTGTTTTGGCAAGAAGGCATGCCTGAAACAAAACGTTACGCGTACGAGACTTTGCATGAAGTACTTGTGACGTTGTCACGTTTGATGGCGCCGTTTGCTCCGTTCATGTCGGAAGTGACTTACAAAAACCTGTCACAAGTTCTTCCGAACAAGAAGGACTCTGTTCATTTGGAAAGCTTCCCACCAGAAGATCTTTCTATGCTTCGTCCAGAGCTTGAAGAAGCGGTGAAGGCGATGGACACATTGGTCACGTTGGGTCGTAATCACCGTGAAAAAATCGGGGTGAAGGCGAAAATCCCATTGAATGAAATCAAAATCATCCACAGAAGTGCAACGTTGCTTGAGACTTTGAAAAAGTTCGAACCGTTCTTCGTTGATGAATTGAACTTCCGTAAAGTTGTTTACAACTCGAACGAAGACCAATTCGTACAAGTAACTGCCAAGGCAAACTTCCCAGTATTGGGTAAACGCCTAGGACCTAAGATGAAATCAGTGGGCGCAGGCATCATGGCCTTGCCTCTGGAAAGCATCCTGAAACTTGAAACGGGTGGTTCTGTTACGGTTGATGGTGAAGAGATCACACTAGCTGACGTTGAAATCCGCAGAGCCCCTAAAGGTGGCAACGCGAACTTGTCAGTGCACCAAGTGGTATCGATCGAGGTGGATCCAACAGTCACGCCTGAACAAGAGCGTGAAGGTTTGGCTCGCGAAATCATGCGCAAGATCCAAGTTGCCCGCAAAACAGCCGATTTTAAGCTAGATGACAAAATCACTCTAGAAATCGCCTGCGACGGCGCTTTGCTTGACGCTTTGAACGCGCACAAGGACATGATCACTTCCGAAACTTTGACAGCTAAATTGAATATCCTGCCAATGACTGCAACTCCAAAAGGTGCACACGTTGATGACTCTGACATCGATGGCGCTCCAATCAAAATTGGTGTTCAGAACTAATGCAAAAGCATGGCGAGAGTTTTGAATTTTCAGCGATAGGGCATGTGCAAACACCCTTTCATGATAAATTTGGAATTCCTCGCCAGCCGGGTCTTGCGAATCCTGCTAAAGGAATTATTAAACTTCTTCCTGATCCGGATTTGTTGACGGCCATTCGTAGCATGGAAGAATTCTCACACTTGTGGATCGTCTTTGTCTTTCACGAACACGGGGGCAAAAACTGGAAACCCAGCATTCGTCCGCCGCGTTTGGGTGGGAATCGCAAAGTCGGCGTGCTGGCTTCGCGCTCTCCGCACCGACCAAATCCCATTGGTATGTCTGCCGTAAAAATTGAAAAAATTGATTTCGATGCCAAGGGCGGCCCCGAGATTCACGTTCACGGTGTGGATCTTCTTGATGGAACGCCGGTGCTTGATATTAAGCCCTATATTCCCTACGCAGACTCCATTCCTGAAGCGAACGCGGGGTGGGCAAGTGATCCCATAGAGCGGACCGATATCGTGTTTTCCATTGAGGCTGAAGCTGAAATCAAAAAGCGTGATCCCGAGGGTGCGAACAATCTTCGCAATCTCATTATCAGCATTCTCGAATTGGACCCACGTCCAGCCTTTCAAAAGCGTCAGGATCCAATAACAGCTCCGCAGAGCTGGGGCCAGAAATACGGCTTTGATATTCTGGGTAGTGATGTAAAATACGAACTACGCGAAGGTCACTTTTACGTCTACGCGATTCAATAAATCGGAGTTCAATTTGAAACTAACGGGTGCCATCAATTTCCGCGATTTAGGCGGTCATGTTTCTGTTCAAGGTCATCAGCTTAAATCAGGTCAGTTTTTTCGTTCGGGCGCTTTGAATAAACTTACCAGTGATGATGTCGTTTTACTGCAAACCAAGATCGGCCATGTGATCGACTTCCGTGATCCGTCAGAAGCGTCTCATGATAAAGACGTTTTGTGGGATGGGGTGGTTTATGAAAACTGTCCAGCCAATCCTGTGGCCTATCGCATGAGTGCGAACTTGGGTTCCTTTTTTACCAAAGAACATCTGGAAAATATTCCTCCACAGTATATGGAAAAATTGTATCGCACTTTACCTTTCGATAACTCTGCCTATCACCGCATGTTTGCCGTGATGGACGAAATGCAGGGTAAGGGCATGCTTCAGCACTGCGCTGTCGGCAAGGATCGAACAGGTGTGGGAACAGCGTTGTTGTTGTTGGGCCTGGGTGTGGAAGAAAACCAAGTCATGCAGGATTACCTGACGACGCAAACGGGCCTAGAGCCGTTCCGTAATAACCTGATGACCCAGTTTCAGGGGATTCTGTCAGGAAAAGCCATGGAAGGATTTCAGTACATGATGGGCGCTCACGAGACCTTTTTGAATGCGGCCCTGGAAGAAATGAAGTCCAAAGCAGGCAGCGTTCAGAAATTTTTACTTAGCGAATATGGCGTAACGGACCAGCGCCGCTCAAAATGGCAGCAAAAGTTCTTTGAGTCTTAAAGACCTTTGAATCCTAAGCGACGTTATGGGATAACCGGGCCTCTTAAGTGAGGTTTTTCCATGGCGTCTTTGTCCGAGCAAATCGACACAGCTTTTGATCTTAGTTACCTGAATTTTTCCAAATATCCAGCCACAGAAATCAAATCCATCGGAATCCTGGGCGGCGGAACAGCCGGTTACCTGGCGGCCTTAGCGCTTAAAAAATTGCACCCTAAAATCCAAACCTCGGTGATTGAATCCAGT